>NZ_JBQEOF010000006.1:0-185549 GCF_052044995.1 Roseateles sp. 22389
AAGCGCGAGCGGAGAGGGAGAGACTGCTTCACTTGACTGACATTCCCATGAACTGTGATCTCCTCGTGGTTGGTGCCGGCATCGTCGGCCTGGCTCATGCCTGGGCTGGCGCCAGGCGCGGCTGGCGCGTCGTCGTTGTCGAGCGCGATGCCGCCTGCATCGGCGCCTCGATCCGCAACTTCGGTTTCGTCACCGTGACCGGCCAGCAGCGCGGCGCGCACTGGCGGCGCGCGCGGCGCTCGCGTGAGTTGTGGGCCGAGCTCGCGCCGCAGGCCGGCCTGCGCATCGAGCACGCCGGCCTGCTGGTCGCCGCGCGTCACGAGGCCTCGGAAGCGATCCTGGAGGCCTTCCTGGCCACCGAGATGGGCGAGGGCTGCGAGCGGCTCGATGCCGCCGCAGCGCTGGCGCGGCAGCCGGGCCTGCGGGCCGAGGGTCTGCGCGGCGGCCTCTACAGCCCGCACGAGTTGCGCGTCGAGTCGCGCGAGGCGATCCCGCGCATCGCGGCTTGGCTGGCCGAGCGGCATGGCGTCGAATTTCGCTTCGGCGAATCGGTGCTCGAGGCCGAAGCCCCGCACGTGCGCACGTCGCGGGCGAGCTACCGCGCGGAGCGCGTGGCGGTGTGCTCGGGCGCGGAACTGCACGGTCTTTTCGCCGAGCGCTGGACGCCCCATGCGCTGTCGCTGTGCCAGCTGCAGATGCTGCGGGTGAAGCCCCCGGCGGGCTTCCGGCTGAACGCGGCGCTGATGGCCGACCTGAGCCTGGTGCGCTACGAGGGCTACGCGGCGCTGCCGCAGGCGCGGCCGCTGCTCGAGCGCCTGTCGGCCGAGCGGCACGACGCGCTGGCGCATGGCATCCATTTGATCGTGGTGCAGAGCGCGGACGGCTCGCTGGTCGTCGGCGACTCGCACCACTACGGGCCGGTGCTGCCGCCCTTCGCCAGCGAGGCGGTGGACCGGCTGATCCTCGACGAGCTGCACCGGCAGCTGGCGTTGCCGTCCCTGGAGATCGTCGAGCGCTGGACCGGCGTGTACCCGGTCAGCGCCGAGGTGCCGTGCCTGGTGGAGGCGCCGGACCCGCGCACGCGGCTGGTGATGGTGACCGGCGGCACCGGCGCGAGCACCGCGTTCGGGCTGGCGGAAGAGGTGCTCGCGGACTGGTGATGGCCGCCGGCGGTGGAGCTCGCCGGGCAGGCGCTGCGATGCGTTCGCTGCGCCGCACGGACGCAGGCAGGGCGCGCCTGGTCGGTCAGGAGCCGCGCGGATGCGGCGCGCTCAGCGGCTGTGCGCCGTGAGCTTGGCCAGCGGCGAGGCCAGGCTGACGCCCGGCGCCGCGCGGCGCGCGCTGACGCGGCCGTCCTCGTCGGTCTCGTCCAGGTCCGGATGCGCGGCGCCGAGCACCGCGCCGGCCGGTCCCGCCGGATCGCGCCGCATCGCCACGCCCACCGCCAGCATGTCGATCACCAGCAGGTGCAGGATGCGGCTGATCATCGGCAGGTGCGTCGCGACGTCCTCGACGTGGTCGACGATCAGCGCCGCGTCGGCCTTCTTCGCCAGCGGCGACTGGCTGGCGGTGATCGCCACCACATGGGCGCCGCGCTCGCGCGCCGCGTCGGCCACCGCGATCAGCTCCGGCAGCTTGCCGCTGCTGCTGATCAGCACCGCCACGTCGCCGGGCTTGAGCGTCTGCGCCGCCAGCAGCTGCAGCCGCGGCTCCACGTAGGCGTTGCAGGCCACGCCCAGGCGCAGGAACTTGAACTGCGCATCCTGCGCGACCACGCCGTAATGGCCGATCGCGAAGAACTCGATGCGCGAGGCCTTCAGCAGCAGCTCGATGCTGCGGTCGATCATGTCGCGGTTGAGCTGGCTGCGCACCTGCAGGATCGCCGACGCGGTGTTGCCCAGCACCTTCTCGCCGAGCTCGACCATCGAGTCGTCCTGCGTCACCTGCGTGTGGCTGACCGGCACCGTGCCCGTCAGGCCCGACGCCAGCCGCAGCTTGAAGTCGGACAGCCCCTCGCAGCCCAGCGAGCGGCAGAAGCGGATCACCGTCGGCTGGCTGACGTTGGCGGCCTTGGCGATCTCGGCGATCGGATCGTTCAGCACCTTGCGCGAATGCGCCAGCACATGGTCCGCGACGCGCTGCTCGGCCGGCGACAGGCCGTCGCGTGCACGGCGGATCTGGCCGACGATCGCCGACGCGCCGCCGCTGGTCTGCAGGCTGCGCAGCTGCGCCTCCAGGATCGCCGACGCGCCCTTGAAGGTGGCGTGCTCGGCGGTGATCACGAAGGTGGGAATCGCGGCGACGTAGTCGGAGAAGCGGCCCTTGTCCTCGAAGCGGGCGCGGAAGCGCGAGCGGTCGAAATACTCGCCCAGCCGCGGCACGATGCCGCCGCCGATGTAGATGCCGCCCAAGGCACCCAGCGTCACCGCCAGATTGGCCGCGGCCGTGCCCAGCAGCGTGCAGAAGAGCTCCAGCGTCTCCTCGCAGACCGGGTCGGTGGCCTCCAGCGCGCGGGCGGTGATCTCCGGCGCGCTCAGCGGCTCCGACGGGCGCTTGAGGTAGTCCGCCATCGCGCGGTGCATCAGCTCCAGGCCGGGGCCGGACAGCAGCCGCTCGAAGGAGACGTGCTCGTACTCGTTCCAGGCGAAGCGCAGCAGCGCGATCTCGCGTTCGTCGCGCGGCGCGAAGTTGGTGTGGCCGCCTTCGGAGCCCAGCGAGATCCAGCCTTCGCCCGCCGGGATCAGGCCCGACACGCCCAGGCCCGAACCCGAGCCCAGCAGCCCGATCACGCTGTGGGCGCGCGGCTCGCCGCCGCCGATCTGGCGGATCTCGCCGCCCCGCAGCCGTGGCAGCGCCATCGCCAGCGCGGTGAAGTCGTTGACGACCACCAGCGTGTCCAGGCCGAGGCGCTGGCGCGCTTCCTCGATCGAGAACTGCCAGTGGTAGTTGGTCATCCGCACCTGGTCGCCCTCGACCGGGTTGGCGATCGCGATCGCCGCGTGCGCCACCCGCAGCTGGCGCGGCAACCGGTCCATGAAGGCCCGCACGGCGGCGTGGAAGTCGGCGTGCTCGGCGCAGCGCAGCAGCGCGATGTGCTCGAACTCTCCCGGGGAGGTCTCCAGGGCGAAGCGGGCGAAGGTGCCGCCGATGTCGGCGATCAGCCGGGGACTGTCGAATTCACGCATGAAGGAGAGGTGCTGGCCGCCTCGGGCCTGGAATCGATCCGGGCGGATCCGGGTGGCGCGGCGGCGGCGGGGAAGGGGCGATTATGGCCTCCACGCCCGGGAGCGCCGGAAGGGTTCGCCCCTAGCTGTGCCTTGGTCTTGGCACCCGACGCTGTAGTGAGACTACAGTGATTTTTAGAGCCATCGGTGGCATGGATGGGAAGGGAAAAGTGATTGGTGACAAGCGCTTGCCAACGAAAGTGGAGTGGTCGCGTCATGACCACCGTCGCGAAAAGCGCGACCGGGTGACAGTGCTCTTGTGCGATTGCTGTAGTTTTGCTACCTTGCGCGGATTCCGCCTCCGAGGCGGCCTCCGGCGCACCTTGGGGGTGCGCCTCAACAAGCCGAACAAGCAGGACAAGCACAGTGCAAGCAGATCAGGGTGTGGCGACGACGGGCGCCGCGGGGTATCCGTGGCTGGTGGCGGACATCGGCGGCAGCAATGCCCGCTTCGCGTGGGTCGACGGCCCCGGCAAGTCGGTCGAGCATGTGCGCAAGCTGCCGGTCGCTCAATATGAATCGCTGCGCGCGGCGGCCGAGGCCTATCTGAAGGAACTCGCCGGCCTGGGCGTGCAGGCGCGGCCCCGGCGGGCGTCGCTGGCGCTGGCGACCGCGATCAAGAGCGACCGCATCGAGCTGACCAACAGCCACTGGACCTTCTCCCGCAGCCAGCTGCAGGCCGACCTCGGCCTGGACGAGCTGCGGCTGCTGAACGACTTCGAGGCGCTGGCGCTGTCGCTGCCCGGCTTGCGGCCGGACCAGGTGGCCGCGGTCCCGGGGCCCGCGCTGACGACGCCGCGCGGCACGCTGGCGGTGATCGGGCCCGGCACCGGGCTGGGCGTCGGCGGCGTGATCGAGACCTCGGGCGGCTGGATCGCGCTGCCGGGGGAGGGCGGTCACATGACGCTGGCGCCGACCAATGACTACGAAAGCGAACTGCTCGCCGTCGCGCGGCGCGAGTTCCCGCATGTGTCGGCCGAGCGCTTCCTGTCGGGCATCGGCCTGCCGACGCTGCATGCCGCGGTCGCGACCGTGGCGGGCCAGCCGCCGGCGCAGCGCCTGACCGCGGAGCAGATCGTGGAGCGGGCACTGGGGGGCGACGAGATCTGCGCGCGGACGATGACGCAGTTCAGCGCCTTCCTGGGCAGCTTCGCCGGCAGCGTCGCGCTGGCGCTGGGCGCGCGCGGCGGTGTGTACATCGGTGGCGGCATCGTGCCGCGCCTGGGGGATCGCTTCTTCGAGTCGCCGTTCCGTGAGCGCTTCGAGGCCAAGGGGCGCTTCGCCTCCTACCTGGCGGCCGTTCCCTGCGTGTTGATCACCGACACCCTGACCGCGCTGGCCGGCGCCGCTTTCGCGCTGGAGCAGTCGGTGCGCTGAGGAAGCGCCATGCTGTAGTACAGCTACATCACCAAGCCAAAACGGCGACCCGCGCGGTCGCCGTTTTTCATTTCCGTTGCTCATTTTGCGGCTTTATCGGTGGAAACCCGCAGTCTATTCGTCGTTTTCACACCATAAATCGGCTAACTCAAGAGCGCCAGGGTTTGCGAGAACTAGGTGGGTGATCTAGTTTTAGTACAGAATTCTTTCCGAACAAGGGGTTCCGTGGTCCCTGCAACGTGAACTTCCCGGTCGCAGTGCCCCGCAGGACGAGCCAGCGAGCGCCAGAAGACGCTCGAGCGCAGCCAGAGCTACAGGAGACAAACCCAATGAAGACATCGCACGCCCCCCGCGAGTTGTTCCGTGTGCAGCCGGTCGCCGCCGGCTGCCTGGTGACGCTGGCCCTGATGGCCGGCGCCGCCCAGGCGCAGCAGGCCCAGACCGAAACGGACAAGGAAGCCGCCGCCAAGGCCGCGGCCGACAAGACGCTGGAGACGGTGACCGTCACCGGCATCCGCCGCGGCATCGAGGCCGCCATCTCGGTCAAGAAGAATGCCGACGCGATCGTCGAGGCCGTCTCCGCCGAGGACATCGGCAAGCTGCCCGACGTGTCGATCGCCGAGTCCATCGCCCGTCTGCCCGGCCTGTCGGCGCAGCGCGTCGCGGGACGCGCGCAGGTGATCTCGGTCCGCGGCCTGTCGCCCGACTTCGCGACCACGCTGCTCAACGGTCGCGAACTGGTCTCCACCGGCGACAACCGCAGCGTCGAGTTCGACCAGTACCCGTCGGAACTGCTCAGCGCCGTGGTGGTCTACAAGACGCCGGAAGCGGGGCTGGTCGGCCAGGGCCTGTCGGGCACCATCGACATGCAGACGGTCCGCCCGCTGAACTTCAGCAACCGCGTGGTGACGCTGAACGCCCGCGGCCAGCGCAACTCGCTGGGCAAGGCGGCCGACGCCAGCGCCACCGGCAACCGCCTGAGCGCCAGCTACATCGACCAGTTCGCCAACCGCAGCATCGGCGTGTCGCTGGGGTATGCGCACCAGCAGACGCCGGTCCAGGAAGAGCAGGTCGGCTTCTACGAGCCCTGGGACCAGACCGGCCGCACCGGCCTCCCGGCGGGCACCTACAACTCCGGCGGCATCAAGGCGCTGCGCCGCACCGGCAAGAGCGAGCGCGACGCGCTGATGGGCACGGTCGAGTTCCGTCCGAGCCAGAACTGGACCAGCGTCGTCGACGGCTTCTGGACCAAGGCCAAGCAGGTCGACACCGCCAACCAGTTCGAGATGAACCTGGGCTGGAACGGCAACAACCCGCCGGCCGGCCTGAACTGGTCGAACCCGACCATCAACGACAACGGCACCCAGACCGGCGGCACGCTGCTGAACGCCTATCCGCTGGTGCGCGGCATGTACAACAAGCGCGACGACAAGATCGTCGCCGCGGGCTGGAACAACAAGCTGAAGTTCGAGAGCGGCCTGTCGCTGATGGCTGACGTGAACTACTCGCGCGCCACCCGCAACGAGCTGAGCCTGGAGAACAACACGCAGCTGGCGCGGGCCTCCGCGACCGACTGGCCGCTGGACAACGTGGGCCTGGCGTTCCGCACCGGCGGCTTCTCGCAGATCGTGCCGGGGCTGCGCAACTATTCGGACCCGACCCAACTGCTGCTGCAGAACACGATCTACGGCTCCGGCTACGGCAAGGTGCCCAGCGTCAAGGACGAGCTGACCGGCTTCAAGCTGGTGGGCAACCTGCCGGCGCCCGACTTCGCCTCCGGGCTGTTCTCCGACTTCGAGGCGGGCCTGAACTACGCGGACCGCTCGAAGAAGAAGCGCCAGCCGGAAGGCAACATCAACGTCGGCGCGCAGGGCGACACCGCGATCGCGCCGGACCTGCAATACCGCCCGGTGGACCTGAGCTTCGCCGGCCTGGGCCTGATCCCGGCGTGGAACGTGCCGGGCGCGGTCGGCCGCTACATGACCTTCGCGCCGACGGAGACGGCCAGCTACCTGATCCCCAAGGCCTGGCAGGTCAAGGAGAAGACGACCACCGCCTTCCTGAAGGGCAACCTGGACGCGACCACCTTCGGCGTGCCGATGCGCGGCAACATCGGCCTGCAGGTCGTGCGCACCGACCAGTCCTCGCAGTCCAACTACTGGGACGCGACGCTCAACAACAACGCGGGCGGCGTGAAGCCGATCGAGGGCGGCAAGACCTACACCGACTACCTGCCCTCGATGAACCTGTCGTGGAGCCTGCCGGGCGAGCAGACGGTGCGCTTCGCGCTGGCCAAGCAGATGGCGCGTCCGCGGGTGGAGCAGATGAACGCGGGCCTGGAGTTCGGCGTCAATGGCACGACCGGCAGGCCGGGCGCCACCGGCGGCAACCCGACGCTGAATCCGTGGCGTGCCAACGCGGTCGACCTGTCGTGGGAGAAGTACTTCGGCAACAAGGCCTACGTGGCGGCGGCCGCCTACTACAAGGACCTGCGCAGCTACATCTACAAGCAGACGGTGGACGGCTACGACTTCTCGCGTTTCGTCGTCGACTACGTGCCGCAGCCGGGCCAGCCGCCGGCGCAGCTGACCGGCGATTTCACCGCCCCGTACAACGGGCAGGGCGGCCAGCTCAAGGGCCTGGAGCTGACGGCGTCGCTGCCGCTGAACCTGGTGAGCCCGATGCTGAACGGCTTCGGCATCGTCGCCAGCGCGACCTTCAACGACAGCAACATCTCGATCAAGGATCCGGACAGCGCGAGCAGCGTGGGCAGCGGGCCGATCTCGCTGCCGGGCCTGTCCAAGCGGGTCTACAACCTGACCGCGTACTACGAGGCCAACGGCTTCGAGTTCCGGATCAGCCAGCGCAAGCGGTCCGACTTCATCGGCGAGATCGGCAACTTCAACGGCTCGCGCACGCTGCGCTACGTGGTGGGCGAGAGCATCGTCGACGCGCAGATCGGCTACAACTTCACCGAAGGTCCGCTGAAGGGGCTGGGGCTGCTGGCGCAGGTCAACAACCTGACCGACGAGGCCTACCGCACCTACGCGCAGACCAAGGACCGCCCGCTGGAGTACATCAAGTGGGGCCGCACCTTCCTGCTGGGGGCGACCTACAAGTTCTGATGGCCCGCTGAAGCCACCGGGCCGGGCCCGGTGGGCCGAGTGATGCAGCCCCGCACGGCGAGAGCCGGCGGGGCTTTTTGGTTTCAATAAACATAGATGTTGGCAAATCCGCCGTTGTACTAATATCTATGTCATGCCAAAGAGACCAGCCGCGATCGAGCAGATGCCCATGGCCGTGCTCGCGCACCTGCGCGAACTGGGCGAAAACCTGTCGTTGGCGCGCAAGCGAAGACAGGAGCCGCTGAAGTCGTGGGCCCGGCGGATCGGCGTGTCTGAACCGACGCTGATGCGCATGGAGAAGGGCGATCCGACGGTGTCGATGGCGGTCTACGCGACGGCGCTGTGGCTGATGGGGCGCGACTCGGCCCTGCCGGACCTCGCGGCGCCGGAGCATGATCGCGGGGCGCTGGCGCAGGCTGTGCGGGTCGCCCGTCAGCGGGCGGTGAAGCGCCGAACGACGATCGATGAGCGACTCGCCGCCGGCAGCGACGGCCAGGCGAAGCCGGGAGAGGACGCATGACGATGGACAGCGGGGCCTATGAGCCGACCGACCAGTTGTGGCTGTGGTGGCTGGGCGACCCGCAGACGCCTCGTCCCATCGGCGAGCTGCGCCTGGTCCGGCCGCTGAAGGGCGTGTCCCTCACCTACTCGGAGGCTTGGTTGTCAGGGGCATGAATCGACGATCGACAACGCGCTCACCGAGGCGCGCTTCTTTGGCCTGAAGGAGCGGGAGGCCGAAGCCGAGGTGTCCCGGGTCGCCCGCGCCGTGGACGGCTGGCGAGATCACTTCCAACGCGCGGGCGTGTCGCCGCGCGACATCGCGTTGCTCGCGGATCAGATCGATCGGCCCTTCCTTGCCCGCCAGCGCGCGGCGCATCTGGCTTGAGCCCGATCCCCCGACCGGCCTCAATCGCCCACCAGCACCCGCCCGCTCAGCGGGCCGATCTCGATCAGCAACTGGCCGTTGCCCGCCGCCTTCATCGGCGCGCCGGGCGTCAGGGCGTCGATGAAGGGCGTGGCGCGCAGCGCCGGCGGCAGCGCGATGGTCACCCGCATCGGCTCGGTGGCGTTGTTCATCGCGACGATCGCGCTGCGGCGGCCGTCCTGGCGCAGCAGCACGATCACGTGCTCGTCCAGCCACAGCGGCGCGGACAGGCTGCCGTGCCGCAGCACCGGCTGCGACTGCCGCAGGCCGACCAGCCGCTTGACCTGCGCGCGCAGCGCCAGGTCCGGCTGCCCGCCTTCGTCGGCCCAGGGGTAGGGCGCGCGGTTGTACGGGTCCTCGCCGCCGCCAAGGCCGACCTCGTCGCCGTAATAGATCGTGGGCGCGCCCGGGTAGCTCATCTGGAAGAACATCGCCAGCAGCAGGCGCCGCTTGCCGTCGGCGATCTTCTCCGGCGGGCTGTCGTCGCGCACGCCGAAGTGATGCAGCGCGCGCGGCTGGTCGTGCGAGGACAGCAGCGTCATGGACGCGAACAGCGCCTGCGGCGGATAGGACTCGCGCAGCAGCTCCAGGTTCTGGTAGGCACGCTCCGCGCTGACGCCGGCCGCGAAGTCCAGCACGGCATTGCGGAAGATGTAGTTCATCGTCGCGTCGAAGGTGTCGCCGAGGAAGAACTTGCTGGCGTCGAACCAGGTCTCCGCGATCGTCAGCGCCTCCGGCTGGTGACGCTTGACCGCGATGCGCCAGGCGCGCCAGAAATCGTCCGGCACCCAGGGCGCCACGTCCATGCGCCAGCCCGCCGCGCCGCGGTCCAGCCAGAACTGCATCACGCCGTCCCGGCCGAAGGCGTAGTCGCGGAAGGCGCGGCTGGACTTGTCCAGCTCGGGCAGGTCCTTGATGCCGATCCAGGCGGCGTACTGGTCGTCGGGCTTGGGCCGGGAGAGGTCGAAGCGGAACCAGCTCGCATAGGGCGAGGCCGGGTTGGGCTTGCCGTTGTCGAAGGCGCCGCCGGCCGGGAAGTTGCCGAAGCGGTTGAAGTAGGGCGAGTCCGCGCCGACGTGGTTCAGCGAGGTGTCCGGGATCACGCGCAGGCCGCGCTTGCCGGCCTCGCTGGTCAGGCGCTGGAAGTCGTCGTTGCTGCCGAAGGCCGGATCGATGCGCTTGTAGTCGCCGGTGTCGTACTTGTGATTGCTAGCGGCCTGGAAGACCGGCGTCAGGTACAGCGCGTTGACGCCCAGCTCGCGCAGGTCATCGAGCTTGTCGATGAGGCCGGCCAGGTCGCCGCCGAAGAAGTCGTTGTTGTAGACGGCGTCCGAGCCGTCGCCGCTGCCCGGCTTGTACGGGCGGTCCAGCCAGCGCGGATGGCGCTCGATGCCGTGGTCCTGGTACCGGGCCTGGCCGACCTGCGGATCGTTGGAGCTGTCGCCGTTGCGGAAGCGCTCGGGGAAGACGTAGTAGTAGATGAGGTCGCGCGCGAAGCCGGGGACGGCGAAGTCGGAGGCGTGGATGGTCTGGCGATAGCGGCGGATCGAGAACGGCCCCTTGGCATCGGGTCCGTCGGGCAGCGGCGCGATGCTGGCCGGCCCCATCGAGCCCTTCTCCTTGGTCCAGTGGATCGGGTCGGCGTTGTTCTGGACGACGTAGCGGGCACCGTCGATCGTGGCGATGAAGTAGTAGCCGTAGACACCCGCCGCGCCGAAGCGGTGGCGGGCCTTCCAGCGCTCGCGGCCCTCGGCGGTGGCGGCCTTGTGCAGCGGCACGCGGGCCTCCTCGGCATAGGCGATCAGGTCCTCGTTGCCCTCGACGCGGCGGCGCTCGACGACCAGCTCGAGCTTCTCGACGCCGGGCAGCGCGGTCAGCTGGAACTCGATCCAGGTCTTGGCCGGCTGCGCGCCGAAGGGCGTCTTGAAGGCGGCGAGGCGCGAGTCGTAGCGCAGGCTTGCCGCGATGGCGCCCAGCGACGCGGCGGATGCGCCCGATGCGCTCGGCGTCGGCATCGCTGGAGGTGGGCCGGCCTCGTCGGCCCGCGCGGCCAGCGCCGGCCCGGTGGCGTACAGCGTGACCGCCAGGCCGGTCAGCAGCGCGGCGGGGAGGGACGCGAGCGGCGCGCGTCGGCGTGGCAATGAGGCGTGCATGGCCGGGAACGCTACCTCGGATTCGAGGCGAGAGCCCTCGGGGTCAGCCCTTCTTGGGACTTGCGTCCCTCCGGCCTACGCACTCACGAACGGGCGCTCCCGCATCCAGGTCGTCGCGACCCATTTCTCGCCCTGGAGGACAGCCGCGCTGGCGTGCAGCGAGGCGTGGTCCAACTGCCCTTGGGCATTGGCGTACTCGAAATAGACGGCGTGGCCGCGCTGCGGCGACACCGCCCAGCCGACCGCCGGGAAGACCGTTTCGCCGCCGGCGGGCACGTCGTTCAGGTAGGTCACCAAGGTGCTGACGCGCTGGCCGCTGCGGTCGATCGAGGCCTGGTTGGCCGGGTTGGACGGCACGAGGAAGTCGTAGTGCGGCGCGCTGCCGGCGCCTGGCGGGTAGTGCAGGACCTGCAGGCCTTCGGCGTGCGCGACCGGGAGGTTCATCAGCTCGGCCAGGCGCCGCTCCAGGCGCGCGATCAGCGGCGTCTCGGCGCGCCGGAAGAACATGCCGAAGCTGCTGCGCAAGCCGCTCACCACGTCGCGACCGGTGTGCGGATCGACGAGCGTCGAGGGCCGCAGCCGAGGGCGCGCCAGCGCGATGAGCTGTTCGCATTCATCGGCATCGATCACGCCGTTCAGCACCGCCAGCAGCGGCTGCGCCGCGCGCGCGGCGACGCGCACGAGGCGGTCATGCGTCGCGATCGAGGTGCCTGGACGCAGGCGCGGCTCGCCATGGCGATACGGCGGCAGCGGTGTGCCGCCCGGCGCCGCGGGCGTGGGCAGCGCGACCTGATCCACCGGCATCGGCGCGTGGCCGTGGCGCGCGCGGACGAAGCCGTCGACGATCGCCTGCGCGGCCTCCGGCGCGATGGCGCGCTCGCGCAGCGCGTGGCACAGCTCATCGGGCGACGCGCCGTCGTCCAGATGTCGACGGACCCAGTCGCCCAGGGCCGAGGGAAAGCGCACGACGCTCGTCATGGCGGCGCTCAGGGCAGGTCCACCGCCACCCAGCCGGTCGCCGTCGGCCGGAACCGCTCCTGCAACTGCGCGCTGCCCGCTCCGCGGATCACCTGGGCGACGACGGGGAAGACCCGCTGCACCTCGGCGTCCGCGGTCCAGGGCGCGGCCTTGACCTGGTAGGTGTAGCTGACCGTCGCCAGCCGGTCCCGGCCTTCGCCGGCCAACTCCCAATGGACGACCCGGTCCAGGCTCAGCCTGGCCGCGCAGAAGTCGCCGACCGTCTGCCGGCCGCCCCCCGGCGTGGCTCGCTCCCGCGTCAGGTAGAACTGCCGGCCCGCCTCGGTCAGCGCATAACGGCGGACCTTCATGCGGTGCGGCATCTCCTGATCGTCCTTGACATCGACCTCGGCGACCGTCGAGCTCGCCAGCCCCAGTCGCTCCAGGACTGGCAGTTGCAGCGCGTTGCGCGCGCCGGTGTCGATCTCGTGCTGCGTCAGGTCGATGGGCCAGTCGGTCTTGTCCAGGCACAGGTCGCCGCGCTGGGCGAGGTAGTCCTTCAGCGCCGCGGCGAAATGGTCCGAGGAAGGTGCCGCCGAGCGCGCGCATCCACTGAGCGCGTTCAGGACGAGCGCGCTCGCGATCAGGCCGATGGACACGGCGGTGCGGCGCAAGGAGAGGGCGTGGGTCATGGGGGAGCGACGCATCACGACGTGCAGGCCCCCGGCTTGGGCGGCTCGGCCGGCTGGACGTCCTTGTCGTTGAGCGTGTTGAGGAAGCAGAGGAGGTCGGCGATGTCCTGCTCGGACATCGGCGGCTTGCTGTGGGCGGGACGGCCGTCCAGCGGCATCTGCGTGTCGATGTTGCCGACGAAGCGCGCGGGCAGGTCGTCGAACTTGCGCACCTGGCCGCCGACGTACTGCGTGGTGATCAGGCCGTAGCTCGGGAAGTCCGGATCGGGCGTGGCCTTGGCCTGGCCGCCGACGGTGGGGTACCAGAGCTCCGGCATCGTGTCGCGCGTGTTGTAGAAGCGGATCGTCTGCTCGAGCGAATGGAAGATGCCGTTGTGGAAGAAGCTGCGCCGCGAAGCGACGTTGCGCAGCGTGGGCGACTTGAACATGCCGCAGAAGCGGTTGCCCGGCGTGGGCGGGTGATCGGTGCGGGCCGGGCCGCACAGGCCGAGGTCGACGTAGTTCGGGTCCGCGTTCACGGGCAGCGCCGCGTTGCGCGGCACGCCGATGGCCTCGTAGGAGAAGTCGGTGAACAGCGCCGTGCTGCCGTTCAGGCCGGCGCCCTGGTAGTGGCACGACGCGCAGTTGCCGCCGTTCGGATCGGCGAAGACCTTCAGCCCGCGGGCCTCGGCCGGCGTGAGCACGCCGCCGATCTTGTTGCCGATGTAGAGGTCGAACTTGCTGGAGTAGGGATGGAAGCTGACGTCCTCGAGCTGGAAGGCCTGCAGCGCCTGGCCCGCGGCGGCGAAGGCGCGGTCCACGTCGTCGAAGACCTGCGCGCCGAAGGCCTGGCGGAACAGCGCCGCATAGGGACCCGCCTGCACCTGCTTCACGACATCGGCGCGGCTGGCGTTGGCCATCTCGCGCGGATCGAGCAGCGGCAGGTCGGCCTGCTCGGCGAGCGTGGCCGCGCGGCCGTCCCAGGCGAAGCCGCCGCCAGGGCCCGGCACGCTGACGCCATCGGGGTTGTCGAGCAGGTCCGCGTAGGGCGGCGTCGCGTCCTTGTAGCGCAGCGACGGCACGGCCCGGGTGCCGGTCTGGTTCATCGCCGGACCGCCGAGCTGGGCGGACAGATCGTTGGCCGGCGCATAGGCGTGCTTCGGGTCGTGGCAGGTGGCGCAGGCCATGCGGCCCGAGGCCGACAGCGAGGCGTCGAAGAACATCTTCTGGCCGACCTGCGCCGCCAGGCTCAGCGGGGTCGCCGGGTTCAGCGCTGTGCCCACGCTGTCGGAAGCGGCCGCGGTGGCGCTGGCCGACGGGCCCGCCGGCGTCGCCTCGCCGGACGGGCCGCAGGCGGCGAGCAACGCGCCGAGGCCCACGCACGCGCCGGTGCCCACGAGGGCTACCAGCGACGCGCGGGCGGAGGAGAGGAGGGCTCGCCGGGACATCGCGCGCGTCGCCGGGTTTACTTCGTCAGCGCCCAGACATTGGTCTGGACCGCGTCGGCGCCGATCTGCGCCGGCGTGTTCACGTCGGCCGACTGCTTCTGCGTATAGCTCGCCGGTGCCTGCCAGGCGTGGTTGATGGCGCGCACCGCGTCGAAGTGGGTGTCGGCGCTGCCGGCGTATTCGGGCAGGTTGAGGATGTTGGCGGCGATGAACTTCTCGGTGTACTTCGAGCGGTTCATGTAGGACGCATCCACCGCCGGGTCGGCCAGCTGGAACATGTCCTGCAGCGTGCGCACGAACGAGAAGTGGCTGTAGGCATCGCCGTCGGAGACCCCCTTGGGCGCGCCCGCCTGGTTGGTCAGGATGCCGAAGATGCTCTGGCCGTGGCCGCGGTTGCCCTTGGTGTAGTTGTTGATGCTGGCGTCCACCGTGACCGCGCCGGTCTTGGGATCGACGACCAGCGGCTTGGACACCGCGCTGTTGGAAACGTTCCAGCCGCAGCAGGAGTTGAAGCCCGAGGTGGCGTTGCCTTCGTCGAACATCAGCACGATCGCGACGCGCTTGGCCGGGTTCTTCCACAGCGGCGAGGCCTGGATCCTCTTCACCAGCGCGTCGACGTAGTTGTCGCCGCGCGTGATGATGTTGGCCGCCGCGGTCGGCGCCACGTTGTTGGCGACGCTGCCGCAGTCGCTGGCGGTGGCGGTGCCGCCGCCCGCCAGCTTGCCCACGACGCTGATGCCGTGCATGTCGTCGCACTGGTCGGGCACCAGGAAGTTCAGCGTGCCGACCTTGCCGCTGGCCAGGTCGGTGCCGAGCTGGTCGACGTCGTAGTTGGCGGGCATCGCATACGCGCTGCTGTTCTTCAGGTTGGCGTCCCACTGGCCGCCGCCCATGGTGCGGTTGCTGTACTTGAACTCCGGCGCGCTGCGCACGTTCTGGTAGGCCATGCCCGGGTGGTGCTTGGTCTTGTAGAGGCCGGCGGGCATCGGCAGCGTCAGCGCGGCGTTGCCGACGGCGCTGGTGTTGCCGTTGAGGGTGCCGGGCGCGTAGACGTTGTCCGCGGCGGTGACCGCGGCATCGGCGACGCTGTCGGTGCGGAAGTCCTGGCCCGGGTTCATCGACTCGCTGTAGGTGCGCCAGGTCATGCCGGCGGCCGCGATCGCGTTGAACAGGTTGGGCCTGCCGACGATGTTGTGGTTGACCGCCGCGGCCTGCGTGCAGCTGGCGTTGAAGGGCGAGCTGGCCAGGCCCGGCTGGGTCTTGTCGGGCAGCGGCAGGTCCTGGACCGCGTTCGGGCCGGTGGCGTCGCAGTTCCACTGGCTGTCGTCGGTGATGCCGAAGTCGTCGGCGCCGCCCAGCGCGGTGTAGTTGGGCTCGGACGGATTGCCGGTGGCGTAGTAGCTGGTCAGTTGGTTGCCGCTGGCCAGCAGCGCGTTGATCTTGGGCGCCCACGGCGAGCCCTTGATCGACAGCGTCGCCTTGTTCTCCAGCATCACGATGAAGAGATGGTCGTAGCGCGGGATGCCTTCGAGGTTGAAGGCCGCCTGCTGCGCCTGCGCGAAGGTGATCTTCGCGCGGGTGTCGGTCCCGCTGGGCGCGGTGGAGGCGCTGACGTTGGCGGCCCCGGCCAGGCGCGGATCGCCGCCGGGCACGGCCAGCGCGTCGGGATAGAGGTCGCCGCGGTCGAGCTTGGTGATGGCGTAGGTGAAGCGGTTGTCCAGGGCCTTGGACTCGGCCAGCATGGCGGCCTGGTCGGCGCCGCTGACGGTGTTGACGTCGGCCAGCACCTTGTCGAGGGACACGCCGATGCGCGTCGCCACGGTCTGCTTCTCGACGGCGTAGCTGCTGCCGTTGGCCTCGACCAGCCGCTGCACTTCCGAGGACAGCGGGCTGATGACGACCTGGCCGGCCTGGTCGAGGACCTGGTCCAGCGAGGCGCGCAGCACGTCGCGGCTGGCGACCTTGGCGCCGGTGGCGGAGACGGTGGCGTCGGTGCCGATGTCGGCGATCAGCGCGGCATTGGCCGGCACGGTCAGCGAGAAACGGCCCTGGGCATCGGTGACGACCGGGTGCTCGGCGGCATCGCAGACGCCGTTGCCGTCGGCGTCGACGCAGACCTTGGCGCCGACGTAGTAGGCGGGCGCCAGGGTGGGATCCGTGGCGCTGCCGGGCGTGAAGCTGGCGGCGGTGACGACGCCGCTGATCGTGACGCTGGGCGTCGACGGGCCGTCGTTGTCGGAACCGCAGGCGGCCAGGATGGCGGCGGCGATCAGGGTGAGCGAGGCGTTCAGCGCGGTGGATTTGCTGGGTCGCATGGGGCGTCCTGGAGTGGTGGCGATGGCGGGTTCGAGTGGCCCGGGCAGGGGCCGGCCCGAAACGCGGCGCACTCTAGGAATCACGCATGACGGATCCGTGTCACCCAGCGTCAAGGACGCGTGAGAACCCAGGCGCCATCGGGCCTGGCGCGTTTCGCAAAGTTTGGTGAAGCGGCGCGACGGGGCGGAATGGCTCGTGGCTCGCACGCGGCTTGGCGCGAGCGCAACGCCTTGGCGGCGAGTGGAGGCTTCGTGTCGCGGGTCCGCGCATCACGCCCGGACCGAGCGCTCAAGGCGTCTCTTGCAGCCCCACCGGGAGCGCGATGTTCACCGTTCTGGACAAAATGCGCTGCGCATGTCCAGAACGGTGAACACGATGCCGGCAGACGCGCTGACGGCGCGTCGCGCCCGTCAGCCCTTCACCCCACCCGCCGTCAGGCCCGACACGATCCAGCGCTGGGCCAGCAGGAACACCGCCGTGATCGGCAAGCCCGACAGCACCGCCGCGGCGGCGAAGTCGCCCCACAGGAAGCGCTGGTCGTGCAGGTAGTACTTGGAGCCCACCGCCAGGGTCAGGTTGGATTCCTCGCGCAGCAGCACCGACGCCACCGGGTATTCGATGATGCAGCCGATGAAGGCCAGCACGAACACCACCATCAGGATCGGCACCGCCATCGGCAGCAGCACCAGCCGGAAGGCCTGCCAGTGCGACGCGCCGTCGACCTTCGCGTTCTCCTCGATCTCCACCGGGATCGTCTCGAAGTAACCCTTGATGGTCCAGATGTGCGTCGCCACGCCGCCCAGGTAGGCCACGATCACGCCCGCGTGCGTCTCGATGCCCAGCCACGGCACGAAGCTGCCGATGGTCTCGAAGATCGCGTAGATCGCCACCAGCGCCAGCACCGGTGGAAACATCTGCAGCAGCAGCATGCTGTTCAGGATCCCGCCCTTGAACGGGAACCGCAGCCGCGCGAAACCGTAGGCCGCCGTCGTCGAGATGCCCACGATCAGCAGCGCCGAGATCGTCGCCACCTTGATCGAGTTCCACAGCCAGGTCAGCACCGGGAACGGCGGCTGCACCAGCGAGCCGTCCGGCGCCTGGTACGGGATGCCCAGCGCGAGTTGCCAGTGCTCCAGACTGATCGTCGTGGGGATCAGGCTGCCCGTGGCGAAGTTGCCCGGCCGCAGCGAGATCGACACCACCGCCAGCAGCGGGAACAGCGTCACCGCCAGGAAAACCCACAGCAGTGCATGCGCCGCGACGACGCGCCAGCGCGCCTGCTTGCCTCGAACGATGGCCATGGTCCGGGCGTCCTTATGAGTTGGCCTTGCGCATCAGGCGCAGGTTGAGGAGTGACATCCCCGCGACGAGGATGAAGATCAGCGTCGAGATCGCCGCCGCCAGGCCGAAGTCCGTGCCTGAGTCGCGGAACGCGATGCGGTAGGTGTAGCTGACCAGGATGTCGGTCTGCCCGGCAGGGATCTTGGTCGACAGGTAGTCCGGCCTCCCATCGGTCAGCAGCGCGATCAACACGAAGTTGTTGAAGTTGAACGCGAAGGCCGACACCAGCAGCGGCGACAGCGGCTTGATGATCAGCGGCGCGGTGATCTTGAAGAAGTTGGTCAGCGGTCCCGCGCCCGCGAGCGCCGAGGCCTCGTACAGGTCCGAGGGGATCGCCTTCAGCAGCCCGGTGCACAGGATCATGATGTACGGGTAGCCCAGCCACACGTTGACGATCAGCAGCATCGTCCGCGCCAGCGCGGGGTCCGCGAACCAGGCCGGACGCACGCCGAAGAGCGCGTCCAGGATCGCGTTGATCTCGCCGAAGTTCTGGTTGAACAGGCCCTTGAACACGAGGATCGAGATGAAGCCCGGCACCGCGTAGGGCAGGAACAGCAGCGTGCGGTAGGTCGTGCGGTAGCGCAGGTCCTCCCAGTTCAGCAGCACCGCCAGCATCATCCCGATCGCGGTGGCGAAGACCACCGTCAGCAGCGAGAACATCACCGTCCAGCCGAAGATCGACAGGAAGGGGCCGCGGAACTCGGCATCGAACAGCATGCGCCGGTAGTTCTGCGCGCCGACCATCACCTTGTAGCCGGGCGCCAGGTGCGTGCCCGCGGCCGCGCCCTGGCCTTCGTAGTAGCCGGTGGTCGCGTCGGGGCGGAAGAGCGCGCCGTCGGCCACGCGCTTGATCGCGCCGTCGGGCTGCTCCACGAAGTGGGGGCGGATCGGCCCGAACTCGCGCAGGCCGAGGTAGCGCAGCGTGGACGCATCGCCCACGCCGCCGGTGGCCGCGGTGCCGCCGGCCTGGCCCGGCAGGCGCAGCCGCAGCTGCGCGAGCGCCAGCCGGTGCGCGACGAGTTCCTTCAGCGTGAGCGCGGTGCCCAGCGTCGCGTCGGCTGGTCCGACGGCCTGCATCGCGACGTCCACCGGCTTGCCCGCCTGCCGCAGCGCCAGCGGCGGCGAGACGAATTGCGCGGCACCGCTGGCCGGGTCGCGCAGCACGATCCGGAAGTCGCCGCCCGCGCCGTGCACGCTGTAGTCGCGCACCTCGTCCAGCACCGTGTCGTGCTGGTCCAGCAGGAACTCGCGCACGCGCTCCTGGCTCAGCAGGTGGGCCGACGAGTAGTTGGTGAAGCCGATCTGCGTCGTGAACGCGAGCGGGAAGGCGATGAACAGCAGCATCCCGGCGACACCGGGAAACAGGTAGCGATACGCGAAGCCCGCCTTCGACAGGTAGACGGCGAAGCCCGCGCCGGCCAGCAGCAGCACGCCGAGCGCCCAGCTGGTCAGCCCCGCGGCGTACAGCATGAACACGAGGTAGAGCGCGGCCAGCGCGATGACGGCGATCGTCGGCCAGTAGAGCGCGCGGCCCAGTCGCTCCAGCGCGCCGGGCGGCTGGCGGGTGTAGGCCTCGGCCAGCGGCGAGCCGGGCAGGGCGGCGGACAGGGCCGCGGAGGAGGCGGTCGTGGCGTTCATTGCTTGAGCAGCATCCGGCCCGAGGCGCCGTCCAGCGCGTCCTTGGGGCTTTGCAGGCCGTTGGTGATGGCTTCCAGCGCCGCGTCCATCGCGGTCCAGAAGCGGCCCACCTCGGGGATGTTGGGAATGGCCTCGCCGGCGCGGGCGTTCTCCATGCTGGCGCGGATCAGCGGATTCACCGACAGCGCCTGGTAGAAGGCCTTGTTGGCCGGCACACCGATGGGCACGTCGGCGTCGAGCACCTTCAGCGACTCGGGTCGCATCAGGTGGCGCTCGATGAACTCGCGCGCGAGGTCCTTGTTCTTCGACGGCGCCGAGATCATGCAGCCCAGCACTCCGACGAAGGGCTTGGACGGCTTGCCCGGGATCACCGCGGGGATCGGCGCGACGCCGATGTCGATGCCGGCCTTGCGCGCGTTCTCCCAGGCCCAGGGGCCGGAGATCATCATCGCGATCTCGCCGCGCGCGAAGCTCGATTCCATCTCGGAGTAGCGCGCGCCGCGCGGCATCACGCCCTCCTGGATGAGGCGCTCCAGCATGCGGCCCGCGGCCAGCGCGCCCTCGTTGTTCACCGCCACCTGGCCGGCGTCGAAGTCGCCCTGCGCGTCACGGCCGAAGATCACGCCGCCGGCGCCGGCGAACATCGGCCAGGTGAAGAAGCTCTTGTTGTAGTCCCACAGGATCGCGTGCTTGCCGCGCTGGCGCAGCGTCTTGTCCAGCGCGATCAGCGCGTCCCAGGTCGCCGGCGCTTGCGCGACCAGTGCCTTGTTGTAGATCAGGCCGGTGGTCTCGATCGCGATCGGGTAGCCCCAGTAGCGGCCCTGATAGCGGAACGCCTGCCAGGCCGTGGCCTCGACCTCGTCGAACAGCGCCTTGCGCGGCTGCACCGGCGTCAGCAGGCCGGCCTTGGCCCATTCTCCAACGCGGTCATGCGGCCAGCAGAAGACGTCCGGCCCCTTGCCGGCGCCGGCCGCCTGCGTGTACTTCTCGGGCGCGTCGACCGGATGCTCGACCACGACCTTCACGCCCGATTCGCGCTCGAAGGCGTCGCCGACCTTCTGCAGCCCGTTGTAGGCCTTGTCGCCGTTGATCCAGACCAGCAGCTTGGGCTGCGTCTGCGCGGCGGCCTGCCTGCAGCCGCAGAGCAACGCGACCGCCGCGAGCGCGGCCGCGGCCAGCGTCATGCGTGATGCCGGCGCGGTCATGCCGCGGCCCCGAGCCGCTTGAACGCCAGGCCCTGCGCGTCGAAGAGGTAGCAGAGGTCGGGCGGCAGATGCAGCTGCAGCGTGTCGCCGGAGCGCACGCGCTTGCGGCCGTCGAATTCGCAGGTCAGCGCCTCCTCGACACCGGGATAGGCGCAGTACGCATGCGTGACGCCGCCCAGCGATTCGACGAAGGTCACCGTGCTCGAGATCAGGTTGGCATCGCCGCCGACCTCGAAGTGCTCGGGCCGCAGGCCCAGCGTGACCTTGTCGCCGGCCTTGGCGCGCGAGGCGTCGACATGGGCGCGGATTACCGCGCCGTCGCTCAGCCGCAGCACCGCGTGATCGGCCGCTGCGCTGACGAGCTCGGCCTCGATGAAGTTCATCTTCGGGCTGCCGATGAAGCCGGCGACGAAGAGGTTGTCCGGATGCTCGTACAGCTCCAGCGGCGTGCCGACCTGCTCGATCTTCCCGGCGCTCAGCACCACGATGCGGTCGGCCAGCGTCATCGCCTCGACCTGGTCGTGGGTGACGTAGACCATCGTCGTCTTCAGGTCCTCGTGCAGCTTCGCGAACTCATAACGCATGCGCACGCGCAGCGCGGCATCGAGGTTGGACAGCGGCTCGTCGAAGAGGAAGACCTCGGGCTTGCGCACGATCGCGCGGCCGATGGCCACGCGCTGGCGCTGCCCGCCCGACAGGTCCTTGGGCTTGCGCTCGAGCAGGTGCTCGATGTGCAGGATGCGCGCGGCGTAGCGCACCGCGCGGTCGATCTCGTCCTTGGGCACCTTGGCCAGCTTCAACCCGAACGCCATGTTGTCGTACAGGTTCATGTGGGGGTAGAGCGCGTAGCTCTGGAACACCATCGCGATGCCGCGCTCGGCCGGCGGCACGTCGTTGACCAGGCGGCCGCCGATGCGCATCTCGCCGCCGGTGATGTCCTCCAGTCCGGCGATCGTGCGCAGCAGCGTCGACTTGCCGCAGCCCGACGGGCCGACGAAGACCATGAACTCGCCGTCCCGGATCTCCAGGTCGATGCCATGCAGGATCTTGGTCTCGCCATAGGCCTTGACCACGCTGTGCAGCTTCACGTCCGCCACTTGGATACCTCCGCGCGCGCCCGGGGAGGGCGCCGCCTGTCTCGCTCGTTGGTGTCGATCGATCGTCCGTCGCCGCGACCGCGCAGCGGCGAAGGAGCGAACGATGTTTGTAGAGAATATACATGGCGGATTGACGATCCACAACGCGGCAACACCCGCGCGCCCGACGTCTAATCCAGTGAAATCAATGGCTTGCGTCGAATATCGGGATAACCCGATGTAGTGAAACTACAGAAACTCCAAGCGTCTGATGGATACTTCGCTTAATGACGAGCGCCGCCATCGGCGCCACTGCTTTCCGATGAATCGAATGAGCGCTGCTTCCGCCCTCCCCGCGGGTACCGGCCTGCCCGCGATCCCAGCCGCGGTCGAGCCCGGCCGCCACGAACCCCTGGGCGTCACCGTCCGCGACGGCGGCGTCAACATCGCCGTCTTCTCTGCCCATGCGACGCGCGTCGAGTTCTGCCTGTTCGACGACACCGGCACGCGGGAGCTCTCGCGCCATGCGCTGCAGGGCCCGGTGGACGGGCTCTGGACCGGCTTCCTGGCCGGCGTCGCGCCCGGCCGCCTCTATGGCTTGCGCGCGCACGGCCCGCATGCGCCGCGCGAGGGCCACCGCTTCAACCCCGCCAAGCTGCTGCTCGATCCCTATGCGCGCGAGATCGTCGGCGAGTTCCGCAACCTGCCCGAGGACCATGGCTATCCCTTCGGTCATCCGGACGGCCCCTTCGCGCTGGACGAGCGCGACAACGGCGCGACCGCGCTGAAGGCCCGCGTGGCCGCGCCGCTGGCGGGGCCAGGTCCGCGCGCCAATGCGCCGCGCCACGCGCCGCGCGACGTCGTGCTCTACGAGGTGCATGTCAAGGGCTTCTCGATGCGCCACCCCGGCATCCCCGAGGCGCTGCGCGGCAGCTACGCGGCGCTCGCGCATCCGGTGGCCATCGCGCACTTCAAACGCCTGGGCGTGACCACGCTGTCGCTGCTGCCGGTGCAGTTCGCCGTCGACGAGCCGCACCTGTCCGGCACCGGCCTGCGCAACTACTGGGGCTACAACACGCTGGGCTTCTTCGCGCCCGATCCGCGGCTGGCCAGCGCCGCGGTGCGCCACGACCCGAGCGCCGTCGTGGCCGAGTTCCGCGCCATGGTCCACGCGCTGCACGAGGCCGGGCTCGAGGTGGTGCTCGACGTGGTCTACAACCACACGCCCGAGGGCAACGAGTGGGGGCCGACGCTGTCGCTGCGCGGGCTGGACCAGAAGAGCTATTACCGGCTGCAGCCCGACGATCCGTCGCGGATGGAGAACCTGACCGCCTGCGGCAACACCGTTCAGGTCGAGCATCCGCGCGTGACGCAGCTGGTGCTGGACTCGCTGCGCCACTGGGTCGGCGAGATGGGCGTCGACGGCTTCCGTTTCGACCTCGCGCCGGTGCTGGGCCGCACGGACCACGGTCACGATCCGCGGTCGGCCTTCTACACCGCGCTGCGCCAGGATCCGTTGCTGGCGCAGGTGCACCTGATCGCCGAGCCCTGGGACGCGGGACCGCAGGGCTACCAGCTCGGCCGCTTCCCGGGCCGCTTCATGGAGTGGAACGACAAGTTCCGCGACGCGGCCCGCGGCTTCTGGCTCGGCCACGGGCCGGAGGGCCGGCGCATCGACCGCGCCGAATTCGCGCGCCGCTTCAGCGCCTCGCGTGATGTCTTCGACCCGGCGCAGCCGACGAATGGCGGCGGCGCTCGCTCGCCGCTGGCATCGATCAACTTCCTGGCGGTGCACGACGGCTACACGCTGGCCGACCTGGTCAGCCACTCGCGCAAGCACAACGAGGCCAATGGCGAGGACAACCGCGACGGCCGCGACGGCGAGCTGTGCGGCAACTTCGGCGTCGAAGGCCCGACCGACGATCCGCTGATCCGCGACACCCGCGAGCGCGTGCGCCGCGCGATGCTCGCGACGCTGCTGCTGTCGCAGGGGACACCGATGCTGTATTCGGGCGACGAGTTCGGCAACGGGCAGGGCGGCAACAACAACGCCTACTGCCAGGACAACCCGATCGGCTGGCTGGACTGGCCCGCGGCCGACGAGTCGCTGATCGCCTACACCGCCGCGCTGGCGCGGCTGCGCCGCGATCATGCGCTGCTGCGCCACGCGCGGTGGTTCCCGTCGCCGCAGGGCGAGGCGCGCGGCGGCGGCGATGACGGCGAGGTCGACGCGCCGGGGCAAGCGACGCTGCGCTGGTTCGACGCCACGGGCCACGAGATGCGCGAGCAGGACTGGCGAGTCGACGGCCGCACGGCGCTGGCGGCGATGCTGGGCGATGGCGAGGATCGCCTGCTGCTGATGGTCAACCCGGACGCCAACCCGACGCCGTTCACGCTGCCGGCGGCGGGCGACATCGACGGCCCCAGTGACGGTGACCGTGACGACGCCGGCGGCTGGACCCTGCTGCTGGACAGCAGCGGCGAGACGCCGACGGGCCATCGCGGCGAAGATGGCGTGACGGTCCCGGCCCGCGCGTTGATGCTGTGGGGATGGCCGCTAACGAATGCCGTATCGACCTCCCGGGCGCACATCGACACCGACACCCGATCCAATTCCACGAACACCCTCTCGAGCGACACGACACCATGACGATCGATCTTCACCAGCGCCAGTCCGGCGTCCTGCTGCACATCACCTCGCTGCCCGGCCCCAACGGCATCGGCGACTTCGGCCCCGAGGCCTATCGCTTCGTCGACTGGCTGCAGTCGGCGGGGCAGTCGATCTGGCAGTGGCTGCCGAGCACGCCGATCGGCCCCGGCGAGAGCCCGTACCAGGGCGTCTCCGCCTTCGCCGGCAGCCCGTGGATGGTGGCGCTGGAGCCGCTGGTCGCGCGCGGCTGGCTGGCGCAGCCGGCGGCGCCCGAGGGCGGCTTCGACGACCGGCGCGTCGACTACGGCCGCGTGCTGCCCTGGCGCGAGCAGCAGCTGCGCGCGGCGGCGGCGGGTTTCTTCGCGCGGGCGTCGGCCGACGACCGCGCCTCCTACGAGTTGTGGTGCGCCTCCCAGCGCGACTGGCTGGACGACTACGCGCTCTTCATGGCGACCCGCTCGTCGCGCGGCGGCCAGCCCTGGTGGGCGTGGCCGCGCGACCTGGCGGCCCGCGAGCCGCGCGCGCTGGCCGCGGCGCGCGAGCAGTACGCGGACGAGGTTGGCTTCTGGCAGTTCGTGCAGTGGTGCTTCGACACCCAGGTCGGCGCGCTCAAGGCCTATGCCAATGAACGCGGCGTCCACATCATGGGCGACCTGCCGATCTTCGTCGCCCACGACAGCGCCGACTGCTGGGCGCGCCCCGACCTGTACGAGCTGGACGAGCAGTTCCAGACCACCGTCGTGGCCGGCGTGCCGCCGGATGCGATGTCGGTCACCGGACAGCGCTGGGGCAATCCGATGTACCGCTGGGACAAGATGGCCCATGAGCACTTCGCCTGGTGGACCGCGCGGGTCAAGCGCATGCTCAGCTCGGCCGACGTCTTCCGCATCGACCACTTCCGCGGCTTCGCCGCCTATTACGAGATCCCCGGCGACAGCCCCGACGCCACCCGCGGCGTCTGGAAGACCGGTCCCGGCAAGGCGCTGTTCGATGCGATCGCCAAGTCGCTGGGCGAGCTGCCCATCGTCGCGGAGGACCTGGGCTTCATCACGCCCGACGTGCACGAGCTGCGCGACGCGCTGAACTACCCGGGCATGAAGATCCTGCAGTTCGGCTTCGGCGGCGACGGCGGTCACGAGTTCCTGCCGCACAACTGGCCGCGCGCGGCCGTCTGCTACACCGGGACCCACGACAACGACACGGTGCGCGGCTGGTGGAACCAGGCCAGCGCCCATGAGCGCGCCTTCGCCGCCGCCTACCTGCCGGCCGGCGACCAGGACATCCACTGGGCCATGATCCGCGCCTGCGCGAACTCGGTGGCGAGCGTGGCGGTCTATCCGCTGCAGGACGTGCTGGGCCTGGGCAGCGAACACCGCATGAACATTCCCGGCACCCTCGGCGGCAACTGGGAGTGGCGCTTCACCTGGGATATGGTCGGCGCCGAGCCGGGCCGGCTGCTGGCGCAGATCTCGGCCACCAGCGGGAGATCCCCGATTGCCGGCGCCCGGCTGCCGGAGTGAAATGCTCTGAAACCGCTTTCATAGGGGAAACGAGAGCGGCGGTCCCGGGGCTCGCGCCCTAGGATCGGATTCGCGTGAGACAACGTTGTCATCGACCGGCCGGGCAAGCGCACCGGACGGCGGACAGCGCGCGAGGACGCCAGGAGCCGCCCATGAGCACGACCGAGATCTTCCTGATCGCGATGGCGATCACCTTCGCCCTGCCTTACCTGGTGTGGCGACTGGGCGGCACCGACTACTTCGCGCCGCTGGTGATCGTGCAGATCCTGTCGGGCATCGTGCTGGGGCCAGGCATCCTGGGCCGGGCCTTTCCGGAGTACTACCAGTTCGTGTTCAACCCGCAGGTGGTGGGCTCGCTGAACGGCATCGCCTGGTGGGCGGTCATGCTGTTCGTGTGGATCGCCGGCATCGAGCTCGACCTCAAGAAGGCCTGGGCCCATCGCGTCGAGAGCGGCATCACCGCCGGCCTGGCCCTGGGCGTGCCGATGGCGTTCGGCGCGGTGGCGGCGGTGGCGCTGATGCAGCTGGGGCCGCAGTGGATCGGCGAGCGCGCCCAGACCTGGCAGTTCATCGTCGGCGTGGGCATGTCCTGCGCGGTGACCGCGCTGCCCATCCTGATCCTGCTGATGGAGAAGCTCGAGGTGCTGCGCCAGCCCATCGGGCAGCGCATCCTGCGCTACGCCAGCCTGGACGACATCGCCATCTGGTCGGTGCTGGCCATCATCCTGATGGACTGGTCCCGGATCGGGAAGCAGGCCGTCTTCCTGGGCGCGTTCGCGCTGCTGACGGTGCTGTTCCGCCGGCTGATGGTCCGCATTCCCCGCAACGACCGCTGGTACGTCGGCATCGTCTGGCTGGCGCTGTGCGCGCTGGGCGCGGACTGGTGCGGGCTGCATTACATGGTGGGCGCCTTCCTGGCTGGCGTCGTGATGGACGCGGACTGGTTCGACCAGGCGCAGATGGACCAGCTCCGGCACAACGTGCTGCTGGTCATGATGCCGGTCTACTTCCTCAGCACCGGGCTGCGCACCCAGTGGGGCACCGACGGCGGCGCAGTCATCGTGCTGGCGGCGGCGATCCTGCTGGCGGCATCGATCAGCGGCAAGCTGATCGGCGTGCATGCGGCCGGCCGCATCCTGCGCTGGCAGCCGGGCGAGGCCGGCATCATCGGCTGGCTGCTGCAGACCAAGGCGCTGATCATGATCGTGTTTTCCAACGTGCTGCTGGACAAGCAGCTGATCACGCCGTCCACCTTCACCGCGCTGCTGCTGATGGCGGTGGGCTCGACGATGCTGACGGTGCCGATCGTGGCGCCCCGGCTCGCACGGATCAAGGAACTGGTGTTCCGCGCGAGCTGAGCGTCGGCGCAGAATGGGCGGTCCGCACTGTCCGCACTGTCCGCGATGGAGACTGCCTTGATCGATCACCTCGACCACCTGGTCCTGACGACCGCCGACGAAGCCGCGTGCATCCGGTTCTACACCGAGGTGCTGGGCATGCGGCTGGAGACCTTCGTCGGCGGCACGCCGCCGGTGTCTCGGCAGGCCTTCCTTTTCGGCCAGCAGAAGATCAACCTGCATGTGAAGGGGCGCGAGTTCGAGCCCAAGGCGCACACGCCGGTGCCGGGCGCGCTCGATCTCTGCTTCATCGCCGCGGTGCCGCTGGACCGCGTCATCGAGCGCCTGGCGGCGCTGCAGGTGTCGATCGTCGAGGGGCCGGTGATACGCACTGGCGCGACCGGCCGGATCCGCTCGGTCTACGTGCGCGACCCTGACCTCAACCTGATCGAGATCTCGGAGCTCGCGGGCTGAACCTGGCGCTCATCGTCATCCACCGGGCCCGGCGGGCTCAGGTGGACGCCCGGCGATCCAGAGCCGGGGGGAGAACAGGCGACGAGTCGTCCCGTCTCGAGGCATTCCGCAGATCCGACGGATCCCGCATATTCAGCGCGCGAAGGCGGCCGCATGCGCCATCACCGGCGCCTGCGCGACCAGGGCGATCGGCGCCACGAGCGCCGCCTGCGCTGCGGCGCTGACGACGACCGCCGCGGTCGCCGACCAGGGCAGTCCGACGCGTGCCTCTGACAGCAGCCGCGCCGGCAGCGGCAGGTCGTTGCTGGTGGGCACGATGCTCAGGAACTCGTCGGCGCGGGCCAGCTCGATCTCCTCCTCGGACATGCCGAGGAACACATGGGCGAAGCCGCGTTCGACCGCGTCCAGCGCCGCCTCGGTCGCGCGGCGCCAGCGCTTGACGGCGGCCACGTCGGACCGGCTCGCGCTCTCCGGCACCGGCCAGCGCGGATCGCCGCCGGTCACCGCCTGCGCGGCCTGGAAGGCGTCCACGACGCCCGCCGGCCCGCCGAGCCGGGCATCCAGCACCTGCGACGCGATCACCCGCGCGAGCTCACGCTCGTGGTACGGGACCATGACTCTCTCCAGGATGACTTCGTAGCGTCGCATGACGGGTTCCTTCCACTCGGGCGCTGTGCATTGGGGAGGGAGGAGAATACTGGATGTACATACAGTGTTCAAGACAGGGTCTTGGGGGTGCTGCCACCCGTTGGCAGGATGAAGAACGCCCCCGGGCGGCGGACCGCGCGGGGGCGTCATGAGGGGGGCGGAGCGGCCTCAGCCGCCGCGGATCACTTCAGGCCGGCGCCCATCGCCTTGGACAGCGAGGCGGTCGGATCGTCGCCGGAGAACTCCCAGAAGAAGGCGCCGCCGAAGCCCTTGGACTTCACGTAGGCCATCTTGGTGGCGATCGTCGCCGGGGTGTCGAAGCTCCAGAAGGTCGTGCCGTTGTAGATCCACTGCGCCTTGCTGACCTCGTCGATCCGGCTGGTGTAGCCCTGCAGGTTCTTCAGGACCTTGTAGTCCTCGTTGCCGGCCTCGTAGGTGCCCGGCGCCGGCGTGCCGCTCTGGAACAGGCCGTTGTTGACGTTCGGGACGTTGGTCCAGCCGCGGCCGTAGAAGCCGATGCCCACGTTGAGCTTCTTCGCCGGCACGCCCTTGTCCAGGAAGGCCTGCATCGCGTCGTTGGTGTTGTACTTGCGCACGTCACCGGTGGACGGATCGTTCGCCGGCGCGTACAGCGGCGAATGGAAGCCGGTGATGGTGTCCCAGCCGCCATGGAAGTCGTAGGTCATCACGTTGATGAAGTCCAGGTAGGGGTGCACCTTGTCCGGGTCGTAGGCCCGCACCTTGTCCACGCCGGCGCCGGAGGCGATCGTCAGCAGCAGGCCCGGCTTGACCGCGTCGAGCTGCTTGCGGAACTCCGCCAGCAGCGCGGTGAAGTTCTCCCGGTCCTCGGCCGCGCCGCAGGCCAGGCCGCAGGCGTTGGGGTACTCCCAGTCGAGGTCGATGCCGTCGAACACGCCCAGCGCCGCGCCCGGGCCGCCCGCGCCGTCGCTCACCGGCAGGTTGCCCTTGATGTAGGCGTCCACGCAGCTCTGCACGAAGGCCACCCGGTTCTCCGGACGCGCCGCGCTCGAGAAGCCGCGCGACCAGGTCCAGCCGCCCAGCGAGATCAGCACCTTCAGCTTGGGGTACTTGGCCTTGAGCTTCTTGAGCTGGTTCCAGCTGCCGCGCAGCGGCTGGTCCCAGGTGTCGGCCTTGCCGTCCACGCTCAGGTCGGCGCCGTAGGCCTTGCTGTAGTCGGCGAAGGCGTCGCCGCCTTCCCCGGTGCTCTCGTTGCTCGGGATGACCTTGCCGACCTCGCAGCGGTTGTTGCGCACGTTGCCGAAGGCGTAGTTGATGTGCGTGAGGTTGGCCGCCGAGCCGCTGGTGTCGATGTTCTTCACGTGGTAGTTGCGGCCGTAGATGCCCCACTGCGCGAAGTAGCCCAGCAGCACCTTGCCGCCGGCGGTCTGGGTGTCGGTCTTGACCGTGATCGGCGCCGACGGCTGCGAGCTGCCGGCCTGGTTGAAGGCGCTGACGGTGAAGGTGTAGCTGGTGTCGGGTGTCAGGTTGGCGACGCTGGCGCTGGTGGCCGCGCCCTGCGCGACCTGGGTCGCGCCCTGGTTGACGCGGTACTGCACCGTGCAGTTCGGGCCGGCGGCGACGGCGTTCCAGGCCAGGTTCACGCTGGTGGCGCTCTTGGACGGCGAGCTCAGCCCGCCCGGCGTGGCGGGCGCCGCGGCGCAGTTGCCGCTGGCGGTGCTGGTGAGCAGCGCCGCGCTCAGCGCCGAGACATTGCCGGCCTTGTCCTTGGCGCGCACCTGGTAGCTGTAGGCGGTGCCGGCGCTCAGGCCGGTGTCGGTGTGGGTGGTGCCGGTGGGCGAGGCGACCAGCGAGCCGCCGCGCAGCAGCTCGTAGTTGTTGACGCCGCTGCCGGCGTCGGTCGACGCGGCCCAGCTCAGCGTGATGCTGCTGGTGGTGATGTTGCTGGAGCTCAGCCCGCCCGGCACGCTCGGGGGCGTGGTGTCGGCGCCGCCGGTGTCGCAGGCGCCCAGCGACTTCCACACGTCCCACTGGCCCGAGTTGCTGGCCGGCGGGTTGTTCTGCGTCCACCACTTGGCCTGGTAGGCGATGTTGTTCTGCTTGGCATAGCTGTTGGACGTGCCGGTGTAGATCGCCGAGGCGGACCATTCGGGCACGTTGGTGCAGTCATAGGCCTGGGCGGTGCCGGCGGCCATCGCCGCGGCCAGCGCGATGCCGCCGAGGCGGACCATGCGGTTCTTCATGTCGAGCTCCTGATGTCGAGGTTGGGTGGGTGGGGAGGTTCGTGAATCACTGGCGGGCGGCGGTGGAGGCCCTGGCCGCGGTGGCGGCGGGCACCGCGCCGCGCCGCGCTTCCTGCGCCAGCGCGTAGCTGCGGCCGCCGAACGTGACCGTCCAGTTGCTGGGCATGGGCATGGGCAGGTAGTAGTTGATGGTCAGCGTCACGCTGGCGCCGGGCGCCAGGCTCTGCCAGGCGGGCAGCTTGAAGCTGGCGCGGTGGAAGTCGTTCTTCAGCCCGCCGACGTTGTGGCCGGCCGCGTTCGAGCCATTGGCGATCACCGTCAGGCCGAAGCCGCTCTGGTCGGTCACCGTCGACGGGATCGCGGTCGGGACGTCGAACTGGAACTCCGTGCCGCCGGGCAGGGTCGTGCCGCTGTTGTTGGTGAGGGTCAGCTTGGGCGTGATGGGGTAGTTGCTGTCGCCCAGCGCGAAGCCGTTCAGCGCGAAGCCGATGTCCAGCGTGTCGGTGGGCAGGCTGGCCGCGCTCATCCGGTTGCCGTAGGCGCCGGCGGTCTTGAGCTTGTTGTAGAGCGTGCTGGTCAGCGTGTTGCCGATAAAGTATTCGCTCCGCGCGGTGTCGAAGGCGTAGTCGCCGGCGAACTCCCAGAACATCACGCCGCCGATGCCGCGATCGGCGATGTACTGCGCCTTGGTGCCGAGCGACTGCTCGTCCTCGGTGCTGATGAAGACCTGCTTCTGTGCGTTCCACAGCCAGGGCGCCACGAGCGTCGCGTCGTAGTGCCGGACGTAGCTGCCGGTGAGCCGGTCGGCCGGATTCGTCGCCGGGTTCAGGCCGTAGGCGGCGAGGTAGCTGCCCTGGCGGCCGGAGGCGAGGTTCATCGCATGCCACATCGGGTTGGAGCCCGCCGGCACTTCCTTGCTGGAGACGTCGAGGTCGTGCCAGAGGTTGTCGATGCCGATGGCGCCGTTGCCGCACTTCTGCACGGTGCCGCCGCCGGTGCCGGCCGGGCACTTGCTCTGGTCGGGCAGCGCCGCCTGGCCCCACAGGCCGTTGGTGCTGCCGGTCACGCCCTGCCAGCCGCGGGTGTAGTAGGGCACGCCGATGTTGATGCGGCCCGCCGGCATCGCGCCGCGGAAGTAGTGGTAGGCCCAGTCGGTATTGAGGTAGCCGATGCGCGCGTACTGGGCGCTCGAGTAGTAGTTCCAGGCGGTGAGCTCGGCGTCCTTGCCGTCGTCGTACAGCGCCGCGTTGGGGCCGACGAACTGGTTCCAGGCGCCATGCAGGTCGTAGCTCATGATGTTCACGTAGTCCAGGTACTGCGTGACCTGGAAGGCCTCCATTCCGCGCAGCAGGTAGCCGGAGGAGGGCGCCGCGATCGTGAGCAGGTAATGACGCTGGTCGGCCTGGCTGGCGGCGTCGAGCCTGGCGCGCAGGGTCCGCATCAGCACCACGTAGTTCTTCATCAGCGCGCCGCGACGGGCGTTGCTGATGGCGAAGTCCACCGGGTTGCCGGCGTTGTTCATGCTGGTCGGGTACTCGTAGTCGATGTCCACGCCGTCGAAGCCGTACTGGCGCAGGAAGGCCACCGCCGAGTCCGCGAACGCGTTGATGCCGGCCGTGTTGGCCGAGCCGTCCGCGTTGGTCGTCATCGTGTAGAAGCCGGTCGTCTCCGCCCAGCCGCCGACCGAGATCAGCGTCTTGACGTTCGGGTACTGCTTCTTGAATTTGTTCAGCAGGTTGAAGTGGCCCTGGTAGGGATAGGCCGGGTCCATCTCCGCGCCGGCGATGCCCGGCCAGGTCAGGCCGGTGGCGGGATTGGCGGCGTCGGCGGTGTTGCCGATGGACAGCTTGTTGGCCGCGTCCACATGCGCGAACGCGTAGTTGATGTGCGTGACCTGCGCCCACGGGATCTGGTGCGCGAGGAAGGCGGGCTGGCCGGTCTTGCCGGTGCGCCAGCTGGTGAAGTAGCCGATGATGCGGCGCGGCTTGTCGGCGCCCATCTTCTCGCGGCCCTGGTCGTCGTAGACCTTGCAGTAGGCGGGCGCGGTGCCGGCGGTGGTGACCAGGCCCTCGGGCCGGCAGCGCTCGTCGCCGGTGACCTGGCCCTGCACGCTGATGCGCACGGCGGCGCTGTCGGTGCTGGCGCCCTTGTCGTCGATGGCGCGGGCGGTGATGTCGGCGACGCCGGCGCGCGCGGTCCAGCCGATGCTGAAGGGCGCGGTGCTGTCCTCGGCGACGAGTGCGCCGTTGACGTAGAAGCCGACCTTGGCCACCGTGCCGTCGCTGTCGGCGGCGGTCGCGGCGAGGGTCACCGTGTCGCCCGCGGTCGGCGACGTACCGGCGGTCGGCGCGGTCAGCGCCACCGTCGGCGGCTTGTTGGTGCCGCCACCGCCACCGTCGCAGGCGCCGAGCACCTTCCACACGTCCCACTGGCCGGAGTTGCTGGCCGGCGGGTTGTTCTGCGTCCACCACTTGGCCTGGTAGGCGGTGTTGTTCTGCTTGACGATCGCGTTGCCGCTGTAGGCGGTGGCCGCGTTCCAGTCGGCGACGCCGGTGCAGTCGTAGGCCATCGCGGAACTGCCGGCGAAGGCCAGCGCCACCGGCATCAGCCAGGGCAGCAGCGGGTGGGGGCGGGCACAGGGATGAAGTCTCATCGGGGGCTCCTGAAGGGTGTTGTCGTTGTCTTCGGAAACTGCAGGGATGAGCGCCGCCGCGCCGGGCGACTGCGGATGCAGCGCGGCGGAATCGGTCGGACTCGGAGAAAAAGCGCCGGTCGTTCAACCGGCGAAGGCGGCGGTCGCTCGGGCGCGAGCGCCGGCGGCCGGCTTCAGACGGGCGTCATGCCGGCCACTCGGGGGCAGAGGGGCGTGGGATCGGCGCCGCCACAGGGGCGACGCGGTCAGCGGGACTTGGGAGGGCGCGTGCAGGCATGGAAGTCACTCCTCGCGTTCGACGTGCAGTCCGCGGGCGACTGGCGTCCGCGGCGTCCAGGAGATCGATACCGCTGCTGATCTCATAGTGGTATGCAATGTAGATACCACTCGCGTTCGCATCATTCAGGTTAACCCTTGGAGGTGGGGTAACTTGTCGTAATGATGTCGTTAAAGGCGCGTGCGGGCGTCATTTGTGTCGCCTTCAAGGGAAAACGGGAAGCGGCCGTCGCCATTGGAGGGAAAACCAGTGTGGGACCAATTTTTGCCCGCTAGAGGATTGGTGCCGTGCGGAGACCCCTCACCCCCACCCTCTCCCCGCAAGCGGGGAGAGGGGGTGTCTGTTGAGAGGTGCCGGGAGGCGCGGCGTCAGCGGTCGACGCGTTGCCAGTGCCCCTCGCGCAGCAGCTCGTGCGGGAGGAAGCGGGCCTTGTAGGCCATCTTGTCGCTCTGGGCGATCCAGTAGCCCAGGTAGAGGTGGGGCAGGCTCAGGTCGCGGGTCTGGCGCAGCTGCCACAGCACGTTGTAGGTGCCGTAGCTGACGCCGGGCTCGGGCTCGTAGAAGGTGTAGACCGCCGACAGCCCGTCGCCCAGGATGTCCAGGATGGACACCATCTTCAGCGCGCCGCCGGGCTCGCGGAATTCCACCAGCCGCGAGTTGACGCGGCTCTGCAGCAGGAACTGGGTGTACTGGTCGACGCTGTCGTGATCCATGCCGCCGCCGCTGTGACGGCCGGCCTGGTAGCGCAGGTAGAGCTGGTAATGCTCGTCGCTGTAGCCCAGCCGCATCACCCGCGCCTGCAGGTGCTGGTGCTGCGCCCAGGCACGGCGCTGGCTGCGGTTGGGATGGAAATCCGCCACCGGGATGCGCATCGGCACGCAGGCCTTGCAGCCATCGCAGTAGGGCCGGTAAGTGAACATGCCGCTGCGCCGGAAACCGGCCGCCACCAGGCTGGAGTAGGCGTCGGCATGGATCAGGTGGCTGGGCGTGGCGACCTGCGAGCGGGCCTGGCGGTCGCTCAGGTAGCTGCAGGGGTAGGGCGCGGTCGCATAGAACTGCAGCTCGGCCAGCGGGAGTTCCTTGGGATGCGTCACGGTCAGGGCCTGTCGGACGTTGCGCGCGAGTCGGTCGAGGAGGGGATCGGCGGGGAGCCGGCGGCCGCGCGGTCGGCGTCGCCGAGGCCCAGGTGGGCCCACAGGCGCGGATGATAGGTCCAATCCCCCGGCGCCGGCAGGTCGGCATGGGCGTCCAGATGGGCCTCGAAGGCCTCGCGCGTGACGGGTGCCGCGCCCAGCGACGCCAGGTGCGCCGTCTGCTGCTGGCAGTCGATCCAGGGGATGCCGAATTCCCGGCACAGGCAGACCAGCGCGGCCAGCGCGATCTTCGAGGCGTCGGTCCTGCGCATGAACATCGACTCGCCGTAGAACATGCGGCCGAGGTTGACGCCATAGAGCCCGCCGGCGAGCTCGCCGTCCATCCAGGTCTCGACCGTGTGGACCGTGCCGTCGCGGGCGAGCTGCAGGTAAGCCTGCTGCATCTCGGGAACGATCCAGGTGCCGTCCTGCCCGTCGCGTGGCGTGCTGGCGCAGGCCTTGAGCACGGTGGCGGCGGCACTGTCGACGCGGATCTCGCAGCCGGGTGTGCGGATGAAGCGGGCCAGCGTCTTGCGCAGCGAGCGCGACAGCTTGAAGTCCGCCGTCTTGAGCACCATGCGCGGATCGGTGGTCCACCAGAGGATGGGCTGGCCCTCCCCATACCAGGGGAAGATCCCCCGGGCGTAGGCCGCCCTCAGGCGGGCGGGCCGCAGGTCGCCGCCGGCCGCGAGCAGCCCCGGCGCGTCGCTGCGCGGACCCAGCGCGCGGCGGGTCGGCGGGAAGTCCAGGGAGTCATCGTCGAGCCAGGGGATCATCCGCTTCATGGTAGCGTGCCGGCTTCTTTCGACGACGTCCCGCATCCCCCTCGTTCCCATGATCACCCTCTACGGCATCCCCAACTGCGACACCGTGAAGCGCGCCCGCGCCTGGCTCGACGAGCAGGGCCTGGCCTACCAGTTCCACGACTACAAGAAGCAGGGCGTGCCCGCGCAGCGGCTGCCGCGCTGGATGGCGGAACTGGGCTGGGACAAGGTGCTGAACCGCGCCGGCACCACCTGGCGCAAGCTGGACGACGCGACCAAGGCCGGCGTCACCGATGCGGCCTCGGCGGCCGCGCTGATGAGCGAGCAGCCGAGCGTGATCAAGCGCCCGGTCGTCGAATGGGACGACGGCCGCCTGAGCCTGGGTTTCTCGCCCGAGCTGTTCGCGTCGCACGCCCCGCGCTGATCGGAGGTCCGCCATGTTCACCGGCATCGTTCAAGGCATCGCGCGGGTCGCCCGCATCACCGACAAGGAAGGGCTGCGCAGCTTCACCCTGGACTTCCCCGACGGCTTCTGCCGCGACCTGGAGATCGGCGCGTCCGTCGCCTGCGACGGCGTCTGCCTGACCGTCACCGCGCTGGACGGCGACCACCGCGCCGACTTCGACGTGATGCTGCAGAGCCTGAACCTCACGACGCTGGGGCGGCTGGGCGTCGGCGGCCGGCTCAACGTCGAGCGGGCCGCCAAGGAAGGCGCCGAGATCGGCGGTCATCCGCTGTCGGGCCATGTCGACTTCATGGCCACCGTCGCGTCGATCCGCCGTCCGGCCAACAACCACGTCATCCGCATCGCGGTGCCCGCGCCATGGATGCGCTACATCTTCCCGAAGGGCTACATCGCGGTGAACGGCGCCAGCCTGACCGTGGCCGAGGCCGGCCGCAACGCCGACGGCTCGGGCTGGTTCGAGGTCTGGCTCATTCCCGAGACGCTGCGCATGACGACCTTCGCCGACAAGGGCGAGGGCGCGCCGGTCCACATCGAGATCGAGCGCCAGACCCAGGTGATGGTGGACACCATCCGCGATGCGGTGGCGGAAAAGATCGGCGCGCTGATGCCGGCGCTCCAGGCATTCGCCAGGGAACGGGGCCTGGACCTCGGCGTGGAATGAGGCGTGCGGGTTCCCCCGCATAGTCCATCGCCGCTGTTTCGCCATCCCTACAACACCAGATGACCTAAGTCATCGCCGCCGCGCGACGCGGATGCGTCCCGCGGCGCGCCGCATCGCGTGACGCGGGCGCCGCGCGCTGCTCCGGCCGACGCGCCGGCGAACCATTCCCCGATGCCATCGGCCTTGGCGCCGATCCTCGCCAACCCGCGCCGATGCTGGCGATCGCGGGGCCAGGGCTTGCTGTGCGCCGTCCGCCGCGCCGCTTTCGTGCGCCCTGTGGAGCGGGGCTGTCCCTGATCCATGTCGTCGCCGCTCCGCCCCTGCGGATCGGGTGGTCCCCACCACGATGGGGGCCTCGCTTTTTCAAAAACGAGGCTCAACAATCCGCCACATTCCGTCGCATCCGTTGCGATGCGGACCACAGGCAAGGGGATGACGAATGATGGCCAAAGGCCTGATGGCAGCCGGGCTGCTCGCCGCGTCGATCGCGGCGGTGGCGCAGGTGCCTTACGTGTTCAGCTACAACCCGGGACCCACCCGCGGCACGAAATGGATGGCCAAGGCCTCCGATGGCCATGCCGAGGGCTCGGCCTCGGTGGTGGCGTCGTCGCCGCGTCCGGTGTGGGCGCGGGTCTGCTACACGATCGGTCCGTCCGACAGCACCGTGTCCGTCTACGCGCAGACCCGCAACGAGGAGCCGCGCGCCTTCGAGATCGCCTGGGGCGGCTGCAGCGATGTCTTCGGCACCAGCATCTGGATCGGCAACCCGCATGGCCAGCCGGTCGGCGGCCATTACGGCGTCGCGCCCGCCACCCCGCTCGACTGATCACCCCGTTTCCCAGACCCGGCCGGTCGGGCCGACCGGGTCGTGTCCGTCGTTGTTGTTTCCGCTCGTCCTGAGACGTCCTTAGAAAAACTGGAGGATCCCATGCTCGCCACTCCCCGCTCCACTTCCGTGTCCGGCTTCGCGCTGAAGTCGGCCCTGCTGCTGTCCCCGCTGCTGCTCGCGGGTTGCCTGGCCACCGCGCCGACGATGGGCGAGAACAAGGGCACCGTCTCCGGCGCCGCTGGCGGCGCGACCGCCGAGAACCAGAACAGCAAGCTCGAGCATTGCGACGAGACGCTGGGCACGCTGGCGATCTTCGAGGACACCAACGCCCCCTGGTGGTCGCAGCTGCGTGACCGCCAGCTGGGCTCCACGGTGCCGGTGCTGCGCCTGATGGTCCAGCAGTCCAACTGCTTCGTGATCGTGGAGCGCGGCAAGGCCTTCGCCAACATGGAGCGCGAGCGGGCGCTGATGCAGTCGGGCGAGGTTCGTGCCGGCAGCAACTTCGGCCAGGGCCAGATGGTCGCCGCCGACTACACGATGAGCCCCGAGATCCAGTTCGCCGGCAAGACCGGCGGTGGTGGCGGTGGCATCGGCACCGGCGCGATCGGGCTGCTGACCGCGGTCGCGGCCAACGTCAGCCAGAACGAGGCCTCCACGACGCTGCTGCTGGTGGACAACCGCTCCGGCGTGCAGATCTCGGCGGCGGAGGGCACGGCCAAGAACTTCGACTTCGGCTTCGGCGGTGCCAGCTTCTTCAGCAACACCGCCATCGCTGGCGGCGCCTACGGCAAGACGCCGGCGGGCAAGGTCATCGTGACCGCCTTCGCGGACTCGTACAACCAGATGGTCAAGGCGCTGCGCAACTACAAGGCGCAGCAGGTCAAGGGTGGCCTGGGCACCGGCGGTCGACTTGGCGTGCAGGGCGGCTCGACCGCGGCGTCGAAGGAACTGGACCAGCCCGCCGCACCGAAGGCCGCGCCGAAGCCGGCGGCCAAGCCCGCGGCGAAGAAGCCGGCGACCTCGGGCACGACCGGGACGACCGGGAAGTAACTCGCCCTCACCCCAACCCTCTCCCACTTCGCGGGAGAGGGGGCCATGCCGGGGACTCCCGCCACCGCGCGGGAGACGCGGCGTGCCTCAGCGCTGCTCGATCTCGGCGCGCAGGCGCTCTTCCTGCTCGCGCAATTCCGGGGTGAAGGCTTCGCCGAAGTCCTCGGCCTCGAAGATCTGGCGGATCTCGATGTCCGAGTCGCCCGTCTGCGGATTCGGGCACTTCTTGACCCACTCGATCGCCTCCTGCAGCGAGGCGCACTCCCAGATCCAGAAGCCGGCGATCAGCTCCTTGGTTTCGGCGAACGGACCGTCGGTGACGGTGCGGGACTCCCCGGAGAAGCGCACCCGCACGCCCTTGCGGCTCGGATGCAGCCCTTCGCCCGACTTCATGATGCCGGCCTTGACGAGTTGCTCGTTGTACGCGCCCATCGCGGCGAGCAGTTCGGTGCTGGGCATCTCGCCCGCTTCGCTGTGGCTGTCGGCCTTGACGATGACCATGAATCGCATGACGTGCTCCTGAATGCGCCCCGGCGGGACGCTGAAAGTGGATGAGGGTGGACGACCATGGCCGTCTCACCCTCATGACGTCTGGCGCCGCCGGATTTCGACAGGCGCCGCGAAATTTCCCCGTGCCCCTCAGGCCGCCAGCAGTTGCCGCAGCACGTAGGGCAGGATGCCGCCGTGGCGGTAGTACTCGACCTCGATCGGCGTGTCGATGCGCAGGATCAGCGGCACGCGGCGCTCGGCGGCGCCGGCGGCACGGATGATCAGCGTCGCTTCCGATTGCGGCCGGATCTCGTTGCCCAGCTCGATGTCGATGAGCTCGTCGCCCTTCAGCCCCAGCGATTCCCAGGAATCGCCCGGACGGAACTGCAGCGGCAGCACGCCCATGCCGACCAGGTTGGAGCGGTGGATGCGCTCGAAGCTCTTGGCCACCACCGCCTTGATGCCCAGCAGCTGCGTGCCCTTGGCCGCCCAGTCCCGGCTGGAGCCGGTGCCGTATTCCTCGCCGGCGAAGATCACCGTCGGGGTACCGGCGGCGATGTAGCGCATCGCGGCGTCGTAGATGAACAGCTTCTCGCCGCCGGGCTGGAACAGCGTCAGCCCGCCTTCCTCGCGCGCACCGTCCGGCTTGGCCGGGATCATCAGGTTCTTGATCCGGACGTTGGCGAAGGTGCCGCGCATCATGACCTCATGGTTGCCGCGGCGCGAGCCGTAGCTGTTGAAGTCGGCCTTGAGCACGCCTTGCTCCTTCAGGTAGCTGCCCGCGGGCGACGCTTCCTTGATCGAGCCGGCGGGCGAGATGTGGTCGGTGGTGATCGAGTCGCCGAACAGTGCCATGATGCGCGCGTCCCGCACGCCGATCTCCTGCGCCTGCGGGATCTGCGTGAAGCCGCTGAAGAAGGGCGGCTGCGCGATGTAAGTGCTGCGCGGCCAGCCGTAGACCTGGCCGGTGCCGCCGGTGATCTTCTTCCAGAGCTCGCCCGGCTCGGCCTTGACCTTGCCGTAGTTGGCCCGGTACGCGTCGGGATTGAGCGCGAGCTTGAGCAGCGCGTAGATCTCGTCGCTGGTGGGCCAGATGTCGCCCAGGTAGACCGCCCGGCCGTCGGTGCCATGGCCGACCGGCTCGGTCATCAGGTCGCGGGTCACGTTGCCGGCGATCGCGTAGGCCACCACCAGCGGCGGGCTGGCCAGGAAGTTGGCCTTGATGTTGGGATGGATGCGCGCCTCGAAGTTGCGGTTGCCCGACAGCACCGCGGCGCAGACCAGGTCGTTGCCGGTGATGGCCTCGTTGATCTCCGGCGTCAGGTCGCCGGCGTTGCCGATGCAGGTCGTGCAGCCGTAGGCGGCGACGGTGAAGCCCAGCTGCTCCAGGTAGGGCAGCAGGCCGGCCTTCTCCAGGTACTCGGTGACGATGCGCGAGCCCGGCGCCAGCGAGGTCTTGATGTGCGGCTGCACCTTCAGGCCAGCCTCGACCGCCTTCTTGGCCAGCAGACCGGCGGCCAGCAGCACGCTCGGGTTGGAGGTGTTGGTGCAGGAGGTGATCGCCGCGATCAGCACGTCGCCGTTGGCGATCGACAGGCCCTTCTGGGCGCCGCCCAGCGGGAAGCGCTGGTGCAGCTTGGCGGCCGGCTGGTTGAAGCCGTTGTCGGCCACCGGCTTGCTGTACAGCGAGGTGAAGGTCTTGGCCAGGTCGGTGATGACGATGCGGTCCTGCGGGCGCTTGGGGCCGGCCAGCGAGGGCACGACGCTGCCCAGGTCCAGCGAGACGACCTGGCTGAAGCGGATGTCGCCCGCCTTGGGGATGCCGAACAGGCCCTGCGCGCGGAAGTAGCTCTCGAAGGCCTCGATCTCCTCGGTCGTGCGGCCGGTGCCCTTGAAGTAGTCGATGGTGCGCTCGTCGACCGGGAAGAAGCCCATCGTCGCGCCGTATTCCGGCGCCATGTTGCCGATGGTGGCGCGGTCGGGCACGGACAGCGAGGCGGTGCCCTCGCCGAAGAACTCGACGAACTTGCCCACCACCTTGGCCTTGCGCAGGATCTCGGTGACCGTCAGCACCAGGTCCGTGGCGGTGACGCCCTCGCGCAGGCGGCCGGTGAGCTCGAAACCGACCACGTCCGGCGTCAGGAAGTAGACCGGCTGGCCGAGCATGCCGGCCTCGGCCTCGATGCCGCCGACGCCCCAGCCGACGACGCCGATGCCGTTGATCATCGTCGTGTGGCTGTCGGTGCCGACCAGCGTGTCGGGGTAGTAGACGGTGCCGGCGCCGCCGCCGGTCTTGTTGTCGGTCTTGTGGACGCCGCGGGCGAGGTATTCCAGGTTGACCTGGTGGACGATGCCGAAGCCCGGGGGCACGACGCCGAAGGTGTCGAAGGCCTGCATGCCCCACTTCATGAATTCATAGCGCTCGCGGTTGCGCTCGAACTCCAGCTTCATGTTCAGGTCCAGCGCCTGCTTGTCGCCGAAGTGGTCGATCATGACCGAGTGGTCCACCACCAGGTCGACCGGCACCAGCGGCTCGATCGTCTTGGGGTTCTTGCCCTGCGCCTGGGCGACGTTGCGCATCGCGGCCAGGTCGGCCAGCAGCGGCACGCCGGTGAAGTCCTGCAGCACCACGCGGGCCACGACGAAAGGGATCTCCTCGTTGCGCGGCGCATTGGGCTGCCAGTTGGCGAGCTGCTCGACATGCTCGGCGGTGACGCGCTTGCCGTCGCAGTTGCGCAGCACCGACTCGAGCACCAGCCGGATCGACACCGGCAGCTGGTTCACGTTGGGAAAGCGCTCGGCCAACCGGGGCAGCGAGTAGTACTTGCCGCTCTTGCCTGACGCGGTCTTGAAGCTGGCGACGGTGTTGGCGAATGCATGGGGCATGGCTCACTCCTTGGCGTTTCTTGGCTGGTGGTCCTGGCGCGGTCCCGGGACCCGGGGCCAGACGGGTTTCTCTCGGGCGATGGGGGCTGATTGTGGCCCTGGCCGACGGGCTTGTGATGACTCCTTTGGGCGAGGGTGTGCGAGGGCGCAACGAGCGCGCGAGGGCCCCCCGCCGGAGGGTGCCGGGCATGCCGATTGCAGCAATGCCCCCAATCCGGGCGGGGGGTGCCGGTTTGGCTAATATCCCCCGACGACTCCAGGCCGCCAGCTCGCGAGGGCGCGCAAGAACTGACCCCGCGGCGCTTCCGACCAGCATGCTTTCGTGGTTTCGGACGAGGACTCGCATGGATCAGGAACTGTTGTCCCCCACCTCGGCGGCCGCCGCCCGCGCGGCCGAGGTCATCGCCGGCGTGTCGGGCACGCCGCCGCTGCCGCCCGCCGGACTGACGCTGCTGCAGCGTCTGTTCTGCGCCTACCCCGGCAGCATGGGGCTGCGGCAGGGCCACTGGACCACGCGGCTGGGCCGGCAGGCCCATCAGCCGCCCGAGTTCACCCTGGTCCTGAACGAGCCGACGGCGCTGCGCCGGCTGCTGCTGGGCCGCGATCCGCTGCGCTTCGCCGAGGCCTACTTCACCCAGCAGATCGACGTGGAGGGCGACTTCTTCGCCGCGCTGCAGCTCAAGGACCACCTGCCGGAGCTGACCCTGTCCTGGAGCGACCGCCTGCGGCTGGCGGTCCGCCTGCTGGCGCCGCCGCCCGGCGCCGCTGACGCGGAACTGCGCGCCGATGGCGTGCGTCGCCACACCCGGGCCGAGAACAAGGCCGCCATCGCCTTCCATTACGACCTGTCCAACGACTTCTACGCGCTCTGGCTGGACCCGGCGATGGTCTATTCCTGCGCCTATTACGAAACCGAGGACACCAGCCTGGCCCAGGCCCAGTGGGCCAAGCTGGACCACATCTGCCGCAAGCTGCGGCTGCAGCCCGGCGAGGAGCTGCTGGACATCGGCTGCGGCTGGGGCGCGCTGGTGATGCATGCGGCGCGTCATTACGGCGTGAAGGCCACCGGCATCACCCTGTCCGAGCGGCAACTCGCGCTGGCCCGCCAGCGCATCGAAGCCGCCGGCCTGCAGGGGCAGGTGGAGGTGCGTCTGTGCGACTACCGGGACATGAGCGGGCAGTTCGACAAGGTGTCCAGCGTCGGCATGTTCGAACACGTGGGGCTCAAGAACCTGCCGACCTACTTCGGCAGCGTGCATCGGCTGCTCAAGCCCGGCGGGCTGTTCCTGAACCATGGCATCACCCATGAGGAGGACGGATGGGGGCAGGCGCTGTCGTCCAAGTTCATCAACCGTTATGTCTTCCCGGACGGCGAGCTGGACCGGGCCAGCAATGTGATGCGGGTGATGGAACAGCAGCAGTTCGAGCTCCATGACGTCGAGGGACTGCGGATGCACTACGCGCGCACGCTGCGCGCCTGGGTGGCCAAGCTCGAGGAGGGGCATGAGCAGGCGCTGCAGTACGTCGACGAGGCGCACTACCGGATCTGGCGGCTGTACATGGCCGCGTCGGCGCTCGAATTCGAGACTGGCGAGCTGGGCCTGTATCAGATCCTGGCCAGCAAGCGCGACGGCGGGCCGGCGCCGGTTCCGCTAACGCGGCGCTACATGTACGAGCCGAGGTAGGGGATCTCCGATCAGCGACCGGCGGTCGACCCGGCTGTCAAGCCCCAGGGGGCTCGCCGGCGGCGCAGCTGTGGCGCGACGGCACGGCTCCCCGTTCCGAGGGAGAACCGGCGTTGACCCCGCCCGGCATGGCGCGCAAGATGCCCCGCCATGGGGATCCGTCATGATGAAGTCAGGCGCTGGCGGACGGCGATCGAGCGGGGCGCCTTCGGCGTCTGGGACTTGAATCCGCCGCTGGAGCTGGTGCATTACTCGCCGCGCTGGAAGGAACACCTGGGCTTTCCGCATCCGGAGCAACCGGACAGCACCGCGTTCTGGCGCTGCCGCGTCCATCCCGAGGACCTCGAGCCGATGATGCTGGCGCTGCGCGCGCATTTCGACGGCTTCACCGACACCTACGAGCAACGCTTCCGGCTGCGCAGCAATGGCTCGGGCTACCGGGCGGTGCTGTCGCGGGGGAGGGTGGTCCAGCGGGATCACCGGGGCAACGTGCTCCGGATGCTGGGCACGATGGTCGACCTGACCGAGCGTCCGGTGACGCCCTACGACGACCGCTTCCTGGGCGAGCACCTGTCGCCCGCGGCGCTGGGCTGCACGCCGTTCCACGCACTGCTGGGCGTGCCCGCGACCGACGCGGCCCCGTATGACCCGCGGCGCGACGATGACGCGGCCCAGTTGCTGGACCAGGTGGCGGAGATCCTCGCGGCATCGTTCAGGCAGGCGACCTGCGGCGCATGAGCGGCATCTGCGTTTTGTCGACAATCGCGCGCACATAATCGCAGCCTTGTCTTCCCGCCCTTGCCGCCGCCATGCCGCTGACCAATCAGGAAATCTACGAGCGCATCTACACCGCGATCAGCGAACGGCGGCTGCTGCCCGGGACCAAGCTGAATGAGGAACGCCTGGCCAGCGCCTTCCAGGCCAGCCGCACGCGCATCCGCGAAGTGCTGAACCGGCTCAGCCAGGAACTGGTGATCGACCTGCACCTGAACCGGGGCGCGTTCGTCGCCAGCCCGACGCCGCGCGACCTCAGCGATGTCTTCGCCATGCGCCGCGCCGTGGAGCGCGCCGTGGCCGCGCAGCTGAGCGCCGAACTGGCGGGGACCGCCGGCCAGTCGCAGCTGGCGGCGATGCGCCAGCACCTCGCGCACGAGGCCGATGCCCGCGCCGCCGGCGATCGCGCGGCGCTGGCGCAACTGACGGGCGCCTTCCACCTCCGCTTGGCGGAATGCACCGAGAACCGGTTGTTCATCGACACCGTGCGCCGCCTGGTGGCGCTGACCGGCCTGGCGATCGCGCAGTACGACGCGCTGGCGTCCAGCGCCTGCCCCGATCACGAACACGACGACATCGTGGCCGCCATCGAGAGCGGCGATGCGCGCCGTGCCGAGCGCCTGATGCTGGAGCACCTGGCGCACGTCGAGCAGGGCATCCGTCCCCCGGCCGAAACGGCGGGCGAAATGGACTTCCGCCAGATCTTCCAGCTCGAGCCCGAGGCGCCGGCCCGCGGCGCCAAGCCCCGTCGCAAGTCCGCGGCCAAGGCGTGATCGCCGCCCTCCGCGCCTAGGCCGTGCGGTCCTGGCCGAAACCGGCGGCCCATCCGGTCCAGCGCTTGGCGAGCGGCGGCGCGTAGTCGCCGCCCTTGGCGGTTCGCAGCCGCAGGGCCGACAGGGCCTCGGCCAGCTTCACCGCCACCGCGAGTCCGTCGATCACCGGCACCTCCAGACGCCTTTGCAGTTCCTCGCACAGCGAGGCCATCCCGGCGCAGCCCAGCACGATGGCCTCGCTGCGATCGCGCGCCAGGGCCACGCGCGAGGCCGCCTCGATCCGCGCCAGCGTGGCCTCGTCGCACGACTCCAGCGACAGTACCTCGATGTCGGTGCCGTGGATGCCGCGGCAGGTCGACTCGCAGCCATAACGACGCACCAGCCGCTCGGCGATCACGCAGGTGCGCGTCATCGTCGTCACGACCGAGAACCCCGTCGCCACGATGGACGCGGCCTGGAAGGCCGCCTCCGCGATGCCCAGCACCGGCCCGGGCAGCGCCTCGCGCGCCGCGTCCAGTCCGGGGTCGCCGAAGCAGGCGATCACGGTGGCGTCGAAGCCCTCCCGCGCCGCCAGCAGCGCCTGCTCCGCCACGCCCGCCGCGCCGAAGGCGTCGTCGAGATGCCCCTCGATCGACACCGGCCCGAAGCTGGGGCACCGGGCCACGACCTCGGTGCCCGACGCGGCCACCGCCCGGGCCGCTTCCTCGATGCCGCGGGTCATCGGCAGCGAGGTGTTGGGGTTGATCAGCAGTAGCTTCATTGGGGCTCTCCGCACCGGCAAGGTGCTTTTTGCATGCAGTTGGTGCAGCTTCAAGTCGACAACAGAGTCGATGATATGGCACAGCTTATGCATACAAAAATCCCATGACGACTGCACGCAACGATCTGGAACTGATTGCGCTGACCAAGCGATATGGCGATGCCACCGCGGTGGCCGGCATCGATCTGCGCATTGCGGGTGGCAGCTACTGCTGCCTGCTGGGGCCGTCGGGCTGCGGCAAGACCAGCACCCTGCGCATGATCGCGGGCCATGAGGTGCCGACCGAGGGCCACGTCCTGCTGTCGGGTCGCGAGATCACCCCGCTGTCGCCGGCGGAGCGCGGCACCGCGATGATGTTCCAGAGCTACGCGCTGTTTCCCCACCTGAGCGTGCTGGACAACGTCGCCTTCAGCGCGCGCATGAAGGGCCAGCCGAAGGCTGAGCGCGAGGCGCGTGCGCGCGAGTTGCTCGAGCTGGTCCACATGACGCCCTATGCGGCGCGCCTGCCCGCCGCGCTCTCGGGTGGTCAGCAACAGCGCGTCGCGCTGGCCCGTGCGCTGATGATGCAGCCGCGCGTGCTGCTGCTGGACGAGCCGCTGTCGGCGCTCGATCCCTTCCTGCGCGTGCGCATGCGCGCCGAACTCAAGCGCTGGCATCGCGAGCTCGGCATGAGCTTCGTGCACGTCACCCACTCGCAGGAGGAAGCCCTGGCGCTGGCGGACCTCGTCGTCGTCATGAACCAGGGCCGCATCGAGCAGGCCGGCCCGCCGCGAGCGGTGTTCGAGCGGCCCCGCACCGAATTCGTCGCGCGCTTCATCGGCGCCCACAACGTGATGGAGACCCCGGCGGGCAAGGTCGCGGTGCGCTGCGACCGGGTGCTCGTCGGCCGCGGCGGCGCGACCGGAGAAGCGGCCATGCCGGCCACCGTGCTCGACGTCGAATACCAGGGCAGCCAGGTGCTGGTCCATCTGGGCGCCGACAACCGTCGCGAGCTCGATGCGGCGGCGGGTCCCGACTGGACCGCCGCGATGAGCGACAGCCAGTTCCATGCGAGTCCGCTGAACCCCGGCGACCGCGCCACGATGCGTTGGCTCGCGGCCGACGTCCATGTGCTCGAGGCCTGAGCCGCCCGAGCCCCGATCACCGATCCCAGCAACTTTCTTGAGGAGCCGCCTGATGACCACCCGCCGCCAATTGCTGAAGACCGCCGGTGCCGCCACCGTCGCTGGTGCCGGCACGATGGGCTTCCCGTTCGTGCATGCCCAGGCCAAGCCCGTCCTGCGCTACCTCGGCACGGCGGTGAACCAGGACAAGGCGATCGCCGAGAAGTTCGAGGCCGACACCGGCATCAGGATCCAGTACATCGCCGTGACGACCGATGACGTGTCCAAGCGCGCGGTGACCGCGCCCAACAGCTTCGACCTGATCGACACCGAGTACTTCAGCCTCAAGAAGATCCTGCCGACCGGCAACCTGCAGGGCATCGATGCCCGGCGGATCAGGAACGCCGACCGGATCACGCCGCTGTTCACGCGCGGCGAGGTCGGCGGCAGGAAGGTCGGCGACCAGGGCACGGCGCCGAAGAAGGTCATGTACCTGGAGAAGCCCGACGCGAAGACCTTCGCCGCCGCGCCCACGCAGTACATGACGCTGATCCCCACCGTCTACAACGCGGACACGCTGGGCATCCGGCCCGACCTGATCAAGCGTCCGATCGAGAGCTGGAAGGAGCTGCTGAACCCCGAGTTCAAGGGCAAGGCGGCGATCCTGAACATCCCGTCGATCGGCATCATGGACGCGGCGATGGTGGTCGAGGCGGCGGGCCTCTACAAGTATCCGGACAAGGGCAACATGACCCGCAAGGAGATCGACCTCACGATCAGGACGCTGATCGAGGCCAAGCGCGCCGGCCAGTTCCGCGCGCTGTGGAAGGACTTCAACGAGAGCGTCAACCTGATGGCCTCCGGCGAGGTGGTGATCCAGTCGATGTGGAGCCCGGCGGTCACCGCCGTGCGCACCAAGGGCATCGCCTGCAACTTCCAGCCGCTGAAGGAGGGTTATCGCGCCTGGGCCGCCGGCTTCGGCGTGCCCAGGACGCTCAAGGGCCGGCAACTGGACGCCGCCTACGAGTTCATCAACTGGTTCCTCGACGGTTGGGCCGGGGCCTACCTGAATCGCCAGGGTTACTACAGCGCGGTGCTGGACACCGCCAAGGCCCAGATGGCGCCCTACGAGTGGGCGTACTGGATGGAAGGCAAGGCGGCCGAGAAGGACATCAAGAGCCCCGGTGGCGACTTGCTGGCCAAGGCCGGCGAGAAGCGGGACGGTGGCAGCTACGAGCAGCGCATGGGCGGCATCGCCTGCTGGAACGCGATCATGGACGAGAACGCGTACATGGTGCAGAAGTGGAACGAGTTCGTTGCGGCGTGACGGCGCGATGAAACCGCAGATCTCCGCGTGGCTGCAGGCCGGCCCGCTGGCGGCCGTGTTCGCGCTGTTCTTCGTCGTGCCGCTGGTGCTGGTGGTGGTCGTGAGCTTCTGGCAGGCGACCGACTACGAACTGATCCCGGCCTTCACGACGCAGGCCTATGCCGACGTGTTCCGGGGCTGCGCGGACACGTCGGAGCTGTGCGTCACGCTGAAGACCTATGGCTCGACGCTGAAGTTCGCGGTCCTGACCTGGGCCCTGACGCTGGCGATCGGCTTCACGATCGCCTACTTCCTGGCTTTCCATGTCCGCACGACGCTGATGCAGACGGTGCTGTTCCTCGTCTGCACCGTGCCGTTCTGGACCAGCAACGTGATCCGGATGATCTCGTGGATCCCGCTGCTGGGGCGCAACGGCCTGGTCAACCAGACGCTGCTTGCCACCGGTGCGGTGGACCGGCCCGTGGAGTGGCTGCTGTTCTCGGACTTCTCGGTCGTGCTGGCGTTCGTGCACCTCTACACGATGTTCATGATCGTGCCGATCTTCAACTCGATGATGCGCATCGACCGCGCGCTGATCGAGGCCGCGCGCGACTCGGGCGCGAGCGCCTGGCAGACGATCCGGCATGTCGTGATGCCGCTGTCCAGGACCGGCATCCTGATCGGCTCGATCTTCATCCTGGCGCTGGTCATGGGCGACTTCGTGACGGTGGGCGTGATGGGCGGCCAGCAGATCGCCTCGGTCGGCAAGACCATCCAGGTGCAGGCGGGCTACCTGCAGTTCCCGGCCGCCGCGGCCAATGCCGTGGTGCTGCTGGCCGTGGTCCTGCTGATGATCGCCGCGCTGATGCGGCTGGTCGACCTGAGACGGGAGCTCTGAGATGAGCGATGCCACGCGGCGCCCCGGCGCCTTCTTCGCGCTCGCCGCCTTCTTCGGGCTCTTCGTGCTGTTCCTCTACGGGCCGATGATCGCGATCGTCGCGCTCAGCTTCCAGGGCCCGGAGGGCGGCCTGACCTTCCCGCTGCGCGGCTGGTCGCTGCATTGGTTCGCGAAGCTCTGGGAAGGGATCGGCGTGGTCGACATCGGCGGCGCGTTCCGCCGGTCGCTGGCGCTGGGCGGCGTCGTGATGGCGCTGACGGTGCTGTTGTCGCTGCTGGCCGGGCTCGCCTACCGCAAGCGGTTGCCGGGCGGGACGGTGCTGTTCTATGCGGTGGTGGCCAGCCTGATCATGCCGTCGATCATCGTGTCGCTGGGCATCGGGCTGGCCTTCCGGCTGCTGGATGGTGGCATCAGGACCGTACTGGAGGGACTGGGCTCGAGCTGGGCCGACGACTACGGGACGGCGCTGGGCCTGTTCACCTCGGGCCTGGGGGCGCAGCTGACCTGGACGCTGCCGTTCGGGCTGCTGATCATGTTCGCGGTGTTCAACCGCTTCGACCGGGCCTACGAGGAAGCGGCGCGCGACCTCGGCGCGACGCGGTGGCAGGCCTTTCGCCATGTCGTGCTGCCGCTGATCGCCCCGAGCCTGGTGGGGGTCGGCATGTTCGGCTTCACGCTGAGCTGGGACGAGATCGCGCGCTCCTCGCAGACGATGGGCGACCTGAACACGCTGCCGATGGAGCTGCAAGGCCTGACGACGACGGTGACCACGCCGGTCATCTATGCGCTCGGCACGGTGACGACCGTGGTTTCCTTCGTGGTGATCGGGCTGGCGCTCGCGGTGGCGTGGGGGATGCGGCGGCGGAGTGTCCGACGTCGGTGAGCCGCTCGCGTCGACCTCAAGTCACCGGCGCCGGATTGAACAGCACCAGCGCATTGGCCAGCCGGTGCTGTTCCGCCCACGTCTTCCTGCCCGAGGCGACGTCCAGCATCATCCGGAACATCTCCCAGCCCATCTCCTCGATGGACTTCTCGCCATCGGCGATCTGCCCGGCATTGAGGTCCATCAGGTCATGCCAGCGCCGCGCCAGGTCGCTGCGCGTGGCGACCTTGATCACCGGGCACTCCGCCAGGCCGTAGGGCGTGCCGCGGCCGGTGGTGAACACATGCAGGTTCATGCCCGCGGCCAGCTGCAGCGTGCCGCAGATGAAGTCGCTGGCCGGCGTCGCCGCGTAGATCAGCCCGCGCTGGTCGCGCGCCAGCTTGTCGCCCGGCGACAGCACGCCCGAGATCGCCGAGCTGCCGCTCTTCACGATCGATCCCATCGCCTTCTCGACGATGTTGGACAAGCCACCCTTCTTGTTGCCCGGCGTCGTGTTGGCGCTGCGGTCCACGCTGCCGCGCCGCAGGTAGGCGTCGTACCACGCCATCTCGCGCACCATCGCCTCCGCCACTTCCGGCGTGCTCGCGCGCGAGGTCAGCTGCGCGATGCCGTCCCGCACCTCGGTGTTCTCGCTGAACATCACCGTCGCGCCCGCACGCACCAGCAGGTCGGCGCAGAAGCCCACCGCCGGATTGGCCGTCACGCCGGAGAACGCGTCGCTGCCGCCGCACTGGACGCCGACCACCAGCTCCGACGCGGGCACCGTCTCGCGGAGGCGCGCGTTCAGGCGCTCCAGATGCACCTTCGCCTGCGCCATGACCGAGTCGATCATCGACATGAAGCCCACATGCTTCGCATCCTGCAGGCAGACCACGTCGAGCGCATCGCCCTGGGCATCGGCCGCGCCGGCGCCGCCGCGCTGGTCGGCGATCGGGATCACTCCGGGCGGCATCAGCCGCTCCGGCTGCAGCTTCTCGCAGCCCAAGCTCACGACCATCACCTCGCCGCCGAAGTTGGGATTGAGGCTGATGTTGCGCACGGTGCGGATCGGGATGACCGCGTCGGGCGCGTCGATCGCGACGCCGCAGCCGTAGGTGTGCGCCAGCCCGACGACGTCGTCGACATGGGGGTACCTGGGCAGCAGCTCGCGCTTGATGCGCTCGACCGCGAACTCGACGACGCCCGCGACGCATTGCACCGTCTGCGTGATCGCCAGGATGTTGCGCGTGCCCACCGAGCCGTCGGCGTTGCGGTAGCCCTGGAAGGTGTAGCCCGTCAGCGGCTCCCGCGTCGGCGCCGGCACCGTGGCCATCGGCAGGCCCTCGAGCTCGCGCGCCGGCGGCATGCGCAGCACCCGCTCGTGCACCCAGCTGCCGGCCGGGATGTCCTGCAGCGCGTAGCCGATCGGCACGTTGTAGCGCAGCACGGCGGTGTCGGCCGGCAGGTCCACCAGCGCGACCTTGTGGCCCTGCGGCACGTGGTGGCGCAGCACCAGGCCGGAGGGCAGCACCGTGCCCTCGGGCAATCCGCCGTCGTTGGCGACGATGGCGACGTTGTCGGCCTCGTGCATCTGCAGGGTCAGCGGGGAGGTGATCATGGAAGTTCCTGGGTCAGGTCAACCTGGGGCGAGGGCGCGGCGGCCACGCGGCCGCACGCCCGGTGGGTCGGAAGGTCAGACGGGCTTGAGCTCGACACGCTTGATCTCGCCGACGATGAGCAGGTAGCTCAGCACCGCGACCAGCGCATGCGCGCCGACGAAGACCAGCGCGCCGTTGAACGAATGCGTCGTCTGCACGATGTAGCCGATCACGATCGGCGTGACGATGCCGGCGACGTTGCCGAAGGTGTTGAACAGCGCGCCCGACAGGCCGGCGATCTCCTTGGGCGAGGTGTCCGACACCACCGCCCAGCCCAGCGCGCCCAGCCCCTTGCCGAAGAAGGCCAGCGCCATGATGCCGACGACGACCGCCTCGATGCCCACGTAGTTGCACGCGATCATCGAGGTCGACAGCAGCATGCCCACCACGATCGGCAGCTTGCGGGCGAAGGTCAGCGAGTGGCCGCGGCGCAGCAGCCAGTCCGAGATCACGCCGCCCAGCACGCCGCCGGCGAAGCCGCAGATCGCCGGCAGCGCCGCGACGAAACCGGCATTGAGCAGCGACATGCCCCGCTCCTTGACCAGGTAGATCGGGAACCAGGTGAGGAAGAAGTAGGTGAGCACGTTGACGCAGTACTGCGCGAGGTAGACGCCCATCAGCATGCGGTTGGCCAGCAGCTGCTTCAGGTAGCCGAGCCGGGGACCCGCGACCCGCGCGGCCCGCGAGGCCCGCGAGGCCCGCGAGGCCTTGTCCGAGCCCGACAGCAAGGCGCCGCCGGCCTCGATGTACTCGCGCTCCGCGGCGCTGATGGACGGATGCTCGGCCGGGCTGTTGTGCATCGTGCGCATCCACAGCACGCTCATCAGGATGCCCAGGCCGCCCATGAAGTAGAAGACCTCGGACCAGCCGATCGCATGCACGATCCACGCCATGATCGGCGCGAACAGCACGGTGGCGAAGTACTGCGCGGAGTTGAAGATCGCCGACGCCGTGCCGCGTTCCTTCACCGGGAACCAGGCCGCGACCATGCGGCCGTTGGCCGGGAAGGAGGGCGACTCCGACAGGCCGACCATGAGCCGCATCAGGAACAGCGCCGAGACCGCCAGCGGCAGCCCGAACAGCATCTGGTCCATGCCCATGTGGTGCACGCTGCCCTGCAGCATCGTGAACAGCGACCAGAGCAGGATGCTCCAGGCATAGACCTGCTTGGCGCCGAACTTGTCCAGCAGCCAGCCCCCGGGCAGCTGGCCCAGCACGTAAGACCAGCTGAAGGCCGAGAAGATGAAGCCCATCTGGACCGCGTCGATGCCGAGCTCCTTGGACAGCACCGGGCCGGCGACGCCGACGGTGGCGCGGTCCGCGTAGTTCAGGACCGTCACGACGAAGATCATCGCCAGCACGCCGAAGCGCGCGCGGCCGATGCCGCTCGCGGCGGCGGAGGAGAGGGATAACTGCATGTTGTCTCCGGATCGTATCGAGGGCCGGTCTGCGCCGGCTTGCGTCATGCCATCGGGCGCGCGGGCCTGGACCCGCGCCGCCCTCATGCCTGCATCACAGGTGGATCACGCTTGCGTGTATGCGGTCTTCACCGTCGTGTAGAACTCGGCGGCGTACTTGCCCTGCTCGCGCGGGCCGTGGCTGGAGGCCTTGCGGCCGCCGAAAGGCACGTGGTAATCGACGCCCGCGGTGGGCAGGTTGACCATCACCATGCCGGCCTGCGCGTGGCGCTTGAAGTGGGTCGCGTGCTTGAGCGAGGTGGTGGCGATCCCGGTGGCCAGGCCGAAGGGCGTGTCGTTGGCCAGGGCCAGTGCCTCGTCGTAGTCCTTGGCCTGGATGACGCTCACCACCGGGCCGAAGACCTCTTCCTGGTTGATGCGCATCGCGGGCGCGGTGCCGGTGAAGAGCGCGGGCGTCAGGTAGAAACCGGGCGCGCCCGCGCTGCTGGTGGGCAGTGCCTCGCCGCCGGCGGCCAGCGTCGCGCCCTCGGCCTTGGCGATGGCGATGTACTCGAGGTCCTGCGCCAGCTGGCGTTCGTCGACGACCGGGCCGATGTCGGTGCCGGCTTTACGCGCGTCGTCGACCTTGAGCGCCTTCATGCGCTCGACCACGGCCGCGACGAAGCGGTCATGGATGCCCGCGGTGACGATCAGCCGCGAGGATGCGGTGCAGCGCTGGCCGGTCGAGAAGAAGCCGCTGTTGACCGCGGCGGCGACGGCCACGTCGAGGTTGGCGTCGTCCAGCACGACGAACGGATTCTTGCCGCCCATCTCCAGCTGGAACTTCGCGCCGCGCGCGACGCAGGCGGCGGCGACCCGCTGGCCGGTGGCGACGCTGCCGGTGAAGCTGATCGCGTCGACCTGGCGGTTCTCGAGCAGCTCGGCGCCGACCTCGGCGCCACGGCCCATCACGAGGTTAAAGACGCCGTCGGGCAGGCCGGCGCGCTTCAGGATGTCCGCGAGCTGCCAGGCCGAGCCCGGCACCAGGTCCGCCGGCTTGAGCACGACGCTGTTGCCGAAGGCCAGCGCGGGCGCGATCTTCCAGGCGGGGATCGCGATCGGGAAGTTCCACGGCGTGATCAGGCCCACCACGCCGACCGGCTCGCGCGTGACCTCGACGCCGACGCCCGGGCGCACCGAGGGGATCACCTCGCCGCCGACGCGCAGCGCCTCGCCGGCGAAGAACTTGAAGATGTTGCCGGCGCGCACGACTTCGCCGATCGCCTCGGGCAGCGTCTTGCCTTCCTCGCGGGCCAGCAGGTCGCCGAGCTCGGCCCGGCGCGCCAGGATCTCGGTGCCGGCGGCGTCCAGCACGTCGAAGCGTTGCTGCGGCGTGGACAGGCTCCATCGGCCGAAGGCCGCGCGTGCGGCGGCGATGGCGGCGCGCGCCTGGGCGACGTCGGCCTGCGCGTACTCGCCGATCAGGTCGCGGGTGTCGCTCGGGTTGATGTTGCGGGAGGCGCGGGGACCGTCGACCCACTCGCCGTTGATGAGGTTCTTGAACATGAGGGACTGCTCGTTGCCGGCCGCGAAGGGCGCGTGGCGGATGGACGGGAAGGCCGCAGGGGCGGAAGGCGAAGAAGGGAAGAGGGACGCGCGCCGGCCGAAGCCGGACGACGCGTCCCGCGGCGCGCTTACTGCGGGCCGAGCCTGGAGATCAGCGCGCCCAGCTCGTCGACCTCGGCGGGCTTGAGGTCCGACAGCGGCGGACGCACCGGGCCGGCCGTGTGGCCGGCCAGCGTGGCGCCGGCCTTCACGATGGACACCGCGTAGCCATGGCCCTTGTTGCGCAGCGCGATGTAGGGCAGGAAGAACTCGCGGATCAGGCGGTCGGTGGTGGCGGTGTTGCCCGACGCATGGGCGTTGTAGAAGTCGATCGCGGTCTTCGGGATGAAGTTGAAGACGGCCGACGAATACACCGGGCAGCCCATGGCGCGGTAGGCGCCGGCGAAGACTTCCGCGGTGGGCAGGCCGCCCAGGTAGCTGAAGCGGTCGCCGAGCTGCTGGCGGATCGAGACGAAGGACTCGATGTCGCCGATGCCGTCCTTGAAGCCGATCAGGTTGGGGCAGGTGTCGGCAAGCTTGAGCAGAGACTCGGGCGTCAGGCGGCAGGCGCCGCGGTTGTAGACGATCACGCCGAACTTGACGCTGCGGCAGACGGCTTGCACATGCGCCACCAGGCCTTCCTGCGAGGCCTCGGTCAGGTAGTGCGGCAGCAGCAGGATGCCCTGCGCGCCCAGGCGCTCGGCTTCCTGCGCGTACTGGATCGCGACCCGGGTCGGGCCGCCGGCGCCCGCGATGATGGGCATCTTCCCCTTGCAGGTCTCGACCGCGACGCGGATGACGTCGCTGTACTCCTTGGGCTCGAGCGAGAAGAACTCGCCAGTGCCGCCGGCCGCGAACAGCGCAGTCGCGCCGTAGGGCATCAGCCATTCCAGGCGCTCGGCATAAGGCTTGGGCGCGAAGTTCAGCTGGGCGTCGAAATCGGTCAGCGGGAAGGACAGCAGGCCGTGGGAAATGGTGGCCTTGAGGTCTTGGGGCGAGGTCATGAGCGGCTTGTCTCCGTGGCTACAACAGCGCTGGATCCGTCGTCGCACCCCGTCCTGAATGACTTGGTACCGGTACCAGCATGGGCAGATGGTAGCGATGCCACCGGCGCTCATCAAGAGGATGTCTGACAACTGCGGGTAATCCCCTAATCTGGAATCGCGCAGCGCGCCGGTCGCCCCGGCGGGGGCTCCCCCCTTCGGGGAGCCTGTTTGCGGTTGCCTCTTTGGAGGGGCCTCTTCGGAGGGGGGCGAGCTAGGGGTAGTGGGGGCCGAGGGGGCCACCTACAACCGGTAGGCGATCGAGGGGGAGGCAGTCCGCTTCAGCTCCGACGCGAAACCCTTCAAGGAGGCTGTCATGAGATCTGAAGCGAGAACTGCGTTCCAGCAGCAAGTCATCGAGGCGCTCGTGGAGAGCAAGGCCATCAACGTCGACGCGGTCGGCGTGACCTTCGCCAAGTTCGGCGAACGGGCCCTGCTGCAAGGCGAGGCGCTGGTCACCATCATCAACCGCAACGCGATCTGGAACTGCGGCTGGCCGGGGCCGGAGCTGGACATCGTGCGCGACGTCCGCCAACTGCGCGAGTGACGCGATGAGCGCGGTCGTCCCGATGCCGGTGGTCCGGCCGATGGTGGGCAGGCGGTCGGCCGCCGCCCGGCGCCGGGAGGACCTGCTGGGCCGCGTGCACCTGGCGGTGCGCATGGCCCGGCGGAGCCTGAAGCGCGCGCTGGCCGAGGAGGAGGGCGCACTCGCGGGCGCGCCGGGAGGAGGCGGTGCCCCGGCGCCGCTGGTGCTGGCGAAGGTCGTCGGCGAGGCGGCGATGCTGCTGCGCATGGCGGCGAGCCTGCGCGGCGAGGACGAGACGCTGGACGTGGAATCGCGGCTGCTCGCGGTGCAGTTGGTCGCGCCGGCACGCGGTGCGCGGGTGAAGGCGCGGCTGTGCCACGACACCGGCCGCGCGCTGGAGCATGCGTCGGCGCACCTGTTCCTCGGCGACGCGGGGTATCCGGACGAAGCCTTCGACCGCCTGCTCGACGAACTCCTCGAGGGCGAGGTCGCCGGCGGCGCCGAGCGGCTGCCGAATCACCAGCTGGAATGCGAGTGGCTGGACCAGCTGCGGCGCGGCCGGGTCGACGTCGAGCCCATCGACGCGGAGCTGCTGGCCGCCACCTGCATCGGTTGGCCGCTGGACGTGCTGGCGTGCTCGACGCTCGACCTCTACATGTTCACCCACGTCGTCCTGTATGCGTCCGACATGGGGCGCCGGCCGGTGCGCCTGCCGCGCCCGGTGGACGAGGTGCTGGCCGAGGCCGAGGCGGGCCTGGCCGCGGCGCTCGATGCGGACAACTTCGACCTCGCGGCGGAGTTGCTGTGGACCTGGCCGATGCTGGATCGGCCATGGAGCGCGGCCGCCGTGTTCGCCTTCGACCTGCTGTCGACGGTGCAGGATGAATTCGGCTTCCTGCCGGGACCTGAGCATGCGCGGTGGGCCACCGAGCCGGTGCCGGGCCTTGCGCGCGACGAGATGGTGCTGCGCACGTCGTACCACGCGACGCTCGTGATGGGCATGCTGTGCGCGGCGGCGCTGCGGCCGGGCGCGGCGCCGCCCGCGGCGATCGCGTCGCGCGCTTCGCTCGTGTCGCCCTCGTCGCGGGGGATGCCGGCACCGTTCATGTCATCCGCCTCGCTGGCGTCGCCGCCGCGGCGTGGCGCGGCGCCGGTTGGAGACACTGGCTGGCTCGCGCGCTTGCCGCCACGCGCGCCCACGCCACGCTGGCAACAGACCTTCGAGCGACTCGACGCGAGCCGCCAGGCGGCCTTGACCTCGCTGTGCTTCAACGTCTGGTTCCGGCGCGCGGCCGCGGGAGACCTCGCGCAGCTGCGCGAGGCGCTGGCGGGCACGCTCGAGCACGGCAGCGGCGACGGGCCGTCGGCGCGCCAGGCCTTGATGCGGCTGCGGCGCACGACCGCGGTGGCGCGGTCGAGCCCACCGGCGTAGCGGCGCCGCGCGGCGCGGGGTATGCCGCTTGCCCGTGACCGATTGCCGGTTCAGCGTCATCGTGGGGCGGATCGGCTTATGTAGACTCGTTCCTCGATGAATCCGCCGGCCCGCCTCCCGACCGCAACGCCTGACCCCGGACACGGCGCCTCCGCCGACTTCCCACCCCCGGGCCCCGAGACCGCCACGCCCCGTTTCGACCGCCTCGACGCGCTGCGCGGCCTGGCGATGGTGTGGATGACGGCCTTCCATTTCTGCTTTGACCTGAGCTACTTCAAGGTCATCGTCGAGGACTTCTACCGCGATCCGTTCTGGACATGGCAGCGCAGCGGCATCGTCAGCCTCTTCCTGCTGTGCGCCGGCATGGGCCAGGCGGTGGCGCTGTCGCAGGGGCAGACCGCCTACCGCTTCTGGCGCCGCTGGGGCCAGGTGATGGCCTGCGCGCTGCTGGTGTCGATCGGCTCGTGGTGGATGTTCCCGCGCTCGTACATCAGCTTCGGCGTGCTGCACGGCATGGCGCTGATGCTGATCCTGGTGCGCTTCGGCTTCGCGCGGCTGCCCACGCTGGCGCTGTGGGGGCTGGGCGCGCTGGCGATCGCGCTGCCCTTCCTGGTGGCGCATCCGTTCTTCGACGCGCGCACCACCAACTGGGTGGGCCTGGTCACGCGCAAGCCGCTGACCGAGGACTACGTGCCGCTGCTGCCCTGGCTCGGCCCGATGCTCTGGGGCTGCGCGCTGATGCGGACCGCGTCGGTGCGGCGCTGGATGCAGCGCCCGCTGCGGCCCGCGTGGCGGCCGCTGTCGGTGATGGGGCAGTGGTCGCTGTCGTACTACATGGTCCACCAGCCGGTGATGATCGGCGCGCTGATGGCGGCGCGGCACTTCGGCTGGCTCTGAGGCCGGGGCGGGGAACGCGGCCTGCGACAATCGCGCCCCATGAGCTCCTCTCCCTCCAAGACCCAGATCCTGTTCGGCTTCCACGCCGTGACCGTGCGCCTGAAGACGGCGCCCGCGTCGGTGCAGGAGATCCTGTTCGACGCTACCCGCAAGGACCAGCGCATGCGCGGGTTCCTCGAGAAGGCCGAGGCCGCCGGCGCGCGGCTGGTCGAGAGCGACGACGACCGGCTGCAGAAGCTCTGCGGCACGACCCGTCACCAGGGCGTGGTGGCGCGGGTGAAGGCGGTGGCGCAGCAGCACTCGCTGGACGACCTGCTGGACGAGGTCGAGGGCCCGCCGCTGGTGCTGGTGCTGGACGGCGTGACCGATCCGCACAACCTGGGCGCCTGCCTGCGGGTGGCCGATGGCGCGGGCGCGCATGCGGTGGTCGCGCCCAAGGACCATGCGGTCGGCCTCAATGCCACGGTGGCCAAGGTGGCCAGCGGCGCTGCCGAGACGGTGCCCTACCTGATGGTCACCAACCTGGCGCGCACGCTGGGTGAGCTCAAGGAGCGCGACATCTGGGTGATCGGCACCTCGGACCAGGCGGAGAAGACCCTGTACGACCTGGACCTGAGCGGCCCGGTGGCGCTGGTGCTGGGCGCCGAGGGCGCCGGCATGCGGCAGCTGACCGGCAAGACCTGCGACGAGCTGGTGCGCATCCCGATGCAGGGCGCGGTGGAGAGCCTGAACGTCTCCGTCGCGGCCGGCGTGTGCCTGTACGAGGCGCTGCGCCAGCGCCAGAAGCGGGACTGAACCCGCGGCGCGAGATAATCGCGCCCCTGCGGCCCCACGGGGCCGCGCCGACATTCCAGGGGTCCTGACCGGGGCCCGACACCCTTACCGGACCTCCTACCGCCATGGCCGTCATCGAAGTCAAGCACCCCCTCGTCAAGCACAAGATCGGCCTGATGCGGGAGGGCGACATGTCCACCAAGAAGTTCCGCGAGCTGACCGGCGAGGTCGCGCGGCTGCTGGCCTACGAGGCGACGGCCGATTTCCCGCTGGAGAAGACGACGATCGCGGGCTGGTGCGGCGAGGTGGAGATCGACCAGATCGCCGGCCGCAAGGTGACGGTGGTGCCGATCCTGCGCGCGGGGCTGGGCATGCTGGACGGCGTGCTGGACATGATGCCCAACGCCAAGGTGAGCGTGGTGGGCCTGGCCCGCGACCACGAGACACTGCAGCCGGTGAACTACTTCGAGAAGTTCGTCGGCCAGCTGGACCAGCGCACCGCGCTGATCGTGGACCCGATGCTGGCGACGGCGGGCTCGATGATCGCGACGATCGACCTGCTGAAGAAGCGCGGCTGCAAGGACATCCGCGCGCTGGTGCTGGTGGCGGCGCCGGAGGGCGTGGCCGCGCTGACGAAGGCGCATCCGGACGTGCGCTGCTGGACGGCGGCGATCGATTCCCACCTCAACGAGAACGGCTACATCATCCCGGGCCTGGGCGACGCGGGCGACAAGATCTTCGGCACGAAGGACGTTTGAGCCTGCCTTTCTGAAGGCGGCGGGTCAGCTCACCAACTCGCCGGTCAGCCACGGGCGGGCGTCCCAAGGGTCCGCAGCCTCGGCCGCGGCGGCGTCCCACTCGACATCGTCCAGGACGAGGCCGCAGCCCCGCAGCCAGGCCTTGGCTGCCGAGAAGCGCAGGCGGTCCGATCCCAGGGCATACGGATGCGCGCGAAACGCCCGGGCCGCGCCGTCCAGGTCGCCGAGCGCCAGCCTCGCCGCGAGCGGCCAGGCGCCCGCGATGCCGCTTTGCCCATACCCGGGCGCGTCGGCCGCGGCGGCCAGGCGGCGCAGCGTCAGGCGTTCTCGCAAGGCGGGCAACGCGAACTGCCGGACCAGCGCGGCCAGGGTGTCGCCGAGCGTCGCCGCGGGCAGGCGACGCACCCGTTGCAGGCGGCCGTCGTCTCGCCAGCGAAGCCCCTGCGGCAACGGCGCGTCCGCCGTCCCCGCCATCTCCGACAGCCTGAGCATGCAGGCCACATGGCTGGCGTGATCGGGCACCCGCCAGGCGAGCGCCTTGGCATAGGCAAACGGCCGGACCTCCGCCAGCAGCTCGATGAGCGCCGGGATCTTGACGGTCGTGTGCATCCAGCAGGTGCGAAAGCCGTAGTCGAACCCGAAGGTCACCGCTTCGATGCCGGGAAACACATCGTGCTCGGACTGGCGGTGGTAGACATTGCCGGTCCGGGTGAAGCCCAGCGGCAGCAGGGCGGCATCGATGGGCTCGTAAACCTCGTCGACACGGCGGATGGCGTTGAAGCGGCGGGTGCGCATGAATGGAAGGCGGACGGACAGGCGGGCGCCCCTCAGGCGGCTCTCCAGCGCCTCTCGCGACGCGCCGGAGGCCGGGGCGGCGGTAGTGTCGCATCGGCCCCGTCTGTCAGGGAATCGCACCGCCCTTGTCGGGCAACCGGCAACGGGGTCCGGCGAAGAAGTACGCGAACTTGCGGCATCCGCCGCTTCCCTGCGCCGTCGCCGATCCGCAGAATGACGACTGTCAGCGCCGAGTCCTAGCTCGCGCTGGCCCTTGTTCTCCTCTCACGAGCAGGGAGACCGCAGGCAGACCACCTGGGGTCGACTTTGGGACCCGGCCGCGCAAGCGACCGGGTCTTTTCTTTTCCGGCCTCCGCTCAGCCCCACTTCATCTCGCCCTTGACCACCTTCGCGCCGATCTCCAGCGCGGGAGCCAGGCCGGCGGACGGGTAGCGCCGCTTCATCGCGGCGATCAGGGCGGCGCTGTCCGCCGCCTTCGCCGCCTCTTCCTCGAAGGCGAGCAGATAGTCGCGGGTGTAGGTCACGGCCGAGACGTCCAGCGCGGCGCCGGCCGCCAGGTGGCCCGGCACGACGATCGCGGGCTTGCGGGCGGCGATGGCCTCGAGGTTGCGGATCCACGCGGCGCGCGCCTGCGGCGTCGGCGTGTCGGCCGTCCAGACGTGCAGCCCGGAGAAGACCAGCACGCCGCCGAAGACCGCCTTCAGCGACGGCACCCACAGGTGGCGGCGGTTCTCGAGCTCGCTGGCCGCCACGATCTCGATCGCGTGGCCTTCCAGCTGCAGCGCGGGGCCGTCGAAGGCTTCGGGCATGACGACGTCGGCCAGGGTCTGCGGGCCGTTCTCCTTCAGCTGCGGGCCCCAGACCGCCAGCTTCTTCTCGACGTTCCCCTTGATCGCGGCGATCGTGGCCGAGGCGGCGATGACCTTGGCCGACGGGAAGGCCGCCTTGACCGGGCCGAGGCTGAAGTAGTAGTCGGGATCGCTCTGGCTCACGTAGATGGTGGTCAGCGTCTTGCCCGAGGCCCTGATCGCCTCCACGACCGCGCGGCCGTCCGGCAGCGAGAAGCCGCCGTCGATCAGGATGGCCTCCCTGGCGCCGGACAGCAGCACCGGCGCGCGGAAGAAGCCGCGCTCGCCGGCCGGCAGGGCCTGCCACCGCAGCGGCGCGGCGCCCTGAGCGTGGGCACCGCCCACGGAGAAGGCCGCGCCGGCAGCGGCGGCGGTCTGGACGAAATCGCGACGGGTCATCATGGGAGTCCTTTCAAGGCTCGAATCGGATGAGCGCATCGTAGGAAGCCCCGGAGTAAAGAAAAACTGCTCTTCGGTAGACTTTCCGTATGTCAAAAGCAAACAATCAGCCCGAGGCCAGCCCGGTCGCATTCGACAACCTGAAGCGCCTGGCCTACTTCGCCGCGGTGGTGGAGGCTGGCACCTTCACCGCCGCGGCGGAGCGGCTGGGGGTCACGAAGGCGGTGGTGAGCCAGCAGGTCGCGCGGCTGGAACGGGAGTACCGGACGCAGCTGCTGACCCGCAGTACGCGGCGGGTGATCGCCACCGATGCCGGGCTCGCGTTCTATCAGCGCTGCGCCGTCATCCTGCGCGAGGCGGGCGATGCCTTCGACGAACTGCTCGACGTGTCCACCGAGCCGACCGGCACGCTGCGCCTGACCGCGCCGTTCGACTACGGCCTCACGGCGGTGGTGCCCGCCATCGTCGAGTTCTCGCGGCGCCATCCGAAATGCAAGGTCGACGTGACGCTGAGCGACCTGCCGCTGGACCTGCTGGCGGGGGAAGCCGAACTGGCGATCCGCGTCGGCTGGCTGACCGACCTGCAGCTGCAGGCGCGGCAGATCGGCAGCTTCCGGCAGCTGCTGGTGGGGACGCCGGCGTGGGCGCGACGGCTGAACCGCAAGCAGGGGCCGGAGCAGCTGGCCGCCTTGCCCTTCGTCGCCAACACGGCCTTGAAGGCGCCGGAGCACTGGGAGTTCACGAACCGCGAGGGCGAGCGCCAGGCGGTGACGGTGGCGTCCGCGATCCGCCTCGACGCGACGCTGGCGGTCCGCGCGGCGGTGTGCCTGGGCGCCGGTCTGTCGGTGCTGCCGGACTACGCGGTGGCCGCGGAACTGGAGCAGGGCACGCTGGTCCACCTGCTGCCGCAGTGGACCTTGCCCAGCGGCGGCATCCATGTGGTCTATCCGACAGCGCGTTTCCGTCCCGCCAAGGTGCGGCAGTTCGTCGAGGTCCTGGGCGAACGATTCCAGAAGGCGCCGGACCGGCCCTGAGGAGCCCGCTATCCGCCCGCGCCCTGCATCGCCTGCCGGAACTCGTCGTTCGCGCGCTCCAGTGAATCGGGCAGCGCCGTCACCAGCGTCTCGATGAACGCCTTGACCGCGGGCACCATGCCGCGCCGGGTGGGATAGACCGCGTGCAGCTGGTGCGCCGGCATCCCGTGATCGGGCAGCAGCGGCAACAGGCGGCCCGCGCGCAGGTCGTCGGCGCAGAGGTGGAAGGGCAGTTGCGCGGCGCCGATGCCGGCGACCGCCATGCGCGACATCAGGTACACGTCGTCGGTCGCGAAGGTCGGCTGGTAGTCGATCTCCACCGCCGCGCCATGCGGATCCGTCATCCGCCAGCGGGGCCTCTCGCCCCGCACGCCGGCCGGTCCCACGCCGAGGACGCCCTGCAGCGCCTGGGCCGAATCGACGGCAGCCTGCGCCGCGATGAAGGACGGGCTCGCCACGAGCACCTGGTCGCTGGTGCCGAAATGGCGCACCACCAGGTCCGAGTCCTCGAGCGCCGACCGGATGCGGATCGCCACGTCATACCCTTCCCCGATCACGTCCACCCGGCGATTGGTCAGGTCCAGCTCCAGCCGCACCTCGGGATTGGCCTTCAGGAAGCGGGGCAGGATCGGCGCGAGGAACAGGTGGGCGACGCCGATCGGGCAGCTGACCCTGAGCCGGCCCGAGGGCTTCGCGTTGGCCCGGGCGGCCACCTCGTAGGCCGCCTTCGCCGAGGCCGACATCGACTCGCAATGGGCGAAGAAGGCGGCGCCGACCTCGGTCACGCTGACCGAACGCGTCGAGCGATGTAGCAGCCGCACGGCGAGCCGCTCTTCCAGTTCCGCCACGCGCCGGCTCACGCGCGACTTGGAGATGCCCAGCGCCCGCGCCGCGCCGGAGAAGCCGCCATGCGAGACGACCGCGGCGAACAGGACAAGGTCATTCAGGTCATCCACGGGCGCTTCCGATCACGGGTGTCGAAGGAGAGGAGGGGGACGGGCGATTGTCCTGATTCCAGAACGATCTGTCCTGTCGGCAGCGGCTAGTGCAACAACGCCGGGCTCCCTATCGTGACGGACATTCCCACTGCGCTTTTGATTGCCATGCAGATCCTTCACCTTGATTCCAGCCTCCAGGGCGAGGCTTCGGCTTCGCGCCAGCTCAGCCGCGCGATCGTCGACGCGCTCCTGCGGGCGTCGCCCGCCGCCCAGGTGCGCCACCGCGACCTGGCCGCCGACGCGGTGCCCCACCTCACGGGCGACATCGCCGCCGGCTTCCGCGGTGCCGCCGGTCCCGCGCCGACGGACGTCGCCGCGGAGCGCGCGCGCTCGGAGCAACTGGTCGCCGAGTTCCTCGCCAGCGAGGTCATCGTGGTCGGGGCGCCGATGTACAACTTTTCAGTGGCGAGCCCGCTCAAGGCCTGGATCGACCGCATCGCGCAGCCCGGCCGCACCTTCCGCTACACCGCCGAGGGGCCGGTTGGCCTGGCCGGTGGCCGTCGGGTCATCGTGGCCTCGACCCGCGGCGGCCTGTACTCGCTCGGCGCCGGGGCGGGCATGGACTTCCAGGAGTCCTACCTGCGCGCGTTCTTCGGTTTCCTCGGCATCGCGGAGGTGCAGGTGGTCCGCGCCGAGCGGCTGACCCAGGGCGCCGGGGCGCGGGACGCCTCGATGGCGGACGCCCTCGCGCAGGTACCGCGCGCCGTGGCAGACACCCTGGCCACCCCCTTGACCACCCCTATTTCCGCCTGAGAGGAACCATCGCCATGCTGTTTGCCGTCACCTTGACCTATCGGACGCCCCCCGCCCAGATCGACGAGCACCTGGGACCGCACCGCGCGTGGCTGGCGGACCAGACCCGCGCCGGTCATGTGCTTTTCGCCGGGCCGCTCGATCCCCCGACGGGTGGCCTGATCCTCGCCCACGGCGAGGACCGCGCCGCGCTGGACGCGCTGATGGCCAGCGACCCGTTCGTCGTGTACGGGCTGGTCGATGTCACGGTGCTGGCTGTCTCGCCCGCGCTGCGGCATGCGGACTTCCCGGCGCGATGGGCGGCCACGGCCCAGGCGGTGGCAGCCGCCTGATCTGATCGCAGCGCGCCCTAGGTGCTGATGGCGTTGGTGAAGGTCAGCCGATTCCCGAAGGGATCGGTCACCGAGACGTCCTTGGATCCCCAGGGCGTCTCTTCCAGCCCGGGACGGGCGTACCCATAACGCCGGCCGATCAGTTCCGCGTGGAAGCCCTCGATGTCGTCCGTCTGGATGCGCAGTGCCGCACCGGGGCAGGCGTCGCCGTGATGTTCCGAGAGGTGCAGCACGCAGCCGTCCCGGGACACCTGCAGGTAGAGCGGCAGCCCCGGCTCGAAGCGGTGGTCCCAATCGACCTGGAAGCCGAGGAACTGCACGTAGAACTCCAGCGCCTTGGCCTCGTCGAAGATGCGCAGGATTGGGGTGGTGTGAGCGAATTTCATACGGGCGATGTTCTTCGGCGACGTGACCCTTTGCCTATCGCGAAAAAGGGGGAGCGACGAAGTCGTTCAGACGGCCTTCACGGCTCTCAACTGAGCCTGCTCGTCCCCGTTCGGGAAGACGTTGACGCGCATGCGCGGCGGGTGCAGCCCGTCGACGGGCTGCATGTAATGCCCGGCGATGCGCACCGCATCCGCCCAGGCCACGATCACCGCTTGGTCCGGCTTGTCGTGGGAGGCGAAGGCCACGAGGTCCGTGAGCGGCAGCAGCGTGTCCACGCCATCCGGCCACACCGAATAGCTCATCACCCGCTCGCTGTCCTTGAACTGCACCAGCTTCACCGAGCCCACGAACGGCCCCGAAGCCTCCTGCGGACGCCGCTGCTCCAGCAGCCGCTTCTGCGCGCTGTAGTCCTCGGAGTCCTCGACCGAGATCAGCTCCTGGAACATCGGCCGCAGCGGCTCGGGCGCCTCGAAGGGCTGCCATGCGCGCTCGACGAGCTGCAGCGGGCGGCAGGACAGCCAGCGCGAATGCTCCTGGCGCAACTGCTTGCACATCGCGGCCATCAGCGCGAGTCCGGCGATGTCGTTCGCGTCGGCGACCAGCAGCACGTGACGCAGCGGCACCATCGCCACCGGATGGGCGACGCCGGAGCGGTAGATCACATCCGGCAGGAGCAGCCGCGACGGCTCGTATGAATCGTTCCAGGCCCCTTGCCACAGTCCCGGCGCGATCTGCTGCCAGCCCAGGTCTTCGGGCAGGCCGCGCAGGTTGTCGAGGGCATCGTCAAAGGCGGCGTCGAAACTCACGCCCCACTTGTCCAGCATCCCCTGGGCGACGCGGGCGGTGCTCTCCGGCGTATCCAGCCCGAGGATCGCCACGTAGTCGCCCACGAGGGGACGGAAGGGCGTCTGGTTCGATGCGCGAGTCAGGGCCGCCTCGTCCTGGGTCAGCGCGTTGGCCAAGTCCAGAGTGCTCTTGGCCATGTCGGCGCGCGTGCGCAGCAAGGGAACCAGGCGCGCCCGCACGCTGGCGTAGTCCTCGGAGAGTTCGGGCACGTCGGCGCCGACCGGGCGCAGCATGGTGCCTTCCAGATAGCGATCGAATTCGATGTCACGCGCGCGTCCGCCCTTGGCGCGGAGAAGGTCCCTCACGAGGTGGGTGAGGTGCGAGTGCATCTGCACGCCGTTGAGCGTGAAGTGGATCTCCGGCGGGTCTTCGTTGACCGTGGTCCCGGTTGCCCCGATCTCCTCGAGACGCCTGACGAGGCGCTTCAAGACATCGGCCGCCGTGGGCCGTCCGAACTGCCATCGAATCCATTCCCTCATGAGCCACTCCCCGCCATCCTGTTGGCGAGCGATTGTCCGAGGACGCCGCCGAGGTCGCGGGTGCGCGAGGGGGCAGGATGCGGAATCTGTCGCAGGTCAGTGGGGCGCGTGCCGTCTACGTCATCGAAGACCGTGGGGCGCAAGGATGACCGTTCGTCGAATGGCGCAGGAGGGCGGAGGGTCGTCTAGTCCTCGTCCACGCGAATCACCTGCTCGGCCGCCTGGAGGTAGGCCAGCACCGCCTCGGGATCGCGCGACCCCTTCGCCACCGCTTCCAGCGATCCCGCGCGGCGCAGCGCCTTGTTGAGTTCGGGCACTTCGTCGCCGAGCTTGCCCGCCGCGTCGAGCGCCCGCATCAGGTCGAGCAGCCCGCCGCGCATCGGGCGCGACACGTCGGGGCACAGGCGGCGCATCAGCGCGGGTTGCGTGCGCAGCGCATCGGCGAGCGCGATCGCCTCGCGGTCGCGCAGCGGCGCCAGGTGGCCGGTGCCGTGCAGGATCAGCGGCGCCACCGCGCGCAGCGCCGCGGAGGGCAGGTTGGCGTAGAGCTCGCGCAGCAGCGTCGCGGCCTCGTGCAGCTGCAGGCGGATCGCTGCCCGCGCCACCGGCAGCATCGCCGGGTCGTTCTCGACCTGGTAGCGCCACACGCAGGCGGCCGCGAGGTAGAGGCCGGCGAGCACGTCGCCCAGGCGGGCCGACAGCAGCTCCATGCGCTTGAGCTTGCCGCCCAGCAGCCCCATGGCGAGATCGGCCGTGAGCGCGTAGCGGGCGGACAGCGCGTTGATGAGGCGCGCCTCGGCGCGCAGGTCGGCCGGCGGCTCCCCGCGCAGCGGCGCATGCGCCAGGCTGCGCCAGAGATTGCGAATCACATGGCCGACATGACCGACCAGCGCGCGGCCCAGCCGCTCCGGCTCCTGCGCCTGCACGGCCGCCATCTCCTCCAGCACGAACGGATGGCAGCGCGTCGCGCCCTGGCCGAAGATGATCAGCGCCCGCGACAGCAGGTTGGCGCCTTCCACCGTGATGGCGATCGGCGCATGCCGATAGGCCACGCCCAGCAGGTTGCGCGGCCCGGCGATGATGCCCTTGCCGCCGAGCACGTCCATCCCGTCGTTGACCGCGCGGCGGCCCGCCTCGGTGAGCTGCACCTTGAGGATGGCGCTGGCGACGCTGGGCCGTTCGCCGTCATCCAGCGCCGCCGCGGTGTAGCGGCGCGCGGCATCGGTGGCGTAGAGCCGCGCGGCCATCTGCGCGGTGATGCCGGCGATGGCGTGGAATCGTCCGATCGGCAGGCCGAACTGCTCGCGCACCTGGCCGTAGCCGTTGACCACGAACAGCGCCGTCTGCTGCATCGCCGCGCCCAGCGCCGGCAGCGAGATGGCGCGGCCCGCGGCCAGGCATTCCATCAACATGCGCCAGCCCTGGCCGACCCGCGCTTCACCGCCGATCACCCAGTCCATCGGCACGAACACGTCCTCGCCGCGGATCGGCCCATTCATGAAGGCCGAATCCATCGGCCGGTGGCGGCGGCCGATCTCCATGCCCGGCGTGGGCACCGGCAGCAGCGCGCAGGTGATGCCCAGTGCCTGCTGCCCCTCGGGGCGCGACGGATCCACCGCCTGGAAGGCCAGCCCCACCACGCTGGCCACCGGCGCGAGGGTGATGTAGCGCTTGTCGAATCGCACGCTGAAGCCGCGCACCGGCCGGCCGTCGACCAGGCGCTCGGTGAGCACGCCGCGGTCGGGGATGGACGCGGCGTCCGAGCCGGCATACGGCGAGGTCAGGCCGAAGCAGGGCAGCTCGCGCCCGTCGGCCAGGCGCGGCAGGTAGTGCTGCTGCTGTTCCGGCGTGCCGTAGCGCAGCAGCAGCTCGGCCGGTCCCAGCGAGTTCGGCACCATCACCGTCACCGCGCAGGCGGTGTTGACGGTCGCGATGCGGGTCACGACTTCCGCGTGGGCGTAGTGGCCGAAGCCCAGCCCGCCGAATGCCTTCGGAATGATCATCCCGAAGAAGCGGTGCTCGCGCAGGTACTGCCACACCTGCGGTGGCAGGTCGCCGGCCTCGTCGATGGCGTGGTCGTCGAGCATGCCGATCAGCGTGCCGACCTCCTCATCGAGGAAGCGGCGTTCCTCCTCGGTGAGGCGATTGGGGCCGCGCGCGATCAGCGCGTCGAAATCAGGCTGTCCGGCGAAGAGCTGGCCCTCGAAGCCGACGGTGCCGGCCCCGAGCGCGGCGCGTTCGGTGTCGCCCATCGCGGGCAGGGCCCTGGCGAAGGGCGCCATCGCCAGGCGGCCGAGGAGTCGGTGCAATCCCATGTGGCGAGCCTAGGCCCGCGCGTGCGGCGACGAGGTCGGCCTGGGGCGCGTGCGCGCGTAGGACGCGAGGCGGTGTCGGGGGGCGGCCGCCTCAGCGACCGCTCGGTCGGCCCGGCTGCGGCGAACTCGCCGCATTCGCATTCGTCGGATTCGCCGGGGCGACGCCGATGGGGATCACCCGCACGCCGGCGGGCGAGGCCTTGGCATCGGGCTGCGGCGGCGCCTGGACGCCCGTCGCGGGCGCACGGTGGCGCGGGGCCGACAGCATGTCGACGGCGGCTTCGCGCAAGCGGGTCGCGAGGACCAGCCCGGCGATGGCGAGGACCACGGCGGCGACGCCGGCGACGACTTGAACGGCAGAGAGGCGCATGAGGAGCAACGTGGGGAAGAGGAGGGGCGCGAGCGCGCGATCGATGGCCGCGGCCTAGACGACGCCCAGCGCGCCCAGCACCCCGCCGCCGAGCACCAGCCACACGATGCCGATCTTCGTCCGCATCGTCAGGATCACGGTGGCGACGATCATCGCCAGCGTCGCCCAGCGGTGGCCGGGCTCGACCAGGTAGGGCGCCGCGAGCAGCCAGCCGGTCGCGATCATCAGGCCCAGCGTCAGCGGCGCCATGCCGACGGTGAAGGCGCGCACGCCCAGGTGCTCGCGGTTGTTGCGCGCCCAGCGGGTGGCCGCGACGACCAGGGTCGTCGACGGCAGCAGGATGCCGGCCATCGCCGCCGCCGCGCCGAGCAGTCCCGACACGTTGAAGCCCAGCACCGCGACGAACAGGATGTTCGGCCCCGGCGCGGCCTGCGCCAGGGCGATGGAGCTGGTGAAGCTCTGGTCCGTCAGCCAGTGGCGCTCGTCCACCAGGTAGCGGTGCATGTCGGGCGCCGTCGTGATCGCGCCGCCGATCGACAGCAGCGACAGCATCAGGAAATGCAGCATCAGCGCGCCGAGCTCGGGCCAGCTCAGCGTCCCCACCAGCATCTGGCTGAGCGCCGGACTCATGCGCGGGCTCCGGCGCGGCCACGCTTGAGCGCGATCAGCGCCAGCGTCATGCCCAGGCCGCCGACGCTCAGCACGATCCAGAACAGCGGCAGCTTGAGCCAGACCGTCGCGCCGAACACCAGCGCCGCCAGGGCCAGTCCCGGCATCAGGCCGACCGGATTCTTCTTCAGCGACGGCAGCAGCTTGAAGCCGGTGGCCAGGATCAGCCCGGCCGACACCGCGCCCATGCCGCGCAGCGCGCCGGTCATCCGCGGCGATGCCAGCCAGGTCGTCGACAGCGCCGCCAGCACCAGCACGATCACCGCGGGGAAGGTCATCATCCCGGCCAGCGCCACCAGCGCGCCGCGCAGGCCGAAGAAGCGGTCGCCGATCATCAGCGAGATGTTCACGACGTTCGGCCCGGGCAGCACCTGCGCCACCGCCAGCGTCTCGACGAATTCCTCGCGCGACATCCAGTTCAGCCGCTCGACCAGCTCCCGCTGCGCCACCGCCAGCACGCCGCCGAAGCCCTGCAGCGCCAGCCAGCTGAAGGCCCAGAACAGATGGGAGAGGGAGCGGGGCCGCGCCAGCGCGACTGGCGGTGCGTCGCCGCCATCGCGGTCCGCGGCGGCGCGGCCGTCGGGCCCGCTCACCGGTGCACCTTCAGCGCATCCGGATTGACGATGTTGGTCGGCTTGCCCGCCATGTAATTCAGGACGTTGTCGAAGGCGGCGTCGAAGTACATCTGGTAGCTGTCCTGCTCGACGTAGCCGATGTGCGGCGTGCACACCGCGTTCTCCAGCCGCAGCAGCGGGTGGCCCTGCAGGATGGGTTCGGACTCGAACACGTCGACGGCGGCCATGCCGGGGCGGCCGCGGTTCAGGCCGGACACCAGCGCGCCATCGGCGACCAGTTCCGCGCGCGAGGTGTTGACGAACAGCGCGGTCGGCTTCATCCGCGCCAGGTCCTCGCCGGTGACGATGCCGTGGGTCTCGTCCGACAGCCGCAGGTGCATCGACAGCACGTCGGCCTGCTCGAAGAAGGCCTCGCGGCTGTCGGCCGCCTGGTGGCCGTCGGCCTGGGCGCGCAGCCGGGAGGCCTCGCTGCCCCAGACCAGCACCTGCATGCCGAAGGCCTTGCCGTAGCCGGCGACCAGCTGGCCGATCTTGCCGTAGCCCCAGATGCCCAGCGTCTTGCCGCGCAGCACCATGCCCAGGCCGAAGTTGGGCGGCATCGAGCCCGACTTCAGCCCCGACTGCTGCCACACGCCGTGCTTGAGCGTGGCGATGTACTGCGGCAGGCGGCGCATGGCGGCCATGATCAGCGCCCAGGTCAGTTCCGCGGGGGCGATCGGCGAGCCGCCGCCCTCGGCCACCGCGATGCCCAGCCGCGTGCAGGCGTCCAGGTCGATGTGCTTGCCGACGCGGCCGGTCTGCGAGATCAGCTTCAGCTTGGGCAGCTTTTCCAGCAGTTGGCGCGAGAAGTGGGTGCGTTCGCGGATCGTTACCAGGACTTCCGCATCCCGCAGCCGGATCGACAGCTGGCCGATCCCCTTGACGGTGTTGGTGAAGACCTTGGCGTTCAGCGCGTCCAGCTTGGCGGCGCAAGGCAGCTTGCGCACGGCGTCCTGGTAGTCGTCGAGGATGATGATGTTCATAGGCGTGCGGGCACCGATCCTACTCGCCTGAAACGGCCGGCCCAAGGCCATTGGGCGAGCGTCGTGCAACAGATCGGAACAGGCACTAGCATCGCGCCCGCTTCGCATCCCAACCGCTTCCAAGACGAGGAGATCTCCATGGACATGTACGCCGCGACCGTGCCGGTGTTCGATCGCATGCTGGCCAACATGCAGACCTGGATTCGCACCGCGCGTGATCACGCCATCGCCAAGGGCTTCGACGAATCCGTCTACCTGACCCTGCGGCTGGCGCCGGACATGCTGCCGCTGCCGCGCCAGGTCCAGATCGCCAGCGACGCGGCCAAGAGCGGCGCCGCCCGCCTGGCCGGCATCGAGGTGCCGAGCTGGCCCGACACCGAGGCCTCGCTGGAGGAGCTGCTGCAGCGCATCCAGAAGACGCGGGACTTCCTCAAGACCGTCAGCGCCGAGCAGATCAACGGGTCTGAGACGCGCTCGGTCAGCGTGCCGCGCCGCGACAAGGAGCCGCTGCAGTTCCAGGGCCAGGACTTCGCGCGCTTCTTCAACCTGCCCAACTTCTACTTCCACGCGACGACGCTGTACGCGCTGCTGCGTCATGCCGGCGTGCCGCTGGGGAAGATGGATTTCCTGGGGCAGCCGAAGTGAGGGTCAGCCGCAGTCGCTGACTGCGTGGCGCCGCTGGCCCTCACCCCTCCCTCTCCCGCAAGCGGGAGAGGGGGAAAGAGAGAGGACAACCGAGGTCGTACCGACCGGCGGCGCTTTTCTTGCACCCTCTCCCGCTTGCGGGAGAGGGAAGGGGTGAGGACCAGCAGCCGAGGCAGTGCTCATGCCCTCTCGCGTCAGCCGAGCAGTCTCCGCAGCAGGCTCTTTCCCTGCTCGAGCTGCCGGTTGAGCATCAGCAGTCGGGCCTCGGCTTCCGCCTGGTCGACGGCCCGCGCCACTTCCGTGTAGATCGCCGTCCGCAGGTGCCACAGGTCCTGCGGATGCCGCGCATGGACGATATGGCGTCGCAGGGCGTTCACCCGCTCCAGCGCCGGGGCCTCCGCCTCCTCGGCCAGGTCTGCGACGCTGGCCCGGAACGCCGTCCGCAGCTTGGCCATCGCCCGGGCGCTCGCCTGGGGCCGGCGACCTTCGCCGGGCCACAGCCGCATCAGGCTCTGGAAGATCGAATCCCCATTGCGCCGCCGGACCGGCGCGTCGTTCATCGCCGCGCCGCCGGTGCCGCTCAGGCGGCTGGCCGGCGCCAATTCGCTCGGGTCGTCGGCGGCCCGTGTCTCCAGGTCGTCGAGCTCGACGGCTTGCGCCTCCTCGACGATCTCATCCCAACCCGACTGGCTCCGTATCGCCTTCATGGTGAGTTCTTCTTGGCGTGGTGGATCGAACGCGCGTCCCTCGACGTCCCTTTCCGGGCCTGCTCATCGCGCGGCGTCCCGGCTTCGAGGCCAGGATCGCGGGGCGATTGTGGAAGTCCGCCTTGTCCCTCGAAGCCTGGATAAGGCGGTGACGGGGCCTGCAAATCGTGCTCAAGTTCTCGCTCCGGCGGCCGATAACGGGCCAGATGGGCGGGTCGCCGGTGTCCGCGGCGCGCCCAGGGCGGGAGCTTCCAGGCAGGGAAATGGACGGTCGGCACCGTCCATTTGCCGGGATTCCCCCGGGAACGCGCGGACACAATCCCTACAGGCGGCCTCAGGGCCCGCGCCGGCTCGCCCGGCCGTGTCCGCCAGGCCGTCCCACCGTGCCCCGAAAGCCCGATCCCATGGACATCGCCCGCCCCAGCATGCCGAACTTGAGCGTTCCCGCCCCCCTGGCCCAGGAATGGGAGCAGCTGCTGACCCGCGCCCGCGAGGGCTCGCTCCCGCTGCCGGAGCTGATGGATCGCGGCAACTTCCTCCAAGCCCAGCAACTCGGCGACGCCGCCGCCCACCTGTACGAGACCTGGTTGGCGCACGAGGGCCAGCCGCCGGCGGCCCGCCTGGTGGCGCTCTACAACTGGGGCACCGTGCTGGGCAACATCCAGCAGCATGAGCGCGCCGAGCAGGTCTACCGCCAGGCGCTGGCGATCAGTCCGGGCTTCGCCCAGGCGCGCCTGAACCTGGGCCATCAGCTGGAGCACCTGGGCCGCGTCGACGAGGCGCTGGCCGCCTGGCAGGCGGTCTACGACGCCACCGGCCCCATGGAGGCCCTCGGCGCGGACACCGACGGCCTGCGCACCCACGCCTTCAACAACGCCGCCCGGCTGCTCGAGCTGCAGCGGCGCTACGAGGAGTCCGAGGCGCTGATGGTCCGCAGCCTCACCCTCAATCCCGAACAGACGGACGTGATGCAGCATTACGTCCACATCCGCCAGAAGCAGTGCAAGTGGCCGGTCTACCAGCCCTTCGGCGAGGTGACCCACAACAAGCTGCTGATCGCGACCTCGCTGCTGGCCACGCTGAGCGCCACCGACGATCCCGCGCTGCAGATGGGCGCCGCCCAGCGCTTCGTCCACGAGAAGGTGACGAAGCAGAAGGAAGCGCTCTGGAAGCATCCGGTCTCGGTCGCCGCCCGCCAGCAGGGGAAGATCAAGATCGGCTACCTCTCCGGCGACCTGTGCATGCATGCGGTGGGCCTGCTCACCGCCGAGCTCTACGCGCTGCACGACCGCGAAAAGTTCGAGATCCACGCCTTCGACTGGAGCCGCGAGGACGGCACCGCGCTGCGCAAGCGGCTGCTGATGTCGATGGACAAGGTCTGGCGCCTGAACGCGATGGACGACGCCACCGCCGCCAAGCTGATCGCCCAGGCCGGCATCGACGTGCTGGTCGACCTGCAGGGCCTGACCAGCGGCGCCCGGCCCAACATCCTGGCCCACCGGCCGGCGCCGGTGCAGGTCAGCTACCTGGGCCTGCCGGCCACCTCGCTGCTGCCGGGCGTGGACTGGATCATCGCGGATCGCTTCGTGATGCCGCCCGAATACCTGCCGTACTGCTCCGAAAAGCCCATCTACCTGCCGCACTGCTACCAGGTCAGCGACCGTCAGCGCGAGGTCGGCGCCGATCCGACCCGCGCCCAGTACGAGCTGCCCGAGGACGCCTTCGTCTTCTGCTCGTTCAACAACAACCACAAGATGAACGCCGAGATGTTCGGCGCCTGGATGTGCATCCTGCACGGGGTGCCGAACTCGGTGCTGTGGCTGCTGGCGGACAACGAATGGGCCAAGGCCAACCTGCGCCGCGAGGCCGAGGCCGCCGGCATCGATGCCTCCCGGCTGATCTTCGCGCCGCGCGTCGCGCCGCCGGACTACCTGGCCCGCTTCCAGCTGCCGGACCTGGTGCTGGACACCTTCCCGTACAACGCCGGCACCACCGCCAGCGACTGCCTCTGGATGGGCACGCCCATCCTGACCCGCTCGGGCCGCAGCTACATCTCCCGCATGTGCGGCAGCCTGCTGACGGCCGTCGGCCTGCCGGACCTGATCACCTTCTCGCTCGACGACTACGTCGAGCGCGCCATCCAGATCGGCCTCAATCCCGGCCGCGCCCGTTCCTACAAGCGCTACCTGCGCGAAGAGGGCCGCCAGAGCGCACTTTTCGACATGCCGGCGATCGTGCGCGACATCGAGCGCGAATTCGAGCAATTGGCCCTCGCCCATCGCGCTTGAAGTGACGAAGATTCGATAAATGAACCGGCCGCACGACCCCTTCTTCGACGGTGACCAGCGCGCCCGCCGCCCCGGCCTGCGCCTGGCGGCCGAGGACGGCCAGCGCGCGCCCGGCATGCCGGACGAGCCGCAGGACCCGCTCGCCGACCTGGCGCAGCAGCCGGCGATCGATCCGCTGCTGCAGTGCCTGGCCTGGCTGACGCAGCACCACGGGCGCGCGCGCTCGGCCGATTCGCTGCGCGCCGGCGCCCCGGTCGAGGGCGCGATCAGCCCCGACCAGGCCATCCGCCTGATGCGCGAGGCCGGCTACAACGCCGGGCTGCTGCGCAAGGGCATCGAGGAGATCCACCAGCTGCTGCTGCCCGCGGTGCTGCTGCTCAACGGCGGCGATGCCTGCGTGCTGGTGCGGCGTCTGGACGACGATGCCGCCGGCGGCGTGCGCTACGAGGTCGTCTTCCCCGGCCCGGAGGCCGCCAGCTGCGTGGCCCCGGCCGCGGAACTGGACCAGGAATACAGCGGCTTCATCCTGGCGGTGACGCCGCAGGAGGTGTCCCAGGCCAAGCCCATCGCCGGCGCCCAGGACGAGACCCCGCTGCTGCAGGCCGATTCGCACTGGCTGTTCGGCACCCTCAAGCGCTTCGTCCCCTACTACCGCTCGGCCATGCTGGCCGCGCTGCTGAGCAACGTGCTGATGATGGTGTCGGGCCTGGTGACCTCGGTCATCTACGACAAGGTCATCCCGCACCAGGCCTTCGTCACGCTGTGGACGCTGGCCGTCGGCGCCGGGCTGGCGCTGGTCTTCGACCTGTTCGCCCGCCAGTTGCGCGCCCACCTGATCGACCTGGCCGGGCGCAAGACCGACCTGATCGTCGGCGCCAAGCTGTTCCGCCAGACGCTGGGCGTGCGCATGGAGCATCGCCCCGCGTCGGCCGGTTCCTATGCGCATTACCTGGCCCAGGTCGAGGTGGTGCGCGACTTCTTCACCTCGGCCACGATGTCGGTCCTGACCGACCTGCCGTTCGTGATCCTGTTCGTCGCGATGACCTTCATCATCGGCGGCCCGCTGGGCTGGGTGCTGATGATCGCGATCCCGCTGATGCTCCTGATGAGCTTCGCCATCCAGGGCTACCTGCGCCGCGCGATGCGCACCAACATGACCGAGTCGGCCGACCTGCACGGCACGCTGGTCGAGGCGCTCGAGGGCCTGGAGGACCTCAAGACCACCGGCGCCGAGGGCCGTTTCCTGCGCCGCTACGAGCACAGCACCGCCATCGTCGCCGAGTCCGCGCTGCGCGCCCGCACCATGGCCAGCTGGAGCATGAACATCTCGATGACCATGCAGCAGGCGATCAACCTGGTGATGCTGGTCTGGGGCGTCTACCTGATCAACGAGAGCGTCATCAGCGCCGGCGCGCTGATCGGCGCCGTCATGTTCGCCGGCCGCGCCACGGTGCCGCTGAACAGCCTGGTGAGCCTGGCCACCCGCTACCAGGGCGCGCGTGCGGCGATGCTGTCGCTGAACTCGGTGATGAGCGCGCCGGTGGAGCGCGACTCCACCCGCAACTACGTCCCGCTGAACCAGATCACCGGCCGCATCGGCCTGAACGACATCGGCTTCTCCTACCCGGCGCAGGGTGATGCCCAGTCGCCCAAGGTGCTGCGCAACGTGACGATGCGGGTGCAGCCGGGCGAGCGCATCGCGATCCTGGGCCGCATCGGCAGCGGCAAGTCCACCGTGCTGCGCATGCTGGCGGGCCTGTACCAGCCGACCGAGGGCAACGTCGAGATCGACGGCATCGACCTGCGCCAGGTCGATCCGGCGGAGTTCCGCGGCAAGGTCGGTTTCGTGTCGCAGGAGCCGCGGCTGTTCCACGGCACGCTGCGCGACAACGTGCTGATGGGCCGCCACGTCGATGCGCAGCGCCTGGTCGAGGTCGCCAAGCTGACGGGCCTGGACCGCGTCGTCGCCGGCCACCCGATGGGCTGGGACCTGCCGGTGGGCGAGATGGGCTCGCTGCTCTCCGGCGGCCAGCGCCAGTTGGTCGCGCTCGCGCGCAGCCTGGTCACCAAGCCGCAGATCCTGCTGATGGACGAGCCCACCAGCTCGATGGACGCGCAGTCCGAGATCGCCTTCCTGCGCCAGCTGCGCGACGCCGCCGGCAGCTGCACGCTGATCATGGTCACGCACCGCCCGGCGGTGCTGGAGCTGGTCTCGCGCATCGTCGTCGTCGACAGCGGCCGGCTGGTCATGGACGGTCCGCGCGACCAGGTCCTGGCCGCGCTGTCCGGCGCCCGCCCGCCGGGCCAGCAGCCCGCCCAGCCGCAGCCCCAGCCGGGCCAGGCGCCGCAGGGCGCTCCCGTCCACGTGCATCCGGCCGCGCAGGCCATGAACCGCGCCGCGTCCGTCTGAGCCTCGCGCCATGTCCAAGTCCACCACCCTCAGCCGCGAAGAAGGCCTGTTCGTCAGCAGCGTCCAGTCGGCGCTGATCGACGAGCCGCTGCCGCGCGCCGTCTGGGCCCTGTACCTGATGGCGGCCGTGCTGCTGGTGGGGCTGGTCTGGTCCTCGATCGCCACCGTCGACGAGGTCACCCGCAGCGACGCCCGCATCGTGCCCGACGGCAAGGAGCAGGTCATCGCCAGCCTGGAGTCCGGCACGCTGGGCAAGCTGCTGGTGCATGAAGGCGAGGAAGTCGAGGCCGGCCAGGCGCTGGCCGAGCTCGATCCCACCCGCGCCGAGGCCGCCGAGAACGAGAGCCAGGCCAAGCGCCTGGGCCTGATGGCGCAGGTGGCGCGGCTGCGCGCCGAGGCGCTGGGCGTGCCGCTGAAGTTCCCCGACGAGGTCAAGGGCGTGCAGCGTCTGGTCGACAGCGAGAGCGAGGTCTTCGACACCCGCCGCCGCGTGCTCGACGAGGCGACGTCCAGCATCAACCGCAGCATCGGCCTGCTCGCCACCGAGCAGAAGATGGCGCAGGACATGGCGTCCAAGGGCCTGATGTCCAACGTCGAGGTGATGCGCGTCACGCGCCAGGTCAACGAGCTCCAGCAGCAGCGCAACGAGCGCATCAGCCGTTTCCGCCAGGACGCCAGCACGGAGCTGTCCAAGGCGCAGACCGACCTGGCGCAGCTCGACGAGCAACTGGTCGTGCGCCGCGACGCGGTCACGCGCTCGGTGCTGAAGTCGCCGGTCAAGGGCCTGGTCAAGAACATCAAGATGAACACGGTCGGCGGGGTGATCACGTCCGGCTCGCCGATCATGGAGATCGTGCCCATCGGCCCCCGCATCCTGGTCGAGGCGCGCATCAAGCCCAAGGACATCGGTTACGTGCAGGTCGGGCAGACGGCGATCGTCAAGCTCAACGGCTACGACTTCAACGTCAACGGCGGCCTGCACGGCAAGATCGAGTACGTCAGCCCCGACGCCCTGGGCGAGACCGAGAAGAACAACGAAGGCACCTACTACCGGGTGCTGATCACCGCCGAGCACAACACGCTGCGCGCCAAGGGCGAGCCGCTGCCGGTCATCCCCGGCATGACGGCGATGGTGGATATTCGCACCGGCGAGCGCTCGGTGCTGAGCTACTTGTTGCGCCCGATGATGAAGTCGAAAGAGGCGCTGCGAGAGCGCTGAACTGGCCGGTCCGGCGCCGCCTTATCGGCGCTTCGGTTTGCTGCCAAGCTGGTCCAGTAGAGGGCATGGGAAATTGCTTGCAGTACGCGTGACCATGACCATCTCGACTCCACGCCGGAGCCCGCGGCGTACCTCCATCTTTCGCCTGAGCGCCGGCGCAGCCGTCGTGCTGACGGCGCTCGCCAGCTTCAGCGCACCCGTCTGGGCGCAGGATCCGCCGCCGAGCCGCTGCTCCGACGAGCGGACGCTGCCGCCCGCGCAGCTCTCGGCCAAGGACACCGCGCTGCTGGACGTCGGCGATGCCGACCCGCGCTCGCAGCTGCAGGAGCTCGTCAACCGCGCGCTCAATCGCAGCAAGGCGCTGGGCGCCACCCGGCTGCTGACCCTGGCCGCGGAGGCCGACTACCAGGAAGCCAAGGCGCAGCGCCTGCCCACGGTGACGCTGGGCCTGTCGGCCGCCCACACCGGCACCGTGCTGCCGGGCGACGGCCCGGGCAACCACTCGAGCGGCCTGCAGGGACGCGGCTCGCTGAGCGTGACCGCGCCGATCTACGACTCGGGCCGCATCACCAAGCTGACCGAATGGAAGTCACAGCTCCTCGAGGCCGCGCGCTTCGGGCAGTCGAGCGCCGAGGAACAGGTCGCGCTGCAGACGGTGTCGCTGGCGCTGGACCGCGGCCGCTATCAGCTGCAGGCGCAGGTCTACAGCCAGTACGTGCGCAAGATGGCCTGCCTGGTCGAGGCGCTGGACATCATCACCAAGGCCGACCGCGGCCGCGCCAGCGAGCTGGTGCAGGCGCAGAAGAGCCTGCAGCAGGCCGACCTGTCCTATGAACAGACCACGTCCGCGCTGCGCCAGACCGAGGTGCGCCTGAAGCGCTTCGTCGGCGACGAGCTGCCGCGCGGCGCGGCGATGAGCGCGGTGCTGGCGCGCCTGCCCGACCTCAACGAGATGCTGGCCGACGTGATGGTGTCGCCCGACGTGGCGGCCGCCTCGGCCCAGGCGCAGGCGCAGCGCAGCTATGCGGAATCGGTGCGCGCTGGGCAGCAGCCCAGCGTGAGCCTGCTGGTGTCGGGCAACTCGACGGTGGGCCAGGCCCGCCAGACCGACTGGATCGGCGGCGTGACGGTCAACATCCCGATCGTGCAGCCGGGCGCCGACTCGGCGCTGACCTCGGCGCGCCGGCGCGCCCAGGCGGCTTCGCTGCAGCGCGACGAGACCATCGAGGCCAAGCGCTATCGCGTGCAGGAGATGTACGAGGCGGCGTCCTCGTCGCTGGACCGCTCGCGACGGCTGGTCGACATCCTGCGCAACAGCGAACGCGTCCGCGGCTTCACGCTGCAGCAGTGGCAGCAACTCGGCAAGCGCTCCCTGTTCGACGTGATGGCCGCGGAAGGCGATTACTACTCGATGCGGGTCGCCCATGTGAACGCGCTGTACGACGCCCAGCAGGTGGTGGCGATCATCTGGTCCCAGGGCCGGGGGGTCGTGACGCCGTTGCGTTGATCTTGCCTCCAAGCCATGGCTTGAGGCTGTGCAATGATTTGTGTTTATAGATAGGTACAAAACTCCGCTTTTTGTACTAATCTACATGCATGCCAAAGACAGCGCGTGCACTGCTTCAACTTCCTCCCGCCACGCTCGGAGCCCTCGAGAAACTCGGGGCCGACCTTGCGGTCGCGCGCTTGCGCCGCAAAGAATCGCTGAGATCCTGGGCGCAGCGGCTGGGCACCACGGTGCCCACGCTGCGACGGCTGGAATCGGGCGACCCCTCGATCAGCATCGGCATCATTGCCAGCGCGTTGTGGCTCATCCAGCGCGACGGCGAACTGGGCAATCTCGCTTCCCCCGAACACGACCGCGGCGCCCTGGAACTGGACGTCCGCGAAGCCGTCGAACTCGGCCGCGCCCGCGCGCTGGCCGCGGCGCAGGAGCGCCTGCGTTCATCGCATGACAAGGAGTGACATGCGCTGGGACGACTTGCATCTCTGGTATCTGGGCGACCCGTCGGCGCCTGCGTATGTCGGTGCGCTCAGGCTGGTCGCGAACGGCAAGGGCGTGTCGTTGCGATACGGCGCCTCCTGGCTGACCGAGGGCTTCGCGCTGAGCGAGGATCTGCCGCTCAGGGACATCGAGTTCCTGCCGCCCGGCCGGTTGGCGGGCGACAGCCAGCGTGCGGTTGGCGCGGTCGATGACGCGCGTCCGGACCGCTGGGGCGAGAAGGTCATCCGATTCGCCGATCGCCCCAAGCGCCTGTCGTTGATGGAATTCCTGTACTACGCCGGCGATGACCGATTTGGCGCGCTGGGGGTGTCTTCGTCGGCGGTCGCCTATGAGCCCCGGCCGGGCGGCCCGTTGCCTCGCCTCGCCGACGCCCAGGCGCTCAGCGAGGTGGTGGCGAAGATCGAAAGTTCGGAGCCGCTTAGCGCGATCGAGGCGAGGCTCATCGCTGGCGGTGGCAGTCCGCTGGGCGGCGCGAAGCCGAAGGCGCTCATCGACATCGGCGGCGAACAATGGGTGATCAAGTTCTACAGCGGGGAAGCGGTCGATTCACCGCTGGTCGAGCACGCGACGATGACGCTGGCCGCGCGAGCAGGCATCACGGTGGCAGAGACGCGCATCGTTCCGTTGGCCGGCGCCAGCGCGATCGCCATCCGGCGCTTCGACCGATGCGACGGTCGACGCATTCACAGCATGTCCGCGGGAACGGCCATCCGTGCGGCCACGCCCTCCGGCATGGAGCCGGAGATGGGCTATCCCGAGCTGGCGCGACTGCTTCGTCGCATCGGGGTGGCGCGGGACGGCATCAACCGGCAGGACGCGCGCGAGCTGTTCCGCCGCATGGTGTTCAACATGCTGCTGGACAACACGGACGACCATGAGAAGAACCATGCGCTGCTGGTGGTGAGCCCGCATGAGAACGGGCGTCTGCGCCTGGCGCCGGCGTATGACGTGTTGCCGACCCACTCGGGGCAGGGCTGTCAGGAATTCATCTGCGGCGCTCTGGGCCAGGAATCGACCCTGGAGAACGCCATGTCGCAATGCGAGGCGTTTGGCCTGCAACCGGAAGAGGCGGCGGAAGAAGTGGTTGCGGTCATCGATGTCGTGAACGGCTGGCGGCAGCACTTCGCCGAGGTCGGCGTGACCGCTCGCGACATCGACCTGCTCGCTGAAAGCGTCGATGGCGACGCCCTGCGGGTCCAGCGCGAAAGTTTCGATCCGAGCCGCCACGCGTCGCCCGTGCGCCGAACCCGTAGGCCGGGGCCCTTCGGGCGCGCCTGAATCTTCCGATTCCCCAAAGAAAAAAACCGCCCCGAAGGGCGGTTTTCGCATTCAGCCGAAGCTGATTACTTGCGCAGGGCGCGGCGGCGCTGGGCGAAGCCCAGGCCCGCCAGGGCCAGGCCGGCCAGGGCGAGGGAGCCCGGTTCCGGCACGTTGATCACCAGGGAGCCGTCCAGCGTCGACTGACGGATCAGGCCGCCGCCAGCGTTCCACAGCTGGTCCGGGGTCGGGATCGGGGGATCGACGTTGGTGTCCAGCACCCAGCTCACCGAGATGTTGTTGTTCAGCCAGTTGCTGTACAGCGTGCCCAGACCGTCACCAGAGTTGAAGAAGTTCTGGATGAAGGTGTCGCCACCCGCGTAGCTGTAGTCAACGTAGCCGCTGACATTCAGGTTGGTCAGCTGGATGTCCGAACCGGTGACGATCAGGCGCAGGACTTCCTTGCCGTCGTTGGGGTCGGTCGCCGCGCTTTGGTAGAACACCCTGAACACGCCGGTGTTGTAGCGCACGAAGTCGGAGACGCCGTCGCCATCGCCGTCCACGGTCACGCCCTGGATCTCGTACTCGTAGGTCAGGCCCCAGGCGCCGCCCAGGCCGCCGACGTTGCCGAAGCCGTAGGCCGGGAAGCCCACGCCACCGACGAAGCCGTTCAGGTCGGTCGGGTTCTGCGGGTTGTTCAGCGAGTCGATGTTGGTCTGCGCCGGCGCGTTCGGGTAGCTGAACGAGGCGGTGCCACCGCTCAGCGTGGGCTTGGTGCCCGCGCTGAAGCCGTAGCCGTTCATCACGGACGGGATGTTGGTGTCGATCACCGTGGTGCCGGGCGTGGCCGGCGAACCCAGGTAGATCGAGGTCGCCAGCGTGCCGCTGTAACCCAGTTGGTCGAACACGGTGGTGTTCGTCGAGCCATTGGGCTCCGGAACGAAGTCCTGGCCGGTGTTGATGTACAGCGGGGCCGCCATCGCCGGCAACGTCGCAGCGGCCAGCGCGGTGGCGGCCAGTGCGAGCTTTGCTTGCTTGAACATGTGTCTCTCCTTGAGGATGCGTCTTGCCAGATGCACGTTAGGAAGCGGCACGTGCCGGCTTCTTGCCCGGGATCAAAGCGAGGACCGTGCCAATGCACTTTCATCCTTGTGAATCAAGGACTTGGTAATCGGATGCGGGAATCCTCGGCGCTTGCTGTCAAGTTTTTCGACAGCGGCCTGGCCCACATTTCGGGGGTGTCGAGGGGGTGTCGCGACGCGTGGGGCAGGGGTGGGACCGAGGGCGATCGGCGCGTGCTTTCGTCCCGTTTTTCGGCCGATGGCCGTCATGGCGGCAGGCGCATACTCGGCGGCTGCGTCCCGCAGACCGGTCCCGCGAACCGGCGGTGGCGCGATTCGAATACAGGGAGACCCCATGAGCCGCGACACGCCCTCCGGTTTTACTTTCGATTACGACCGCGCCTTCTCGCGCAATATCGGCTGGGTCACCCGGGATGAACAGCAGCGGCTGCGCCGCGCCCGCGTCGCGGTGGCCGGATTGGGTGGCGTCGGCGGCGCCCATGTACTGACCTTGTCGCGTCTGGGGATCGCCAATTTCAATATCGCGGACTTCGATGAATTCGATGTCCACAACATGAATCGGCAGGCTGCGGCCTTCATGTCGTCGATGGGCCGGCCCAAGATCGAGGTCGTCGCCGAAATGGCCCGCGACATCAATCCGGAAAGCGATATCCGCCTGTTCCGCGACGGCGTCACCGACGCCAACCTCGATGATTTCCTGAAGGATGTCGACGTGTATGTCGACAGCCTCGACTTCTTCGTGCTGGAGGTGCGCCGCAAGGTGTTTCGCCGCTGTCGCGAACTGGGCATTCCCGCGATGACCGCCGCTCCTCTGGGCATGGGCACCGCCTTCCTCTACTTCAGCCCCACCGGGATGAGTTTCGAGGACTATTTCCAGGTCGAGGGCGCGGCGCACGAGGAGCAATATGCGCGCTTCATCGCCGGGGTATCGCCGGCCATGCTCAGCCGGCAGTATCTGGTGGATCCCGAGGCGGTGAATTTCAAGGAACGGCGCGGCCCGTCGACCGGTATGGCCTGCGAGTTGTGCGCCGGCGTCATGGGCACGAATGTGCTGAAGCTGCTGTTGAATCGCGGCCCCTTGCGCGCGGCGCCCTGGGGCATGCATTTCGATGCCTATCGCGGCACGCTCAAGCACACCTGGCGGCCCGGCGGAAACTCCCACCCGCTGCAGCGCCTGCTGATCGCGCTGATCAAGCCGGTGCTCCGCGGGCGCTGAACCGGGGGTTTTCCCGGCCGGTCCAGGAGGGATTCGAGGGCCCCCCACAGGGGGATTCGGGGGGCTCCGCTAGCACGGAATTCCATCACGTCAGGAAGGGATCGCCCTCAGTCCAGGGGGTTCCACACCCGGGCGCGCTGAGGTGCAATCCGGGCAGCTTCCTGCAGGGGTGGACATGTTGAAGAACACTGGACTGAAGATCGCTTCCATCAAGGCGGCACAGACCGCGCTGCTGGCCGTCGCCACGGTGCTGGCCGGCTGCTCGACCACCGGCAGCCTGCCGCCCGCGCCGGTGTCCGCCTCGCAGGCCGACTACAGCTACGTGGTCGGCGCCGGCGACAACCTCAACATCATCGTGTGGCGCAATCCGGAACTGTCGCTGACCGTGCCCGTACGCCCCGACGGCAAGATCGCCGCCCCGCTGATCGACGAGCTGCCGGTGCAGGGCAAGAACTCGGTCGAGATCGCCCGCGACATCGAGAAGCAGCTCGGCAAGTACGTGCGCGATCCGGTCGTCACCGTGATCGTCACCAGCTTCATCGGCCCGTACAGCGAGCAGATCCGCGTCGTGGGCGAGGCCGCCAAGCCGCAGTTCCTGCCCTACAAGCAGAAGATGACGCTGCTGGACGTGATGATCGCCGTCGGCGGCCTGACCGATTTCGCGGCCGGCAACTCCGCCACCATCCTGCGCACCGCCGAGGGCAACAAGCAGTACTCGGTGCGTCTGAAGGACCTGATCCGTCGCGGCGACGTCTCCGCCAACGTCGAGATGCGCCCGGGCGACATCCTGATCATTCCGCAGAGCTTCTTCTGACCGCCGCCCGGCCGGTCCGCGCGCCCGCGGCGCGACGGCCCGGTCCGGTCCCGGCCAGTCCCGCCCGTTTCCCGAAGTACCGGCCCGTTCCCGACCGGGCCTCGACCGGCGCCGACGCCGGCGCAACCGAGATCGCCGCATGGATTCCCTCATCGCGCAATTGATGGCCGTCTTCAAGCGGATGTGGCGCTACCGCTGGCCGGGGCTGATCGCCGCCTGGCTGGTGGGCATCGCCGCCGCCATCGTGGTGTTCGTCGTGCCCGACCGCTACGAGGCCAGCGCCCGCGTCTACGTGGACACCCAGTCCATCCTCAAGCCGCTGATGTCCGGCATGGCCGTGCTGACCAACACCGAGCAGCAGGTCAACATGCTCAGCCGCACGCTGATCAGCCGCCCCAACGTCGAGAAGCTGGTGCGCATGGCCGACCTGGACCTCAAGGCCACCAGCAAGTCCGACCAGGAAGCGCTGATCGACCGGGTCACGCGCAACCTCTCGATTCAGACGGCCGGCAACTCGGCCAACAACCTGTACCTGCTGTCCTACCGCGACTCCTCGCCGGAGATCTCCAAGAAGGTCGTCGCCTCGCTGCTGTCGATCTTCATGGAGTCCAGCCTGGGCGCCAGCCGCAAGGACAGCACCACCGCCGCGGCCTTCCTGAACGAGCAGATCAAGACCTACGAGACCAAGCTCGAGGAGGCGGAAGCGCGGCGCAAGGAATTCCGGCTGCGCAACCTGCAGCTGACGCAGGCCGACGGCAAGGACGCCGCGTCGCGCCTGGCCGAGGCCAGCAACCAGCTCGAGGCCGCCCGGCTGCAGCTGCGCGAGGCGATGAACGCCCGCGACGCCGCCCGGCTGCAGATCGAGATGGAGCGCAAGCGCAGCCAGCCCGGCACCAGCCTGCAGAGCCTCATGCAGGAGAGCTCGCAGAAGTTCGCGACGCCCGAACTGGACAACCGCATCGCCGAGCTCAAGCGCAGCCTGGACCAGCTGCAGCAGCGCTACACCGACCAGCATCCGGACATCGTCAACATCAAGCGCCAGATCCGCGACCTGGAAGAGCAGCGCAAGCGGGAAGTGGCCGACCTGCAGAAGGCCGCGCTGGCCAACCCGGTGCCCACCGGCGGCCCCAATGACAGCCTGGCCAACCAGGAGCTGGCCCGCATCCTGGCCGCCAAGGAGGTCGAGGTGGCGCAGATCCGCGCCCGCGTCGACGAATTCGGCGCGCGCTACGCCTCCGCGCAGGGCGCGATCAAGCTGGCGCCGCAGCTCGAGGCCGAGTTCGCCCAGCTCAACCGCGACTACGACATCATCAAGAAGAACTACCAGGAGATGGTCGAGCGCCGCGAATCGGCCTCGCTGTCGACCGACCTGGACAACACCTCGGGCGTCGCCGATTTCCGCATCATCGACCCGCCGCGCGCCTCGCCCAAGCCGGTGGCGCCGAACCGGCTGATGCTGCTGGCCGCCGGCATGGTGGTGGCGCTCGGCGCCGGCCTGGTCACCGCCTTCGCGGCCAGCCAGATCCGCCCGGTGTTCCACGACCTCAACGAACTGCGCCACCGCCTGGAGCTGCCGATCCTGGGCGCCGTCTCGCGCCAGGAGACGCCGGAGGACCGGCGCCGCGTCAAGGTGGACCTGCTGCGCTTCGGCGTCGCGTCGGGCAGCCTGGTCAGCCTGTACGCCATGGGCCTGATCGGCATGGCCATCTGGATCAGCCGCCAGGCCGGGTGAGGGGAGTTTTCGCATGACGAGCCTGATCGAACAAGCCGCGCAGCGGCTCGAGCAACTCAAGCAAGCCGGCGTCGACGTCGGCCTGGCCACCGCGGCCGCGCCGGCGGTGACACCGACACCAACCTCGACATCGGCCGCGCCCGCGACCGTCGTGCCGATCCCGGCCCCGGCGGTGATCCGATCGCCCGGCGACGTGAGTTCCAAGCGGGTCGACCTCGACCTGGACGCGCTCGCGGCGCAGGGCTTCCTGACGCCGAACGCGCCGCGCACGGTGATGGCGGACCAGTACCGCAACATCAAGCGCCCGCTGATCCGCAACGCGATGAACAAGGGTGCCTCGACCCTCAATCACGCCAACCTGATCATGGTGACCAGCGCGCTGCCCGGCGAGGGCAAGAGCTTCACCTCCCTGAACCTGGCCATGTCGATCGCGGCCGAGTTCGACAACACCGTGATGCTGGTGGACGCCGACGTCGCCCGCCCGTCGATGCTGCGCATGCTGGGCCTGCCGCCCGGCCCCGGCCTGCTGGACGTGCTGGAGAAGGAGGCCGACATGGCCAGCGTCCTGCTCAAGACCAACGTCGACAAGCTGACGCTGCTGCCCAGCGGCCGCCCGCACTCGCGCGCCACCGAGCTGCTGGCCAGCGACGCGATGAGCGCGCTGCTGGACGACATGGCCAAGCGTTATCCGGACCGGATCATCATCTTCGACAGCCCGCCGCTGCTGCTGACCACCGAGTCGCGGGTGCTGGCCACGCACATGGGCCAGGTCGTCATCGTCGTGCAGGCCGAGCGCACGCCGCAGAGCGCGGTGCAGCAGGCCGTCGCGGCCATCGAGCACTGCCCGCTCAAGATGCTGCTGCTCAACCAGGCCAGCAACAAGCGCAGCAGCGGCTACGGTTATGGCTACGGCTACGGGTATGGCTACGGTTACGGTTATGGCCAGGCCGATGGCCAGGGCGACGCGCAACCCGGCGCGGACCGGGCCTGACACGATGACGCGGGCCTTCGACCTTCGCCGCCGGCCGCTGTCCCGGGTCGCCCTGGCCGCGCTGGGCCTGGTCGCCGCCGTGGCGCAGGCGCCCGCCGTCGCGCAGGAGGAGGCCGCGTCCGCCGGCGGATCGCGCAAGGGCATCGCGGTGATCCCGCGGATCAGCGTCTCGGAGACCTGGACCGACAACCTCGCGCTGTCGCCCGACAACTCGCGCGACCGCGCCTTCATCACCACCGTCTCGCCGGGGGTGACGATCGCCAGCAGCAGCGGCGCGATCCGCGGCAGCTTCGACTACACGCTCGACGGCATCGTCTACGCCAAGAGCGAGCGCGACAGCCGGCTCCAGAACCAGCTCAGCACCCGCTTCACCGCGGAGCTGGTGCAGACGGCGCTGTACGTGGACGTCACCGGCAACATCAGCCAGCAGGCGATCTCGGCCTTCGGCCAGCAGTCGCCCGACGGCACGCTGGACAGCCCCAATCGCACCGAGACCCGCATGCTGCAGGTCTCGCCGTACTGGCGCGGGCGGCTGGGCAGCGCCGCGACCTTCGAGCTGCGGGCCACCGGCCAGATGCGCGACTCCAGCGAGGGCGGCGCCGGCGCGGCCAGCGGCAGCGGCAACAGCAAGGAAGGCTCGCTGATGCTGAACCTGGCCGGCCCGGCCGGGCGCCAGCTCAACTGGGGGCTCAACGCCTCCACCAGCCGCATGCATTTCGAGCAGACCGGCATCGACTATCGCACCACCAGCGTGGTGGGCTCGCTGAACTGGGTGCCGGACGTCGACTGGATGCTGGGCGTCACCGGCGGGCGCGAGCGCAGCGACTACTTCGGCCCGGAGACCACCTCGGTCTACGGCGCCAACCTGCGCTGGTCGCCGGGGCCGCGGACCAAGCTGGCCGCCGACTGGCAGCACCACAGCTACGGCAACAGCCACAACCTGAGCTTCGAGCACCGCATGTCGCAGCTCGCGCTGCGGGTCAACAGCAGCCAGAGCGTCAACACCGGCGAGACGCCGACGCAGGCCACCAACTACCAGCTGCTGGACCTGCAGTTCAGCGGCACCGAGCCCGACCCGGTCAAGCGCGACGCGCTGGTGCGCGCGCTGCTGGCGGCGCTGGGCCTGAGCCCGAACTCGTTCAGCGGCGCCGGCTTCCTGAGCAACACCGCGACGCTGCAGCGCCGCACCGACGTGTCGCTGATCTGGAGCGGCCCGCGGCTCACCACCACCTTCAGCGCCAACGACAACAACAGCCGGCGCATCAACACCGCGCCGACGGGCAGCGGCGACCTGGCCCTGACCGACCGGGTGCGCCAGCGCGGCGCGACGGTCTCGGTCGGCTACCGCCTCACCCCGCTGGCCAATGCCAACCTGAGCTACTCGCGGCAGAACTCCCGCGGCGACGGCGTCGGCGGCAACGACATGCGGTCGCTGACCGCCAACCTCACGCTCCGGCTGGGGCCGCGCAGCGATGCCGCCTTCGGCCTGCGCCAGACGAAGTTCGACGACACCAGCCTGTTCGCCAACAGCTATCAGGAACACGCGATCTACGCATCGCTGACCCAGCGCTTCTAAAGCAGTCACCGTCATGTACGAGGCCTTCTACGGGCTGGCCAGCAAGCCGTTCCAGCTCAGTCCCGACCCCAGCTTCTACTTCGGCAGCAAGCAGCATCGCCGCGCCAAGGCCTACCTGGACTACGGCGTCCTGCGCAGCGACGGCTTCATCGTCATCACTGGCGAGATCGGCGCCGGCAAGACGACGCTGGTGCGCGGGCTGCTCGACAGCCTGAACCGCAGCAACGTCGTCATCGGCAACGTGGTCACCACGCAGCTGGACGCCGAGGACACGCTGCGCCTGGTGGGCGCGGCCTTCGGCGTGCGGGTCAAGGACCTGCCCAAGAGCGAGCTGCTGATGGCGCTGGAGGCCTTCTTCGTCAGCGAGGCCAGCCGCGGCAAGCGCTGCCTGCTGATCGTGGACGAGGCGCAGAACCTCACCGCACGCGCGGTCGAGGAACTGCGCATGCTGTCCAACTTCCAGTTCGGCAACCAGTCGCTGGTGCAGACCTTCCTGGTCGGGCAGCCGGAGTTCCGCGCCATCCTGCAGCGGCCCGAGATGGAGCAGTTCCGCCAGCGCATCGCGGCCAGCTGCCACATCGGCCCGCTGGACGAGGAGGACACCCAGCGCTACATCGAGCACCGTCTCAAGTGCGCCGGCGCGAGCGGCAAGCCCAGCTTCGACGCCGACGCCTTCACCGCGCTGCACCGCGCCAGCCACGGCATCCCGCGGCGCATCAACACGCTGTGCGACCGCCTGCTGCTGCTGGGCTTCATGCACGAGAACCCGCACCTCACCGCGGCCGATGTCGACGAGGTGGTCGAGGACCTGTCCAAGGAATCGGCCTCGGCGCCCGCGCCGGCGCTGCATGCTGCGGAGCTCAACGGCCATGCGTCCGGCGCGGAGCTGGCGGTCGACCTGGACCTGTCGCGGCTGCGCGCGCGGGTGGGGCAGGGCGGCATGAACGGCGAGCTCGGCGCGCTGGCCGACGAACTCGCCGGCCTGGGTCTGGACGGCCAGGACGCGCGGCTGCAGCGCATCGAGGACAGCCTGATGCGCCTGGAACGGATCAACCAGCAGACGCTGGCGCTGCTGCAGAAACTGGTGGGAGCGATGCGATGAGCCCGAACCGCACGGTGATCCGCAATGCGATGAGCATCGACGTCGAGGACTACTTCCAGGTCTCCGCCTTCGCGCCCTACATCGCGCGCGGCGACTGGGACGCGCGCGAATGCCGCGTCGAGCGCAACGTCCATCGCATCCTGGACCTGCTTGACGCGAAGGGCGTGAAGGCGACCTTCTTCACGCTGGGCTGGATCGCGCAGCGTTATCCGCAGCTGGTGCGCGAGATCGTCGCGCGCGGCCATGAACTCGCCAGCCATGGCTTCGGCCATGAGCGCGCCAGCGACCTGGACCGCGCCTCCTTCCAGAAGGACGTCGGCGACGCGAAGGCGCTGCTCGAGGACCTGGGCGGCGTCGAGGTCAAGGGCTACCGCGCGCCGAGCTTCTCGATCGGCAAGGACAACCTCTGGGCCTTCGACGTGCTGCGCGACTGCGGCTACCGCTACAGCTCCAGCGTCTATCCGATCCAGCACGACCACTACGGCATGCCCGATGCGCCGCGCTTCGCGCATGAGGTGCGCCCGCGCCTGATCGAGGTGCCGGTGACCACGCTGCGCTTCCGGGGCAAGAACTATCCGAGCAGCGGCGGCGGCTGGTTCCGGCTGCTGCCCTACGGCGTCACCCGCTGGATGATCGAGCGCTTCAACCGCATCGAGGGCCGCAGCGCGGTCTTCTATTTCCATCCGTGGGAGATCGATCCGGCGCAGCCGCGCATCCCCGGCATCGATGCGAAGACGCGCTTCCGCCATTACGTCAACATCGACCGCACCGAGTCGCGCATCGAGCAGCTGCTCGGCGACTTCGCCTGGGCGCGGATGGACGAGCTCTTCCNCGGCGCCGAGCGGCAGGCGGCATGAGCGCGGCAGCACCGGCCCTCCCGGACGTCGACACGCAGCGCGGCGCCCCGGCCTCCGCCCACGCATCCTCCGGAGCGGGCGCGGCGGCCCAACTGGAGGTCAAGCAGCTGCAGGTCGACGACGCCGCCACGGCGCGGCGCTGGGACGAGTTCGTGCGCGGCTGTCCGTCCGCGACCTTCTTCCATCTCTCGGGCTGGCAGCGCGTCATCCAGCGCCAGTTCAAGCACCGCTGCTTCTTCTTCTACGTCGAGCGCGACGGCCGCATCGAAGGCGTGCTGCCGCTGGCCGAGGTCAAGAGCCGGCTGTTCGGCCATGCGCTGGTGAGCCTGCCCTTCGCCGTCTATGGCGGCGTGGCCGCCGAGACGCCCGAGGCGGCCGACCATCTGGAGCAGATGGCGCAGCGCCTGTGCCAGACGCTGTCGCCCGATCACCTGGAGCTGCGCAACATCCAGCGCCGTCACCAGGACTGGCCGCACCAGGACCTGTACGTCACCTTCCGCAAGGAGATCCTCGAGGACGAGGAGGCCAACATGCTGGCCATCCCGCGCAAGCAGCGCGCGATGGTGCGCAAGGGCATCAAGAACGCGCTGAAGGCGGAGATCGACCGCGACGTGAAGCGCTTCTTCGCGCTGTACGCGGACAACGTCCATCGCCACGGCACGCCGGCGATGCCGCGGCGCTACTTCCAGGCGCTGCTGGACGAGTTCGGCGACGCGGCCGAGGTGCTGATCGTCACCGGCCCGCAGGGCGAGCCGCTGTCCGGCGTGCTGAGCTTCTACTTCCGTGACGAGGTGCTGCCGTACTACGCCGGCGACGCGGTCGCGGCGCGCGACCTGGCCGCCAACGACTTCAAGTACTGGGAGCTGATGCGCCGCGCCTGCGCGCGCGGGCTCAAGGTCTTCGACTACGGCCGCAGCAAGCAGGGCACCGGCAGCTATGCGTTCAAGAAGAACTGGGGCTTCGAGCCGACGCCGCTGAACTACGAGTACCGCCTCTACAAGCGCGACGCGGTGCCGCAGAACAACCCCAGCAATGCCAAGTACCAGCTGATGATCAAGGCCTGGCGCCGCCTGCCGATCGGCGTGGCCAACTGGCTCGGGCCGCACATCGTGCGCAGCCTCGGCTGAGGAGGGCACCGTGGCCGACATCCTCTACCTGGTCCACCGCCTGCCGTATCCGCCCAACAAGGGCGACAAGCTGCGCTCGTACCACCTGCTCAAGCACCTGACCGCGCAGCACCGGGTGTGGCTGGGCACCTTCGTCGACGATGCCGAGGACTGGGCCCATGTGCCGGCGCTGCAGGCGCAGTGCGAGGAGGTCTTCGCCGCCGACCTGAACCCGCTGCTGGCGCGCGTGGCCAGCCTGCGCGGCCTGGCCACCGGCGAGGCGCTGAGCCTGCCCTACTACCGCCACCGCGCGATGCGCGACTGGATCGCGCAGCTCGCGCGGCGCCAGCGCTTCGACGCGGTCGTGGTGTTCTCGTCGACGATGGCGCAGTACGCCGAGCAACTGCGCGAGATCGCGGGCCCGGTGCCGATGCTGATCGACTTCGTCGACGTGGACTCGGCCAAGTGGACCGACTACGCCAAGGCGCACCGCTGGCCGATGTCGTGGCTGTATCGCCGCGAGGGCCGCGAGCTGCTCGCCTACGAGCGCCGCGTCGCCGAGCAGGCGCGCTGCTCCTTCTTCGTCACCGAGGGCGAGAAGGCGCTGTTCCAGCGTCTGTCCGCCACCGGCGCGCCGATCGAGGCGCTGAGCAACGGCGTCGACAGCGGCTACTTCGCGCCGCTGCCGCAGCAGGCCAACCCCTTCGAGGCGGACGAGCTGCCGCTGGTCTTCACCGGCGCGATGGACTACTGGCCCAACGTCGACGCGGTGCAGTGGTTCACCGCCGAGGTGCTGCCGCAGCTGCGCCAGCGCTGGCCGACGCTGCGCTTCACCATCGTCGGCCGCGCGCCGACGCCGGCGGTGCTGGCGCTGGCCGGCGACGCGGTGCGTGTCACCGGCACGGTGCCGGACGTGCGGCCCTACCTGCAGCACGCGGCTGCGGTCGTGGCGCCGCTGCGCCTGGCGCGTGGCGTGCAGAACAAGATCCTGGAGGCGATGGCCGTCGGCCGCCCGGTCGTGGCGGCGCGCAGCTGCGTCGAGGCGCTGGGCGCCGATGGCGTGCTGGCCGGCCAGGACCTGCTCTCGGCCGACAGCGCCGCCGATTACCTCGAGCTGGTCCACGCGCTGCTGAGCGCGCCCGCGCGCGCCCAGGCCATCGGCCAGCAGGCTCGCGAGCGGGTGCTGCGCCAGTTCAGCTGGCAGGCCCATCTGGCCAAGCTCGACGGCTACCTGCCGCGCGAGACGGCGCAGGGACAGGCGGCATGAGCGCAGCGCAGGGCCGTCCCAAGCAAGCTCGCGTCCCCTTGGGGGACCGGCCGTGGCGGGCCACGGGCGAGGGGCTCACATGAGCGCTACTACCCCGTCCGCGCTGCCCGAGCGAGGCATTCCTGCCACCTGGCGTCGTCCCCTCGCGGTGCTGGTCCTGCTGACCATCGCTCTGCTGCTGCTGTACCGCCAGACCGCGCTGGGCATGGTCACCATCTGGTGGCGCTCCGGCACCTTCACCCATGCCTTCCTGGTACCGCCGATCGCGCTGTGGCTGGCCTGGCGCCGGCGCGAAATGGTCGCGCCGCTGACGCCGCGGCCGGTGCCCGGGCTGGCGCTGCCGATCGCGCTGCTCGGCGCGATCTGGCTGTTCGCCGACTTCGCCGCGATCAACGCCGCCACCCAGTTCGCGCTGGTGGCCATGCTGGTGCTGCTGGTGCCGGCGGTGCTGGGCTGGCGCGTCGCGCGCGAGATGGCCTTCCCGCTGGGCTTCCTCTTCTTCTGCGTCCCGGTGGGCGAGTTCCTGCTGCCGCAGCTGATGGACTGGACGGCGAAGTTCACCGTCCTCGCGCTGCGGCTCAGCGGCCTGCCGGTCTACCAGGAAGGCCTGCAGTTCATCATCCCGAGCGGCCAGTGGTCCGTCGTCGAGGCCTGCTCCGGCGTGCGCTACCTGATCGCCTCGGCGATGGTGGGCACGCTCTACGCCTACCTCAGCTACCACTCGACGCGGCGTCGCCTGGGCTTCATCGCCTTCGCGCTGGCGCTGCCGCTGGTGGCGAACTGGGCCCGCGCCTACCTGATCGTCATGATCGGCCATCTGTCGGGCAACACCCTGGCGGTGGGCGTGGACCACCTGATCTACGGCTGGCTGTTCTTCGGCGTCGTGATGCTGGCGATGTTCCTGATCGGCGCGCGCTGGTCGCAGCCGGAGTTGCCGCTGGTCCCACCGGCCCGCGAGGCCGCCGCGCCCGCGACCCGGGCCAGGGGCTGGGGCGCGACCGTCGCCGTGCTGCTGGCCGTCGCACTGCCCGTGGCCGCGGGGGCCTGGCTGCGCCAGGGCCACTCGGCCCCGATCGACACGCTGCCCGCCGTGGCCGCGGCACCGGGCTGGCAGGCCCAGGTCGTGCCCTCGGACGCGTGGACGCCCGACTTCGAAGGCGCCAATGCCACGCGCCACCAGCAGTTCACCGGACCGGCGAACCAGCCGCGCGTGGGCCTGCACCTGCAGTATTTCCGCGACCAGGACTACGAACGCAAGCTGGTGAGCTCCAGCAACGCGGTCGTGTCGCCGGAGAACAAGCAGTGGGCCGTGACCGGCCGCGGCACGGTGGACGTCGTGCCGGCCGGCGCGGACGGCCGCGCCGCCGCGGCGATCCCGCTGCTGAGCACGCAGGTGCGCGCCTCCTCGCTGGACGCGGTGACCGCGCCGCGGATGCTGATGTGGCATGTCTACTGGATCAATGGCCGACCGATGACCAGCGCCTGGCGCGCGCGGGTCTGGGGCGCGCTGGAGCGGCTGCGCGGGCAGGGCGACGACGCCGCGTTGGTGCTTGTCTACACCGAGGCCGACGAGCAGGCGCCGCGCCGGCTCGATGCCTTCCTGAGCCAGCACTGGGCCGCGATCGACGCCGAGCTGCGCCAGGTGCGCGATGCCGGCCAGCGCGGCGCGGCAACGGGAGCCGCGCGATGAGCGCCGGCATGAGCGTCGAGCGCGCGATGGCCGTGGCCGACGAGCGGCCGCTGGTGCTGCACGTGATGTACCGCTTCGACACCGGTGGTCTCGAGAACGGCGTGGTGAACCTGATCAACCACATGCCGGCGAAGGACTACCGGCACGCGATCGTCGCGCTGACCGAGGTCACCGATTTCCGCAAGCGCCTGCAGCGCGACGACGTCGAGTGCTTCGCGCTGAACAAGCCGCCGGGGCAGGGCTTCTGGCTTTATCCGAAGCTGTACCGGCTGTTCCGCACGCTCCGGCCCGCGATCGTGCACAGCCGCAACCTGGCCGCGCTGGAGGTGCAGCTGCCCGCGTGGGCCGCGCGCGTGCCGGTGCGCATCCACGGCGAGCATGGCCGCGACGTTGGCGACCTGGACGGCCGCAACCGCGCCTACCAGCGCGTGCGCCGCTTCTACAAGCCCTTCGTCTCGCACTACATCGCGCTGTCGCGCGACCTGGGCGAGTACCTCACCGGCCCGGTCGGCGTGCCGCCGGCGCGCGTGAGCCAGTTCGTCAACGGCGTCGACACGCAGCGCTTCCAGCGCCAGCACGCCGAGCCCATCCCCGGCTGCCCCTTCGATCCGGCCGCGCACTGGCTGATCGGCACCGTGGGCCGCATGGCGCCGGTCAAGGACCAACTGATGCTGACGCGCGCTTTCATCGCGATGATCGGCGCGGCCCCGGAGCTGCGCGAGCGCGCGCGTCTGGTGCTGGTCGGCGACGGTCCGCTGCGGGCGCAGTGCCAGGCGCTGCTCGACGAGGCGGGCCTGAGCGCGCTGGCCTGGCTGCCGGGCGAGCGCACCGACGTGCCGGCCGTGATGCGCGGCCTGCATGTGTTCGCGCTGCCGTCGCTGGCGGAAGGCATCTCCAACACCATCCTGGAGGCGATGGCCAGCGGGCTGCCGGTGGTGGCGACCGAGGTCGGTGGCAATGCGGACCTGGTCACGCGCGACGAGAGCGGCCTGCTGGTCCCCGCCGCCGCGCCCGAGGCGATGGCCGCGGCGCTGCTGGCGCTGGCGCGCGATCCGGCGCGGGCGGCGGCGATGGGCGAGGCCGGCCGCGCGCGCGTCGAGCGCGACTTCAGCATGCGCGCCATGGTCGCCCGCTACCAGGGGCTGTATGACTCGCTGCGCGGCCACCGTGCCGGCGCCGACAAGAACAACTGAGGGATAGGCAGGGGAACGAGCATGTGCGGAATCAGCGGACTCTTCGACACCCGGGGGCGGCGCGACTTCGATGGCGCGCTGATGCATCGCATCAACGACTCGCTGCACCACCGCGGCCCGGACGAAGGCTCCATCCACCTGCAACCGGGACTGGCCTTCGGCCACCGCCGGCTGTCGATCATCGACATCGCCACCGGCCAGCAGCCGCTGTTCAACGCGGACCATTCGGTGGGCATCGTCTTCAACGGCGAGATCTACAACTACCAGCAGCTCACCGAGGAGCTGACCGCGCTGGGCTACGTCTTCCAGACCAAGAGCGACACCGAGGCCATCGTCCACGCCTGGTCGGCCTGGGGCGAGGACTGCGTGCACAAGCTGCGCGGCATGTTCGCGTTCGTGCTGTGGGACCAGGCGCGCGACCAGCTCTTCATGGCGCGCGACCGGCTCGGCGTGAAGCCGATGTTCTACGCGCTGCTGGACGACGGCACGCTGGTCTTCGGCTCCGAGCTGAAAGCGCTGCTCGCGCACCCGGCGATGAAGCGCGACATCGTGCCGCAGGCGGTCGAGGAGTACTTCGCGCTGGGCTACGTCGCCGAACCGCGCACCATCTTCCGCCAGGCGCTGAAGCTGCCGCCCGCGCACACGCTGGTCATCAAGCGCGGCGACCAGCGCCTGGGCCAGCCGCGCCGCTACTGGGACGTCAGCTTCACCACGGACAACAAGATCGACGAGGTCCAGGCGCAGGAGGAACTGACGCGCCGCCTGCGCGAGGCGGTCAAGCTGCGGCTGATCTCGGAGGTGCCGCTGGGCGCCTTCCTGTCGGGCGGCGTGGACTCCAGCGCGGTGGTCGCGATGATGGCCGGCGAGACCAACGGCCCGGTCAAGACCTGCTCGATGTCCTTCGACGATCCGCAGTACAACGAGTCCGAATTCGCGCAGATGGTCGCGGACCGCTACCAGACCGACCACCACGTGGAGATGGTCCAGAGCGACGACTTCGACCTGATCGACACGCTGGCGCGGCTCTACGACGAGCCCTATGCCGACAGCTCCGCGATCCCGACCTACCGCGTCTGCCAGCTCGCGCGCAAGCATGTGACGGTGGCGCTGTCGGGTGATGGCGGCGACGAGAGCTTCGGCGGCTACCGCCGCTACAAGCTGCACATGATGGAGGAGCGCATGCGCGCCAGCCTGCCGCTGGGGCTGCGCAAGCCGCTGTTCGGCACGCTGGGCCGGCTCTATCCGAAGGCGGACTGGGCGCCGCGCGTGTTCCGCGCGAAGACGACCTTCCAGGCGCTGGCGCGCAACTCGGTGGAGGCCTACTTCCACACGATGTCCGTGATCCGCGACAACGAGCGCATGCCGCTGTACAGCGCGCGCTTCAAGTCGGAGCTGGGCGGCTACAACGCGCGCGAGCTGTTCCTGCAGCATGCCGAGCGCGCCGGCACCGACGATCCGCTGGCGCTGATCCAGTACATCGACCTGCAGACCTACCTGGTCGGCGACATCAACACCAAGGTGGACCGCGCGTCGATGGCGCACTCGCTGGAGGTGCGCGAGCCGCTGATGGACCACCCGCTGGTCGAGTGGCTAGCCACGCTGCCGTCCCACATGAAGCTGCGCGGCGGCGAGGGCAAGTACCTGTTCAAGAAGACGCTTGAGCCGCATCTCCCGAACGACGTGCTCTACCGGCCCAAGATGGGCTTCGCGGTGCCGCTGGCGCGCTGGTTCCGCGGGCCGCTGCGCCAGCGCGTGCGGGGCGCGCTGCTGGGCGGACCGCTGGCGGATTCGGGGCTGTTCGACCTCAAGGCCGTCGGCGCGATGGTCGAGCAGCATGAGAACGGCTCGCGTGATCACAGCACGCCGCTGTGGACGCTGCTGATGTACGACGCGTTCCTGCGCAACGTCATGGGCGCGTCCTCGATGCGCGAGGCCGCTTGACCGGCCCGGCGAAGCAGACGGCATGAAGATCCTGTATCACCATCGCACCGCGTCCAAGGATGGCCAGGCGGTTCACATCGAGGAAATGATCGGCTCGCTGCGCGCGCTCGGCCACGAGGTGCGCGTCGTCGCGCCGGGCGGCGAATCCGCGCCGGAAGAGAAATCGAAGATGGGCGACGACGCCGGCTGGGTGCATCGCCTGCGCGCCAAGCTGCCCAAGTTCGTCTACGAGCTGCTGGAGCTGGCCTACTCGCTGGTGGCTTACCGCCGCCTGGCCGCCGCGGCGCGCGAGTTCCAGCCCGACCTGATCTACGAGCGCTACAACCTCTACCTGCTCAGCGGGCTGATGCTGAAGAAGCGGCTCGGCCTGCCGCTGCTGCTGGAGGTGAACGCGCCGCTGGTGGACGAGCGCGCCAGGTTCGGCGGCTTGGCGCTGCCGCGCGTCGCGCGCTGGGCCGAGGACACGGTCTGGCGCGGCGCCGACGCGGTGCTGCCGGTGACGCGGGTGCTGGGATCGATGGTCGCCACGCGCGGCGTGCCGGTCGAGCGCATGGTCGTGATCCCCAACGGCATCAACGAGGCCCACTTCGACGCCGCGCCTTCGCCCGCCGAGGCCAAGCGCGCGCTGGGCTGGGACGACGCGCTGGTGCTGGGCTTCACCGGCTTCGTGCGGGACTGGCACGGCATGGACAAGGTGATCCGCTGGATGGCCACCGCCGCGGCGCCCGCGAGCGCGCGGCTGCTGATCGTCGGCGACGGCCCGGAGCGCGCCAACCTGGAGCGGCTGGCCGCCGAGCTCGCGCTGGGCGAGCGCGTGCGTTTCACCGGCGTGGTCTCGCGCGACGAGGTGCCGGCGCACGTGGCCGCCTTCGACATCGCGTTGCAGCCGGCGGTGGTGGCCTACGCGTCGCCGCTCAAGCTCTTCGAGTACCTGGCGCTGGGCAAGGCCATCGTCGCGCCGAGCACGCCCAACATTGAGGAAGTGCTGGATGACGGCCTCAACGCGCTGCTTTTCGATCCCGCCGAGGCCGGTGCGCTGGAGACGTGCCTGGCGCGTCTGGCCTCGGACGCCGCGCTGCGCGAGCAGCTGGGGCAGGGCGCCCGCGCCACCATCGGCCGCCTGCACCTGACCTGGCACGGCAACGCCGAGCGCGTGGTCGCGCTGGGCCAGTCGCTGCGGGCCGGCCGCGGCGTGGCCGGCGCGGCCCGGCCCACGGATGCGAGGGTCTGAGCGTGCTCAAGCTGCTGACCTTCTCGACGCTGTACCCGAGCGCGGTGATGCCCAGCCACGGCATCTTCGTGGAGACGCGCCTGCGCCACCTGGTGGCCTCGGGCCAGGCCGAGTCGCGCGTGATCGCGCCGGTCCCCTGGTTCCCGCTCAAGGGCGAGCGCTTCGGCGAATACGGCAAGTTCGCCGCCACGCCGGCGCGCGAGTCGCGCCACGGCCTGGAGGTCGAGCATCCGCGTTTCATCCGCCTGCCCAAGGTCGGCATGAGCAGCGCGCCCTACACGCTGGCCTGGACCTTCCTGCGCGCGGCCAGGCGCCTGCAGGCGCGGGGCCATGACTTCGACCTGATCGACGCGCACTACTTCTATCCCGACGGCGTGGCCGCGGCCTTCGTCGCCAAGGCGCTGAACAAGCCGCTGGTGATCACCGCGCGCGGCACCGACATCAACCTCATCCCCGAGTACCCGTTCCCGCGCAAGCTGATCCTGCGCGCGGCTGAGCAGGCCGACGCGATGATCACCGTCTGCGAGGCGCTCAAGGACGAGCTGGTCGCGCTGGGCGCCGATGCGGCGAAGGTGACCGCGCTGCGCAACGGCGTGGATCTGGCGCTCTTCCATCCCGGTGGACGCGAGAACGCGCGCGCCGCGTTGCAGCTCGCGCCGGGTCGCTTCACGCTGGCCTCGGTGGGCCACCTCATCGAGCGCAAGGGCCATGAGCTGGTGATCGGCGCGCTGGCCGAGCTGCCCGACGTCGACCTGCTGATCGCCGGCGCCGGCCCCGAGGAGGGCGCGCTGCGCCGCCTCGCGGTGCAACTGGGCGTGAACTCGCGCGTGCGCTTCCTGGGTGCGCTGCCGCAGGCGCGCCTGCGCGAGGTCTATGCCGGCGTGGACGCGCTGGTGCTGGCCTCCAGCCGCGAAGGCTGGGCCAACGTGCTGCTGGAGGCGATGGCCTGCGGCACGCCGGTGGCGGCGTCGAAGGTCTGGGGCACGCCCGAAGTCGTGGCCGCGCCCGAGGCCGGCGAACTGATGCCCGAACGCAGCGCCGCCGGCGTGGCCGAGGCGGTGCGCCGGCTGCGCGCCGCGCCGCGCGACCGGTCCGCGACCCGTCGTTATGCCGAGCGCTTCAGCTGGGAGGCGACGACGCAGGGCCAGCTTGATCTCTTCCACCGCATCCTGGCCGCGCGGCGGTCGCCGGAGCTGCGCCATGCGTGACCTGCTGATGCTGGGCCTGTTCACGGCCCTGATCTACAAGACCTTGAAGGACCCGCTCTGGGGCGTGCTGGGCTGGGTGTGGATGGGCGTGATGAACCCGCACCGGCTGGCCTACGGCTTCGCGCACGACGCGCCGTGGTCGATGCTGATCGCGCTGACGCTGTTCCTGAGCCTGCTGATCCACCGCGACAAGCTGGTGAAGTTCCCGGTCAACGCGGTCACGATCCTGCTGGGGATCTGGATCGTGTGGATCGGCGTGTCGCCCCTGCTGTTCTCGTTCTATCCCGACAAGGAGATGCACTTCTGGTCGCGCGCCTTCAAGGTGCTGCTGATGGTGCTGGTGTCGCTGCTGGTGGTGCAGCGCCGGCGAGACCTGGACTGGCTGGTGCTGGTGCTGGTGGTCTCGATCGGCTACTACGGCATCAAGGGCGGCGTGTTCACCGTGCTGTCGGGCGGCTCGGCGCGGGTGTGGGGGCCGGAGGGCTCCTTCATCGAGGACAACAACTCGCTGGCGCTGGCGACCATCATGACGGTGCCGCTGATCCGCTACCTGCAGCTGCAGTCGACCCAGCGCTGGCAGCGGCACCTGGCGACGGTGGCGATGCTGCTGTGCATGGCCTCGGCGGTGGGCTCGCAGTCGCGCGGGGCCTTCCTGGCGATCGTGATGATGTCCTTCTTCATGTGGCTCAAGAGCCGCAACAAGCTGCCGCTGGCACTGGTGGTGCTGGTGGCGTTGCCGCTGATCTTCGTCTTCATGCCGGACAGCTGGACCGACCGGATGGAGACCATCAGGACCTACGACCAGGACGCGTCGGCCATGGGCCGCATCAACGCCTGGCAGATGGCCTGGCGGCTGGCGACCGACCTGTTCCCGTTCGGCGGCGGCTTCACCGTGGCGGGGGCGGCGGTGTTCGCGAAGTACGCGCCCGATCCCTCGATCCCGCTGACGGCCCACAGCATCTACTTCCAGGCGATGGGCGAGCACGGCTTCATGGGGCTGGCGCTGTTCGTGGGCATCTTCGCGATGACCTGGCGACTGGCCGGCGCGACGATCCGCGCCAGCAAGGCCGAGCCGGACCTGCAGTGGGCGCGCGACCTGGCGGCGATGTGCCAGGTGGGCTTGATCGGCTACGCCACCGGCGGGGCCTTCCTGAGCCTGGTCTATTTCGACCTGCCGTATTACCTCGTGCTGATCGTCGTGGTGGTGAACCGGATCGTCGCGGCCGAGATGGCGCAGCGCAAGCAGGCCGCGATCGCCGCGGGCCAGCGGCCGCGCGACGTCCATTCGCCGTACTGGGGGAGCGCCTGATGCTGGCGGGGCTGAGCCTGCTGGGCTGGCCGCGCGGCGAGTCCGCGCTGAGCATCCTGATCTACCACCGCGTGCTGCCGTCGCCCGACGCGCTGCGCCCGGGCGAGATCGACGCGGCGCGCTTCGAGGCGCAGGTGGCCTTCCTGGCGCGGCATTTCACGCTGATGACCGTCAGCGACGCCGCGGCCGCGCTGCGCGAGCGTCGCCTGCCGCGGCGCGCGGCCTGCATCACCTTCGACGACGGCTATGCCGACAACTGGACCGTGGCCCATCCGATCCTGGCGCGCCACGGCGCGCGCGCGACGGTGTTCGTCGCCACCGGCTACCTCAACGGCGGCCGCATGTTCAGCGACACGGTGATCGAATTCGTGCGGCGCGTGCCGGGGCCGGTGCTGGACTTGGCGGCGGTGGGCATGGGCGTGCATCCGGTGGCGACGGTGGAGGAGCGGCTGAAGGCGGTGTCGGCGCTGCAGGTGCAGCTGAAGTACCTGGCGCCGGACGAGCGCGAGGCGCAGCTGCGGCGGATGCTGGCGGCGCTGCCGGTGGGCGCGATGCCGGACGACCTGATGCTCACCGACGCGCAGCTGCGGCAACTGGCCGACGCGGGCCATGAGATCGGCGGCCACACGGTGGACCACACGGTGCTGACGACGCTGACGCCGGACGGCGCGCGCGAGCAGGTGCGCGCCGGGCGCGACCACCTGGCCGCGCTGCTGGACCGGCCGGTGCGCAGCTTCGCGTATCCGAACGGGCGGCCGGTGCGCGACTACGACGCCGGCCATGCGGCCATGCTGCGCGAGCTGGGTTTCGAGGCCGCGGTGAGCACCGCGGCCGGCGTGGCGCTGCCGGGCGCGGACTGCTTCCAGCTGCCGCGCTACACGCCCTGGGGGCGATCGACCGCGATGTTCGCGGCCCGCATGATGCGCAACGCGCGGATGGGCGGGCCGGCGGCGGTCGTCTGAGCGCGCGCCCTCGAGGGCGCGTGACCGATGGCGCGTGACCGATGGCGCGCCAGCGGATGGGCGCAATCACGCAAAGTAGTGGATCACGCGATCGTCGGCGCGGCGCAACGAGCGACCGGCCGACATGACCTGGGTGAAATTCACCGCGCGCTGGCGGCCCAAGAATGGACGGCCTGGAGGTGAACCCATGCTGCAAGTCCTTCATCGCATCCTTGATCGCATCCGCGCGGCGCGCGAGCCGGAGCACCGCGCCGGCCCCGCGATCGATGAGCGGGTCTTCCACCGTCCGGCGCTGGCCGAGGATCTGGCCGCGAGCCTGATGTCGCGCTCCTACGCCTCCGGGATGTTCCTCACCGCGCCCCGCCGCACGGGGAAAAGCACCTTCATCCGCCATGACCTGATTCCCGCACTCGAGCGTCAGCATCGCGCGCTTGTCCTCTACGCCGACCTTTGGGAGCACCGCGCCGAGGACCCGGGCGCCGTGATCGTCGGACTGGTGGCCCGCGCGCTGAAGGCGCGCAAATCCGCGGCGCAAGCGGTGCTGGAGCGGTTCCGCCTGTCCCGACTGAAGGTGCCGGGCCTCGAACTCGACATGGACAAGGCCGCCCCGGCGCCGGCGCTGCAACCCTCGCTGCGCCAATCGCTGGAGCGCCTTTCGAACCTGACGCGGCGCACCGTCGTGCTGATCGTCGACGAAGCCCAGCACACGCAGACCACCGCCTACGGGCGCGAAGTGATGTTCATGCTCAAGTCGGCACGCGACCAGTTGAGCAATCGGGAGCTGCTGATGTTCCGGCTGCTGATGACCGGCTCGCACCACGCGAAGATCGAGCGGCTGGTCCGCTACAAGCATGAGGCGTTCTACTGCGCCCCATTGAAGGCGATGCCGACCTTGGGGGGCGAGGACTACTTCGAATGGGAGCGGGCCGCCCACGCGCCGGCCTTTCTCCCCGCGCTCGACGCCATGGGCCAGGCCTTCGAGATCTGCCTGCGCCGGCCGGAGGTGTTCCACATCGCCTGCCAGGCTGCCAGCGCCCGGGTGGCGACCACCGCGGAGAGCCAGGAGCAGTTGCTGTTGCGGATGGCACGCCGGCACATCGATGCCGAGCGGCAGGAGTTCCTGCATCGGCTGATGAAGCTGGATCCGCTGGACCAGGCGGTGCTGCGATCGATGGCGGAGGCAGGGCCGTCCTTCGCGCCGTTCTTTCCGGCGGCGGGGGAGCGGATCTCGGCGCTGCTGGCAGCGATGCCGGGCACGCCGGCGCGGCCCACCTCGCCGGGCGACATCCGCGTTGCGCTCACCCGGCTCTGCGAGGCCAACCTGGTGTGGAGCGGCGACGGCCCCTACGTGTTGGAGGACGCACAAGCCGCGGTGTGGCTGAGGGAGCTGGAGCTGTCGAGACTCACAACCGATAGTTCGGCCGCCGCCCTCGCAGCCACTGCTCCAGCATCATCAGGATCCACACCATCTCGCCGTAGTACCCGGGGTGCTCCGGCAGTCGCTGCTTGAGCAGGCTCTCGATGAAGGCCGGCCGGACGATGCCGCGCGTGGCCAGGCTGCCCAGCGAATCCTCCGCCAGCGCGCGCAGCTGCGCGTCGCGCGTCGCCCAGACGCCGAAGGGCAGGCCGAAGCCCTGCTTCTTCTTGACGATGATCTCGTCGGGCAGGAAGCCGCGCAGCGCCTCCTTGAAGAACCAGCGCAGCTTCAGCCCCTTGAGCTTGTAGTCCGCCGGCAGGCGCTCCGAGAAGGCCAGCAGCTCGTCGTCCAGCATCGGGAAACCGACCGAGGTGCCCGCCAGCGAGGTCGTGCCCACCACCTTGGGCAGGTCGGTGTCCGCCAGCGTGTAGCGCCAGTCGAAGGCCAGCATGCGGTCGACCAGCCGTCCGGTCTTGATCGCGTTCCACACCTGGCGCTGCTGCTTCTGCGGACCCAGCGGATCGACGCGTCGCAGGAAGTCGGTCTCCAGCACCTCGCCCAGGCCCAGCCGCGTCAGCAGGTTGTAGCTTTGCAGGCGGTCGGGCATCGGCACGCGGGCCTGGTCGATGTAGCTCGCGCCCTTCTTCAGCAGCGGCAGCTTGCCCACCGGCGAGCCGAACACCGGCTGCAGCACGAAGTCCCGCAGCGGTCCCGGCACGCGCCCGTACCACGAGAACACCGTCTGCTTGGCGTAGCGGGTGTTGCCGCCGAAGAGCTCGTCGCCACCATCGCCGGCCAGCAGGTGCCGCACGCCGTTGTCGTGCGCGCGCCGGGCGCAGTAGTAGGCCGGCAGCGCCGAGCTGTTGCCGAAGGGCTGGTCGTAGTGGGTCGCGACCTTGGCGATGCCGTCGACCAGGTCCCGGGGCGTCACGTAGTACTCGTGATGCCGGCAGCCGAAGTGCTTGGCCGCGACGCGCGCGAAGGCCATCTCGTCGTAGCCCTCGGCCTCGAAGCCGATCGAGTAGGTGTCCGCCGGCCGGCCCGCGACGCGGCTCAGCATGCCGGCGACCGTCGAGCTGTCGGTGCCGCCGCTCAGGAAGCAGGCCGCGTCCGGCGCCTGCATCGCCCGTTGCACCGAGCGCTCCAGGATCTGCCGGAACTCGTCCTTCAGGTCCTCGAGCCGCGGTGCCGGCTCGGCGCGGAAGGTCGGCGTCCAGTAGGGCAGCACGCGCAGCTCGCCGCGCTCGAAGATGCCCACATGCCCCGGCGGCAGGCGGAAGGTGTTGCGGAAGACCGTCCGCGGCGACGGGATGACATGGAAATAGAGGTAGTCGAACAGCGCCTGCGGATCGAGGTCGACCTCGTCGCCGGCCAGGTCGTCCGCGCGGGTGGCGACCTGCAGCTCATGGCCGACGATGCGGTAGCACAGCGGCTCGATGCCGAAGCGGTCGGTCGCCAGCACGGTGCGGCCGCCGGGCTGGCGCCACGCCACCGAGAAGCGGCCGCCGACCTGCGCCAGCGCCGGTGCCGGATCGGTCGCCGACAGCAGCGTCTGCCAGGCGGCGTCGCGTTGCGCGGCCGGGGCGTCGGCGGGAAGGCCCGGCAGGGCCGGTTGTCCGGTGGAGAGGAAAAGGGCGGTGCTCGTCATCGTTCTGGGCGGTCCGGGGTCCGACCGCGGTGCGGAAAGGGTGCGCGCGCGGGCTGGGGGATTCTGTCGTGGAAACGCGGCGCTTCCACCCGCGCGGACCCCTGGGTTCGCGGGGAGCGCGGGCCCGGTGCGCGTCCCGGCCATGCCGCACAATCGCGGCCTGCCCGCCGCCGGTGGCGGGTGCTGGAGCCGGTTTGCAGATTCACTGGATGCCTCACGCGCTGAACCCGGCCTACGCCGGCGTGCGCCTGCGCTGCCTGATGCCGAGCCGCGAGTTGCGGCGCTCGGGCCTGGCGTCGCGCGTGCTGGATCCGGCAGCGTCATCGCCGGCGCTGCCGTCAGGCGGCGTGCTGGTGGTGCAGGCGAAGTGGCTGCTGGATGCGGGATCGCCCGGCGCGCTGCGCGCGCGGACCGCGCAACTGGCCCAGGCGCGCGAGCGCGGCGCCCGGCTGGTGCTGGACAGCTTCGACAACTATTTCCTGAACGAATCCGGTGATCCGGCCCGCGCCGAGCTGCTGGCCGCCTACCGCGAGGCGCTGCCGCTGTTCAGCTTGTTCACCGTCTCCTCGCCGGGCCTGAAGCCGCTGCTGGAGGCCGAACTGCCGCCGGACCTGCGGACCGCCGCGCCGGTGCGGGTCGTCGGCGATCCGGTCGAGACGCCGGCGGCGGCGCGCGACTTCGAATCGCTGCCGCATCGCCTGCATCCGGGCCGCTGGGGCGGCCATTGGCGCGCCTGGCGCGAACTGCGCGAGCACCGCGCGCAGCGCCGCCAAGCCCGGCAGCTGATGTGGTTCGGCAATCACGGCAGCGCCTACGCGACCGGCGGCATGGCCGAGCTCGAACGCCTGCTGCCGCTGCTGGAAGTCGCGTCGCGGCGGCAGCCGCTGCGGCTGACGGTGGTCAGCAACTCCGAGCAGCGCTACCGCGAGCTGCTGGGTCGCGCCGCCTTCCCGCACCGCTACCGGCCCTGGGACCGGCTGCATTTCCTGTCGCTGCTGGGCGAGCAGGACCTGGTGCTGCTGCCGGCCCGCATGACCGCCTTCACGATGGCCAAGAGCAACAACCGCATGCTGCTGGCGCTGGCCCAGGGCGTGCCGGTGATGGCCGATCCCTTGCCCGACTACCAGCCCTGGCGCGCCTTCTGCGCGCTGGACGAGTGGGACCGCCTCGCCGAGCACCTCGTCGACCCGGCCCCGCTGGCCGCCCGAGCCCGCGCCGCGATGCCCGCCATCGAGCGCGACTACTCCACGCGCGCCATCGCCGCCCAATGGCGCGAGGCGCTGCAAGCTCCCGCTGTCCGATGAGCCGCATGACCCCTGATGCCCTCGCCACGCCGCAGCCGCCCGTCGCCGCTGCCGTGCCAGCCGCCGCTGATGCCGTCGGCGCCGCTGACACCGCTGGTTCCAGCGCCCCGGTGGAGGCCGGATCGCTGCCCGCGTCCTCGCCCGACGAGCCGCTGGCGATCGCCATCGTGCTGCCGCAGTTCCACCCGATCCCGGAGAACGACGCCTGGTGGGGCAAGGGCTTCACCGAGTGGCGCAACGTCGCCAAGGCGCGGCCGCTCTACAAGGGCCATCATCAGCCGCACCTGCCGGGCGAGCTCGGCTTCTACGACCTGCGCCTGCCCGAGGCGCGCGCCGCGCAGGCGGCGCTGGCGCGGCAGTACGGCATCGGCGGCTTCTGCTACTACCACTACTGGTTCAACGGCCACCGGCTGCTGGAGCGCCCGGTCGAGGAGATCCGCGCCAGCGGCGAGCCCGACTTCCCCTACTGCCTGGCCTGGGCCAACGAGAACTGGAGCCGCGCCTGGAACGGCAGCGAGCGCGAGATGCTGATGCAGCAGCGCTACTCCGACGAGGACGACGAGGCCCACATCCGCACGCTGCTGCCGCACTTCCGCGATCCGCGCTACATCCGCATCGACGGCAAGCCACTGTTCATCGTCTACAAGGTCGACCACCTGCCCGATCCGCGCCGCACGCTCGAGACCTGGCGTCGCATCGCGCGCGAGGAGGGCGTCGGCGAGCTGACGCTGGCCCAGTTCGAATGGAGCGGCAGCGGCTCCGGCGCCGATCCGCGCGAGGTCGGGCTGGACCTGTCGATCGAGTTCGCGCCCGACTGGCGGCGCCTGGGCGGGCGGCACTTCACCGGCTGGAAATCGCGGCTGCTGATGGCGCTGGGCCTGCTGCCCAAGGCCTACGGCGAGCACAACTTCTTCGACTACCAGCGCATGGTCGACGGCGTGCTGGCCAAGCCCGCGCCGCGTTATCCCTTCCTGCGCTGCGTCAGCCCGGGCTTCGACAACAGCGCGCGGCGCTCGGCCGGCGCGACCATCCTGATGAACAACACGCCGGCGCGTTACCGGCGCTGGCTCGAGGCGGCGCTCGCCTGGACGCGCCAGCACCAGCCGCCCCAGCGCCAGGTGGTGTTCATCAATGCGTGGAACGAATGGGCCGAGGGCAACCACCTCGAGCCCGACACGATGAACGGCCACGCCTACCTGGAAGCGACCCGGGACGCGCTGCGCCCGGGCCGCTGAGCGGCATCACGGGCTGGAGCCATCGACGACGCCCCTGAGCGCGGGGCACCGGGCCATCGAGTCGTCGAGTCATCGAGTCATCGAATCGTCGAGCGGCCCGGGTTCCGGCGCTGCCGGCTCAGCGCCGCCCGATCCAGGCCGCGCAGGCGGCCTGATGCCGCGCCACCGAGCCCCGCATCGACGCGAGCGCCTCCTCGGTGCGCCGCAGGTCCTCGGCGATGCGTGGGGCGCGGTCGATGGCGGCCAGCCAGTAGTCGCACATGCTGGCCTCGTCATCGCACTCGTGCAGCACGCCGCGGTCGCGCAGCAGCCGGTAGACGGGGTAGGACGGATAGGTCGTGTCCCAGCCGCCGCGGATCGTCAGCGGCTTGTTGAGCCCCAGCGGCTCCAGCACGTTGTGGTCCACGCCGACATGCGCGACGCTGGCCGCGGCATAGAAGTCCCGCAGCTCGCCGACGGTGTCCAGCACCAGGCACTGCACCTGCGGCGCCAGCGGCCCGTCCTCCAGCTGCGAGCGCCGCGCCACCACCAGGCCGGCCTCGCCGAGCTGCGCCAGCAGCGCGCTCATGCGCTCCAGGTTCTCCGGATGACGGGGCGCGAGGATCAGCAGCGCGCGCGGATGCGTGCGGCGCAGTTGCTCGAAGGCGCCCAGCACCTGGCGCTGCTCCGCCAGCTCGGTGACGCAGCCGCCCACGATCACCGGACGGTCGGTGGCCAGCAGCTCGCCCAGCAGGCGCGGACTGCGCGTGGCCTGCTCGACGCGCCAGTCGGCCCGCCGCATCGCATCGAACTTCATGTTGCCGGTGACCTGCAGCCGCTCGCGCGGCGCCCCGCGGGCCTGGAGCGCGCGCGCGGTCTCGGCGTCCTGCACGCACAGCAGGTCGAAGGCGCCGAGGAAGTCGCGCTCCAGCAGGCGACGCTCGAGCTGGTCCAGCCGCGCCGGCGGGTCGTAGTGATAGAGCCAGCCGTTGAGCATCAGCGTGGCGGCGCCGCGGCGGCGCGCCTCGCGCAGGAAGGCGTAGGAGAAGCGGCAGGGCGCCTCCGAGGGCAGGCAGGGGATCTCGGCCAGCGCCAGCATCGCCGGCGGCAGCACGCGCGCGAGCCGGCGCGCGTCGCTGCTGTGGCCGCGGCTGATGCAGACCGCCGCCTGCGGCAGGCGCGCCAGGTAGGCCTCGCGATAATGCGCGTGCTCGGTGATCAGCACCGGGCGCAGGTCGGGGCGCTGCGCGGTCAGCCATTCGATCATCGGCGCCACCGCGTTGAGCTCGCCGATGGTGGTGACGTAGAACCACAGCGCCGGGCCGCGCGCGTCCGCCGGCGTCAGCGCGAACGCGCCCAGCGTGTTGTTGCCGCGCAGGTCGCTCAGGCGCTCCAGCGCGCGGAACAGCGCCCAGCGCAGCGCTTCGCCGCGCCGGCTCGGGGCCGGCGCCACCGGCGCGGGCAGGGACGGGGTCAGCTCAGGCATGGCGGCTCCGCAAATGGGTGAGGGCGCGTCGCACCTCGGTCATCGCCGGATGCCGCAGCAGCGTGGCGCAGCCCAGCCAGGCCAGCGCGCCCGCCACGACGCACAGGGCCAGGCGTGGCACCAGCGGCAGGCCGAGCTCGTGGCTGGCCAGCTGCGCCAGGCCCAGGCCGGCGCAGCAGCCCAGCGCGAGCTGCGCGCTGACGGCGCTCGGGCCGAAGAGTTCGCGCGGGCGGGCCTGCAGCACCTCGGTCAGGTGGCGGGTGTACATCGCGACCTGCACCAGGTTGCCGATCACGAAGACGGCGGCCACCGCATGCAGGTTCCACACGGCGGCCAGGCCCACGCAGGCCAGGTGCGTCGGCCCGTACCAGAGCGCCACCGACAGCCGGCGGCGGATCTGGCCGGTGGCCGCGAGCGCGTTGGGCGCCAGCATCGTCAGCGCGTAGGGCAGGCCGGCCAGCGCGAGCAGCGTCGCCAGCGGCGCGGCCTCGTGCCACTGCGGGCCGAACAGCAGCGCGATGATGTCGCCCGACAGCAGCGCCACGCCGCCCATGAAGGGCCAGGCGATGCCGGTGAAGATGGCGGTGCCCTTGGCGTAGGGCGCCACCAGGCTGTGGCCGGCGCGGTGGTCCGCGGCCAGGGCCGGCGTGGCCACGCGCAGGATCGCGGAACTGACGGTCTGCGCCAGCAGGTCGATCAAGCCGGTGGCGCGGCTGAACAGGCCCAGCGCGGTGAAGCCGAAGACCTTGCCGATGATCAGTTCATGGCCGTTGCGCGAGCCCGACTCGACCAGCCGCGAGCCGGTGAACATCGCGCCGAAGCGCAGTTGGCGGCCGACGCCGCGCAGCCGCGGCAGCAGCAGCGCGTCACGCGGCCGCAGCCAGACCAGCACGGCGACCTGGACCGCGATCCCGGCCACCGGTCCCCAGGCCAGGCTCATCGCGCCATGGCCGCGCCAGGCCAGGGCGATGCTGGTGACGGCGTTGGCGGCATTGGCGCTGACCTGGACGATGAAGACCTGGTGGAAGGCCATCTCGCGGTTGAGCAGCGCGAAGGTCGGCGAGGCCAGCGGCAGCATCACGAAATTCAGGCTCAGCACCAGCAGCAGGTCGGCCAGCAGCGGCTCGTGGTACCAGTCGGCCAGCAGGAAGCGGCTGCCCAGGATGGCCAGCGCGATGCCCCAGGCCATCAGCAGCGTGATGGTGAAGGCGCTGCGCAGCTTCTCGCGGTCCAGTTCGCGCTCCTGGATCAGGTATTCGCTGACGCCGAAGTCGCGCAGGATCGAGGCCAGGTTGGTGACCACCGCGCACAGCGAATAGACGCCGACCTGGGTCGGCGTCAGCAGCCGCGCCAGGATCATCGTCGTCGGGACGGTGATCAGCAGGCTCAGGTAGCGCTCGGCGAAGGACCAGGCCAGCGCGCCGCGCACGGTCGGCGACTTGCTCATGCGTCGCCCTTCATGGCGCGGACTCCGCCCGTGCGGACGAAGCGCCCGGCGCGCCCGTCGCGGCGCCCGCGTGGGGCGTGTTGACCGGCGCACCGGTCGGGGCGGGCGCCGTCGTGGCTGAGGCCGTCGGTGCCAGCGCTTCGGCGGCGGCCGGGCCGGCTTCGGCCGGCTGCGCGGTCGCCGTGGCCGGGCCGCGGCGCAGCCACTGCTTGAGCCGCGGCACCCAGCCCCAGCGGTACAGCGTGGCGTGGTGGATGGGACGCGCGTCGGCGGTCCAGCGCGTGTGCCACTCCATGACCTTGCCGTAGAACTCGATGCGGCGGATCGGCCCGCCCGCGGCGGCGGCCTCGAAGAGCTGCTGGAACTGCAGCTGCCGCATCAGCGTCGACGGCGACACCGCCTTGTGCGCCTCGTCGTAGGCGGTCTTGAGGATCACGATCTTCGAGCCCGATTCGATGCACAGGTCCATCGCGACAACGGCGTCGTCGAACCAGTATTGGTACAGGCGCGCGCGGCCGTCCCGCGCGAAGGCCTCGAGCATCGCGCGGTAGAACTCGTACTGCGGATGGCCGGGCGCGATCGCCGTGCCTTCGGAGCCCTTCCAGCCGCTGGCCTCGAGCTGGCCGTAGCGCACCAGCGCCGGCGCGACGTCCTCGGGCCGCGTCTGGCATTCGAGCCGGGTGACCGTGCCGGCCGTGTCCAGCTTCTTCTGCTGCTTGCGCAGGTTCTGGCGCAGGTTCTTGCCGCGGGCTTCCCAGTAGGTCTCGAAGTCGCCGGCGAGGTCCACCCAGGCGGTGTCGATGTAGTCCTGGCCGCGCCAGCGCGCGCCATCGTCGGCGCGTGGATGGAAGAGGCTGTCCAGCTGCGTCAGGCCCAGCGCCAGCGCCGACAGCGGCAGCGCGCGCAGCAGCCCGTCGGCCAGGGCCTCAAGCGGCGCGCCGGCGTCGCTCAGCCAGGCGCCCAGCGGCAGCTGCGAGGGCTGGAAGGTCGACCACTGCCCGGCGCCGGCCGGCGCTACGATGGCCGCGGCGCGCGGCGCCTTCGGGTCACCGAACAGCGCGAGCCGCTCGCGGCCGGTGCCGAAGGAGCGCAGCAGCGGCGCAAGGAAGGCGCTCTCCAGGAAGGGCAGGTCGGCCACGCGCGCCTGCAGCGCATCCCAGGCGGCGGCGTGCGGCGCGAAGGCGGCCGCGTCCGGCAATGGGATGAGCGTCCAGCGGGCGTTGGTGGATAGGGGCGGCGTGGCCGGTGTGTGGGGTGTCGTCGGGGTCATGGGCGGGCCTCGGCGGTGGGCATCTGGGGGGCGCAGGCTTCGTCGAGCACGCGGGCGAGCTCGCCGGTGCGCGACTCGCGCGAGGCGGCGGCGATGGCCGAGGCCGCGGGCAGCGCGGCACGGCCATGGAACAGGTCATCGAGGAAGCGGTCGAGCACCGCCGCGACGCCGGGGCCGTCCTCCAGCGCCGCGATTTGCGGCAGGCCGGCGCGGCGCATCAGCTGCGCGGTGTCGCCGGCCGGGTCGGCCAGCGTCAGTACCGGGCGGCGCGCGCGCAGGTATTCGTAGGCCTTGGCGGGAATCTGGTCGTTGCAGTCGTTCGACTGCAGCAGCAGCAGCGCGTCGGCGCGCAGCATCTCGGCCAGCGCGTCGGCATAGGGCAGCGGCGGCGCGACCTCGACCAGGTCGGCCACGTCCAGCCGGCGCGCCAGCGCCAGCACGAAGTCGTCGTGCGCGGTCGCGCGCAGCCGCAGCCGCAGTCGCGCCGCGTCGACCCGGCCCGCGGCCTTGGCGGCGGCCAGCGCCTCGAACAGGCGCGCCGGGCTGCGCCAGTCGGGATAGACGACGCCGCTGTGCAGCAGCACGCGCGGGCCCGCGGCGGTCGATGCAGTCGCCGACGACGAGGCGTTCGCGCCCTCCATCCGCACGGCGCGCTCGGCCTGCTGGAAGGCGGCCTCGCTGTAGCCGTTCTCGATCACGCGCAGGCGGTCGGCGGCGGCCGGGAAGCGCTGCGCATACAGCCGCGCCGCGCCGGGCGTGGTGAAGGTGCAGCGCGCCGCGCGCGCGAAGACCTTGCGCTCGACCGCGGCGAAGCTGCGCCACAGCACCGGATCGGCCGGGTAGCCGTCGTGGGCCATCGGGTCGCGGAAGTCGGCGACCCAGGGCAGGCCGCTCAGCCGCGACAGCCAGTAGCCGACCAGGTGCGCCGTCGGGATCGGATAGGTGCTCCAGATCGCGTCGGGGCGCGTCTGGCGGATCAGCCGCAGGCCGGCCGGCACGGCGCCCAGCAGCCAGCTGTGCCAGCGGTCCGGTCGCGCCAGGAAGCCCGGGTAGCGGCCGCCGATCGACAGGTGCCGCGCGGCGTCCAGCGCGAAAGCCCGGCGCACCGGCAGCTCCGGCGGGATCTCTTCGAGCAGGTCGTCGCCGGTGTGCGCGTGCGCGCGCGGATGCGCGGTCAGCACGCTCGGCGACCAGCCCAGCACCGGCAGCTGCTGCGCGAAGCGCAAGGCGCGCTGCACGCCGCTGCTGCCCGCCATCGGCGGGAACTGGAAGGACACCATGAGCACGCGCCGCATGACCGGAGCCTCAGCGCGCGGGCGCGATGAAGAGGCGCTCGACCTGCTCGACGATGCGGCGCAGGTCGGCGTCGGTGAGGTCCTGGTGGCAGGCCAGCTGCAGCACATGGTGCGACCAGGCCTTGCCGGCATCGCCTGGCAGCGCCGGCACGCCGGGCCAGAGCCGGTCCCAGCGCGACACCGGCACGCCCAGGCGGCGCATCTCCAGGTAGCCCGGGTCGGGCGTGCGCACCCACAGCGGGAAGACGTAGGGCGCGCAGTCCGGCGGCAGGGCCGGCAGCAGAGGGTGTACGCCGTCGCGGTCGCTGAAGGCCTCGGTGAACAGCGCGTAGTTGCGGCGGCGGGCCTCGACGATGCGATGGCGCGGCACGCGCCGCGAGATCCAGCCGCTGGCCCGCGTGAGCGCGCGGTGCGACAGCGGCAGGTCGATCAGCGCCATGTTGGCGTCGATCTCACCGCTCTCGTCGAGTTCGCCGTAATGGCTGGGCGCGGCCGGCGCGCCGCCGCCGCCGCTCACCACGCGGCGCAGCGCGCTCTTGAGCGCGAAGGCGCCGCGGATCAGCCCGTTCAACCCCGTCAGGCGGTCGTGCGTGGCCCCCATGTGCAGGATGTCGGACGCCGCCTTGACCTGCTCGATGCGACCGGCCGGCGTCAGCGGCGGCAGGGCCAGGTCGGCGCGGTTGAGCGCCAGGATGCCGCCCTCGGGGGTCGGGAAGAACTTGGTCAGGCTGGCGATCGCGACGTCGCCCCAGGAGCCGATCGGCCGGGCGCCGGCGCGGCCGAACATCGCGTGCGCGCAGTCCTCGATCAGCGCGATGCCGCGCGCGTCGCACCAGGCGCGCACCGCGTCCATCGGCTGCGGCAGTCCGAAGTAGTGCGGCACCAGCAGCGCCTTCGGATGCGCCGGCCCGTGGGCCGAGAGCCAGTCCAGGCGCGGCACGCCGTGCTCGTCGATGGGATAGAAGGCCGCGTCGGCGCCCAGCGTCTTCACCGGCGAGACCATGGTCGGGCAGTGGTAGGACGGCAGCAGCACCAGGTCGCCCGGACCGACGTCCAGGCACTCGAGCGCGAGCAGGATCGCCGCGCGCCCGCTGGTGGTGAGCAGGTGGCGCGGGTGGTCGAGCAGGCTGTGCTGGTCGACCCGGGCGGCACCGGCGAAGGTGCGCCAGCCGATGACGGGCAGCCGGGGCGCGAGCATGGGAGGCGGCGGGCTCAAGTCGGAGGGCCTGCCGGTCAGCGGGAGGCGGGCGGCGTGGCGGCGCCGGACGCCGGGGCCGGGCCTGATGCCGGCGCCGATGCCGATGCCGGCGATGACGCCGGCGCCGGCGCGGAGGCGGCCGGCGCGGGCTCGGAGGCCGAGGGGGCGGGCGCCGAGGCGGCCTCGCCCGGCAGCTGGATGTCCGATGGCCAGCGGTTGATCGCGATCAGGCGCTGGCGCAGCACCGGGTGCGTCATGCCGGCGCCGTAGGCGCGGCGGGCCGCGTCCACCGCCATGTCGACCTGGTTGAGGTCCAGCGCGACCATGCCCACGTTGTAGACCGAGAACGCGTTGTCGCCGGTCAGCTTGGACGCGGCCTCCAGCTGTTCCTTGGCCGGCCCCGGCTTGCCCTTGCCGTTCAGGTAGCCCGCGTAGATCAGGCGCACGATGACGTCGTCCGCCTTCCAGGCCAGCGCGCGCTTGAAGTAGCAGTCGACGGTGAACAGCGCGTCGGGCGGCTGGTCGCGCTTGGTGCGCTCGCCGTAGAGCATCATCGCCACCAGCGCGCGATGGTGGTTGGGGAAGGCGCGCAGCGTGTAGTCGATGTCGCTGCCGATCGTGCCGCGCTTGCACTTGACCAGCGCCTCGCAGGTGTCGATGAAGTGGGCGCCTTCGACCATCAGCAGCGGCGACATCTGCTTGGTTACCGGGTCGATCTCCGGCGCGTCCTTGTACTGGCGGTAGTCGTAGGGCCCGTAGTTGTTGGCCAGCCCGCCGCAGCCCACGCCCTGCGCGACGGCGGCCTGGGTGACGACGGCGCCGGCCAGCGCCAGCGCGAGGGTGCGCCAGCCGGCGCGGGGGAACGGAAGGGCGGACATGGCGGTGCTCCGGGTGGGCCGGGGTTCCGGTCAGGAGGCGGCCGGCACGTCGCGGACGAAGGCGGCGGTGAGCCGCTCGACCTGCGCGCGCCAGGCGGCGGTGGAGAAGGTGTGGTCCGCGTCGGGCAGGTCCTCGCGGCGCAGCCCGGGGCGGCCGAGCAGGCCGCGCCAGGCCGGGCCGCCGTCGCGGCAGCGGTCCAGGAATTCCTTGGCGACGTAGTCGTCGCCGGACAGGATCAGCAGCACCGGACCGCCGAAGGCGCGCAGGCCGTCGGCCATCTGCTCGGTGTAGTGGCGGGGGTCCGCGGTCGCTGGTCCGGCCGACCTTCCGGTCGACGTTCCCGCCGAGGTTCCCGAGGACGCGTCGGCCGGCGTGGCGGCGCCCGCCGGCGCGGCGCGGCCCTGCGCCAGCTTGCCCAGCAACTCGCGGACGGCGCCCAGGCCGACCCGGCCGCTCAGCAGCTTGCGCCAGAACGACGGCTGGCGCAGCCGGTCCAGGTAGTAGTGCCTGACCTGCGTGCGGGCCAGGCTGGCCTCGGTGCGGACCCAGGGGTTGGCCAGGCACAGGCCGGCGATGCGCGCGTCGCGGCGGCGGTGCACGTAGAGCAGTGCGGCCGAGGCGGCGTCGCACAGGCCCCAGAGCACCACGCGTCGCAGCGCCGGGCGCTCGCGCTGCCAGGCGTCGAGGGCGGCGGCGATGTCGGCGTCGAGCTGGTCGAAGCCGCGCTGGTCGCCCTGGGCATCGCCCATGCCGCGGTGGTCCAGGCGCAGGCAGGGCACGCCGGCGGCGGCCAGCGCGCGGCCCAGCAGCGTGAATTGGCGGTGGCTGCCGACGCGGTATTGCGGCCCGCCGACGATCAGCAGCACGCCGGTGTCCGAGGGCGCTGTCGCCGCGGTGGCCTCGGCCGGCTCGCTCAGCAGGCCGACCAGCGACGCGCCCTCGCAGTCGATGCGCAGCAGGCTGTCGCGGTGCGTGGTGGCGGCGAGCGCGCTCATGCGGCGATGGCCTCGGCGGGCGCCGCGGCGAAGTCGGCCTCGGCCCGCAGCGCGGCGAGGCTGGCCTCGATCAGGCGGGGGGCTTCCTCGATCTCGGTCGCGGCCCAGAAGGACGGTCCCTGGCAGACCGCCGCGCGCACCTCGGCGCCCTGGGCCTGCCAGGCCTGCAGGGCCATCGACGCGGCCGGGGTGAGCGTGGCGTCCTCGCGCGGCGAGAGCTCCAGCCACGCGACCCGCGCCACGCGCGGCGAGGGCTTGAGCTGCGCGGCGTCCAGCCCCTCCGCCAGGGCCGGCGCCAGCAGGTAGCCGGCGATCTCCACCGGCTCGCCGCGCGCGAGCTGGTCGCGCATCGCCTGCACGGCGCCCTTGGCCTGGCCGCCGATCAGGTCGGCCGCCACGCGCAGCCGCATGAACTGCTGGAGCTGGAGCTTGCCCGCGGTCACCGGTTGCCACAGCAGCAGGTGCAGCGGCCGGTCGGCCACCGCGTCGAACACGGCCGGCGCCAGCAGGGCGCCGGCGCGCAGGCCCCACAGCCACAGTGGCGGCCGGCCGCCATCGGGGCGGGGCAGGGCGCGGATGTCGAGCCAGGCGGCGGCCAGGCGGACATCGTCCTGCCAGTGCGCCCAGTTCGCATCGCCGAAGTCGCCGCTGCTGTCACCGCAGCCCAGCAGGTCCAGCGTCAGGACCTCGAAGCCGGCGGCGGCGAAGGCGCGCGCCGCCAGCGCGGTCATGCGGCGGGACTTGTTCATCTCCTCCGCGAACGGCGGCAGGAGCAGGATCTGGCCGCGCGGCGCGGCGGCGAAGGGCGCCGCGGCGGCATGGTGCACGCACAGCCGCTGGCCGCGCGCGCCGGCATCCAGGAAGAACGGCGTGTCGGCGGCGGCCATGGGATCCGGGCGGCGGCGGACGGCCGCTCAGGCGGCGAGCTTGCCGTTCACGAAGTCCAGCAGGGCGCCCACCGTGGCGAAGGTGGCGCCGTCGATCTCGTCGTCGTCGACGACGATGCCGAACTGTTCCTCGAGCGCGGTGATCAGGCTGACGACCGCCATGGAGTCCAGCTCCGGGATCGCGCCCAGCAGCGCGGTGTCGACGGTGAAGTCCTTGGCGCGGCCTTCCAGGCTCAGGACGTCGTCGAGGATGGCGAGCAGGTGGTGTTGGGTGTTCATGATCGGGGCGGATCTTAACTGTGGCCCCCTCTGGGAACCCCCGGGGCGCCCCCCCATCCCAAGGGGATCTCCCCCCGTTCGTGAGGTCCTGCCGCGGGACCGCGTGAGATACTTTTTTTCGCCGCGATCATGGGTCCCTTGTTTGGCCTCGATCGGCGAGGATCGGCCCCGGACTCCCCGTTCCGCCCTCCGCCCGGTGACCGCTCCGCCCACCGCCCATTTGCCGCCCATTCACCGCCACGTGACCTCGCCGTGACCGCTTCCGCCACCGACAGCCACCTGCTCCCGCACCTGATCTGGCACAGCGCCGAGCGCGATCCGGCGGCGCCGGCGCTGCGCGACGGCGGCCGCGCGCTGAACTATGGCGAGCTCGCGGCGCAGGTCCGGGCGCTGGCCAGCGGCCTGCTGTCGCTGGGCCTGGAACGGGCCGAGCGCGTCGGCATCTACCTGGACAAGCGGCTGGAGACCGTGGTCGCCAGCTTCGCGGCGCCGGCGGCCGGCGGCGTGTTCGTCCCGGTCAATCCCATCCTCAAGCCCGAGCAGGTCGGCTTCATCGTGCGCGACTGCGAGGTCCGCGTGCTGATCACCTCGCGCGACCGTTACGCGGCGCTGCAGCCGGTGCTGGCGCAATGCCCCTCGGTGCGCCATGTCGTGCTGGTCGACCCCGCGCCCGGCACCGAGCCGCAGGGCTGGGTCCGCTACAGCGAGCTGCTGGACGCCCCGGCCCGCGCCGCACACCGCGTCATCGACACCGACATGGTGGCCATCCTCTACACCTCCGGCTCCACCGGACGGCCCAAGGGCGTGGTGCTGTCGCATCGCAACATGGTCGCCGGCGCGAAGAGCGTCGCCAGCTACCTGGAGAACCGCCCGTCGGACCGCCTGCTGGCCGCGCTGCCGCTGTCCTTCGATGCCGGCTTCAGCCAGCTGACGACGGCCTTCCACGCCGGCGCGTCGGTGTCGCTGCTGAACTACCTGATGCCGCGCGACGTGCTCAAGGCGCTCGAACGCGACCGGATCACCGGCCTGACGGCCGTGCCGCCGCTGTACATCCAGCTGGCGCAGCTCGAATGGCCGGCGGCCATCGACCAGCAGCTGCGCTACTTCGCCAACACCGGCGGCCGCATGCCGCGCGAGACGCTGGGCCTGCTGCGCCAGCGGGTGCCGTCGGCGCGTCCCTTCCTGATGTACGGCCTGACCGAGGCCTTCCGCTCGACCTACCTGCCGCCGGAGGAGGTGGACCGCCGGCCCGACTCGATCGGCAAGGCCATCCCCAATGCCGAGATCCTGGTGCTGCGCGAGGACGGCACGCCCTGCGCGCCCGACGAGCCCGGCGAGCTGGTGCATCGCGGCGCGCTGGTCGGCCTGGGCTACTGGAACGATGCCGAGAAGACGGCCGAGCGCTACAAGCTGCTGCCGCCGGGCGTCGGCGGCCGCGAGGCCGGCCTGCAGCTGCCCGAGTTCGCGGTCTTCTCCGGCGACAACGTGCGCCAGGATGCCGAGGGTTTCCTGTACTTCATCGGCCGGCGCGACGAGATGATCAAGACCTCCGGCTACCGGGTCAGCCCGACCGAGGTCGAGGAGATCCTGTACGCGACCCAGCTGGTGGGGGAGTGCGTCGCCTTCGGCGTCGACCATCCGACGCTGGGGCAGGCGATCCAGGTGATCGCGACGCCGCCGGCCGGCGGCGAGGCGCTCGACGCGGCCGCGCTGCTGGCGGCCTGCAAGGCGCGCATGCCGGCCTACATGATCCCGTCCGGCATCGAGTCGCAGGCCGGGCCGCTGCCCCGCAACCCGAACGGGAAGATCGACCGCAAGCTGCTGAGCACCGACTGGGTGGCCCGGCAGGAAGCCCAATGACAGCGCCGCGCGACCCGCGCCGGCCCCCCGCACCGTGAGCATCGACGACCAGCCCCAATCCCTCGCCCCCGCGGCGTCCGCCAAGGCCGCGCCGCGGCACGCGGCTATGGACCAGTTCGAGTCCCGCGACGGCGTGCTGCTGGTCGGCGGCCAGCCGCTGACGCGGCTCGCGGACCGCATCGGCCGCACGCCGTTCTATGCCTACGACCGCGCGCTGCTGACGCGCCGGGTCGAGACTCTGCGCGCCGCGATGCCGCCGAAGCTGGAGCTGCACTTCGCGATGAAGGCCAACCCGATGCCGGCGCTGGTGGCGCATCTGGCGGGCCTGGTCGACGGCATCGACGTCGCCTCCGCCGGTGAGTTGCAGGTCGCGCTGGACGCCGGCGCCGACCCGCGCGAGATCAGCTTCGCCGGCCCCGGCAAGAGCGCGCTGGAGCTGCGCCAGGCGCTGGCAGCCGGCATTCTGATCAACCTCGAATCCTTCCGCGAGGTCGAGCTGCTGCGCGCGCTCTGCGCGGAGACCGGCTACGCCGCGCGGGTGGCGGTGCGCGTCAATCCGGACTTCGAGCTCAAGTCCTCCGGCATGAAGATGGGCGGCGGCCCCAAGCAGTTCGGCGTCGATGCCGAGCAGGTGCCCGAGCTGCTGGCCCGCGTCGGCGAGGCGGGCCTGGGCTTCGAGGGCTTCCACCTGTTCGCCGGCTCCCAGAACCTGAAGCCCGAGGCTATCGTCGAGGCCCAGATCAAGAGCTTCGAGCTCGCGCTGCGACTGGCGCGGCACGCGCCCGCGCCGGTGAAGGTGCTGAACCTGGGCGGCGGCTTCGGCATCCCCTACTTCCCCGGCGAGCAGCGGCTGGACCTGGGCCCGATCGCCGAGAACCTGGCGGCCCTGATCGAGCGCGCCGCCGTCGAGCTGCCGCAGGCGAAGCTGGTGGTCGAACTCGGTCGCTACCTGGTCGGCGAGGCCGGCATCTATGTGTGCCGGGTCGTGGACCGCAAGGTGTCGCGCGGCCAGGTCTTCCTGGTCACCGACGGCGGCCTGCACCACCACCTGGCGGCCTCGGGCAACTTCGGCCAGGTCATCCGCAAGAACTATCCGGTGGCGATCGGCAACCGGATCGGCGCCGAACCCGAGGCCGGCGTGTCCGTGGTCGGCCCGCTGTGCACGCCGCTGGACCTGCTGGGCGAGCGCATGAGCCTGGCGCGGGCGGAGCCCGGCGACCTGGTGGTCGTGTTCCAGTCCGGCGCCTACGGCATCACCGCCAGCCCGCAAGGCTTCCTGAGCCACCCGGGCGCGGCCGAGGTCCTGGTGTGAACGCCGCGCCCCGCCTGGCGCAAGTCGATGCCCTGCGTGGCATCGCGGCGCTGGCGGTGGTGCTGTTCCACTACACGACCCGCTACGACCAGCTCTTCGGCCATGCGCAGCCGCTGCGCATCGCCGTCCCGTTCGGGCACCTGGGCGTGAACCTGTTCTTCATGATCAGCGGCTTCGTCATCTTCATGACGCTGGAGCGCACCGCGCGGCCGATGGACTTCGTCGTGTCGCGCTTCAGCCGGCTCTATCCCGCCTACTGGGGCGCGCTGCTGCTGAGCTTCGCGCTGACGCACCTGCTGGGCCTGCCCGGCATGACCGTGGGCTGGGAGGTGCTGCTGGCCAACCTGACGATGGTGCAGGGCTTCTTCGGCGTCCCGCACGTGGACAACGTGTACTGGACGCTGGAGGTGGAACTGCTCTTCTACTGCTGGGCGCTGGCCAGCTTCCGGCTTGGCGGCGGCGTCGGGCTGCGGAACTTCCTTTTCGCCTGCCTGGCCCTGCGGCTGGTCTACGCCGCGGTGCTGGTCGCGTGGGGCGTGGACCTGCCGTGGATCGGGCAGCGCTGGCTGCTGCTGCCCTACATCGCCTGGTTCGCGCTCGGTGTGGCGGTCTACCGGCTGAGCCGCGCCGGCGGGTCCGCCGATCGCGTGCTCGTGGCGACGGCGCTGCTGGCGATCGGCCTGGCCGACGGCTGGACGCTGGCGGCGCTGGCCGCGGTGTTCCTGGTCGTGCTGCAGGGCGCCGCGCGCGGGCGCTGGACCTGGCTGGAGCATCCGCTGCTGCTGTGGCTGGGCACGATCTCCTACACGCTCTACCTGCTGCACGAGAACATCGGCTGGGCGCTGCTGCACCGGCTGGAGGGCTGGGGCGTGCCGACGCAGCTGGCCATCGCGCTGGCGATGGCGGTCTCGGCCGGCCTGGCGCACGGCTTGACGCGGCTGGTCGAGCTGCCCGCGATGCGCTGGATCCGCGACCGCTACCGCGCCCGCTCGCCGCGGCCGGGCGCGGCCCNNNCCGGGTCCGCGCCGGTACGAGGACAATGCGCGCTCGCCGGCGCGTGGACGCGCCGATGTTTCCTCAAGACGCGAAGCGCGGCGCGCGCCGGATCCCGATGACCGAAGAACGGAAGAACCCCCTGATCCCGCTGGCGATCGGCGCGGTGGCGCTGCTGTCCTGCGCCGGCATGATCGCCGCGGGGGTGGCGATGCTGCGGCAGTCCAAGGGCGCGACGCCCGCCGACGACCTGGCGCGGCGGCTGGCCGCGATCCACGACATGCCGGTGACGGCGCCCGACTGCGGTGCGGTGTTCAAGGGCGAGCAGCCGGTGGTGATCGTGGTGATGGGCCAGTCGAACGCGGCCAACCACGCCGACCCGATCCCGCCCGCGGCCGCCCCGGTGCCGCCGATGCCGGTGCTGCACCTGGGCGGCTGCGGCATGTCCACCGCGCCGGTGCCCGGCGGCACCGGCACCGGCGGCAGCCTCTGGCCGGCGGTGCACCAGGCGCTGGGCGGACGCTGGCAGGGGCGGCCCATCGTGTGGGCGGTGGTGGCGGTGGAGGGCAGCTCGATCGCCGAGTGGACCGCCCCGGACAGCGCGCTGCGCGCCTACTGGCAGACGCAGATGGACCGGATCAAGGGCACGCGCTGGCCGGTGGCGGCGGTGCTGTGGCAGCAGGGCGAGGCCGATGTGCGCGCGCGCACGGCGATGGCCGACTACCGCGACGCGCTCGCGGCGCTGCGCGCCGGCGTGGCCGCGCGCGGCGTGGACGCGCCGTGGTGGATCGCGCGCTCGACCTACTGCCCGCCGCAGGAGGGCGGCCAGGTGCGCGAGGCGGTGCGGGAACTGCTCGCGATCCCCGGCAGCGGTTTCCGCGCGGGCCCGGACACCGACACGCTGGGCCCGTCGCTGCGCAACGGCTGTCACTTCACCGTCGACGGCGCGGCGCGCGCGGCGGCGATGTGGGCCGAGGTGCTGGCGCCAGCCGCCCGGACCGCGCCTTGACGGGTCGATGACGGCGGCCTGAAGTCCGCTTCACGACGGCGGTTCTCCTCGAGGACGGTCCCCCCTCGGAGGGGCGCGGCGGTGCCCGGATTGCGCGTATCGTCGCGCCTTCGACGGGCGGCCGACCGCCCGCGGGAACTTCCTTGGGGAGGAACGATTGAACGCTCGTCATGTCGCGCCGCTGCTGGCGCCGTTGCTGGCGCTGGTCCTGGGCACCGCCGCCGACGCTGCGCCGGAAAAGTGCCAGATCGAGATGATGACCATCCCGGTGCGGCTGGTTGAATCGCGGCCGGTGGCCACGGTCAAGCTCAACGGCGTGCCGGTGCCCCTGCTGGTCGACAGCGGCGCGTTCTTCAGCTTCCTCAGCGAGGCCAGTGCCCGCCAGCTCAACCTGAGGCTGAAGCCGGCGCCCGACGGCCTGCGCGTCTACGGCATCACCGGCGCGGTGCAGGCGCTGAAGATCACGACGGTCCAGAGCGTCGTGCTGGAGCAGGCGGAGCTCAAGGGCGTGGAGTTCCTGGTCGGCGGCAACGAGATCAACGCCGGGATCATGGGCGTGCTGGGCCGCAACTTCCTGTCGGTGGCGGACACCGAGTACGACCTGGCCCATGGCGTGGTGCGGCTGGTGTTCCCCAAGGGCGACTGCGAGAAGACCTCGCTGGCCTACTGGGCCGGCGACGCGCCGGTGATCGAGGCGCCCTTGATCTCGTACGCACGCAACGACCGCGCGGTGCGCGTGCCGGTGCTGATCAACGGCGAGAAGGTGCGGGCGGTGATGGACACCGGCGCGCCGACGACCACGCTGATGATCGGCGCGGCGCGCAAGGCCGGCATCGCCGAGGCCGACTTGAAACCTGCGGGACGCACCGGCGGCGCGGGCGCCGAGTTCGCGCGCGAATGGACGGCGCGCGTCGACCGCTTCGAGCTCGGCGGCGAGAAGGTGAGCAACAACCAGATGCGGGTGACCGACGTCAGCGACAACGAGTACGGCATGCTGCTCGGCCTGGACTACTTCCTGTCCCACCGCGTCTACGTGTCGCGGCTGCAGGGCAAGGTCTACGCGACCTGGAACGGCGGGCCGGTCTTCGCCAAGGACGCGGCGAAGGCCGGCGACTACGACCAGCGCTACGCCGCCAAGGCGGAGGCGATCGCGGTGGACGATGCGGACGGTTTCGCGCGCCGCGGCAACGCCGCGCTGGTGGCCGGCGATCCCGCGCGGGCGCTGGAGGACCTGGACCGGGCGATCGCCCTGGCGCCGACGGTGGCCCTGCATCACGAGTCGCGCTCGCGGGTGAGACAGGCGCTCAGGCAGCCCAAGGAGGCGCTGGCCGACCTGGACGAGGCCTTGCGGCTGGACCCGGCGATGACGGACGCGCGACTGCGCCGCGCCCAGTTGCGCGCGGCCGCCGGCGACCGCGCCGGCGCCGCCGAGGACCTGGCGACGCTGGACGCGGCGCTGCCGCCGGGCGCGAACCTGCGGGCGGCGATGGCGCAGATGCATGCGCGACGCGACGAGGCGCCGCAGGCGCTCAAGCAGTTCGACCTCTGGATCCGGACCCACCCGCGCGACCTGCAGCTGGCCTCGATGCATGGCGAGCGCTGCTGGATGCGCACGCGGATGAACCTGGAGATCGAGCAGGCGGTCGACGACTGCAAGGAGGCGGTGGACCTGGATGGCGACGAGGCCACCTACCGCTCCTTCCTCGGCTGGGCGCGGCTGCGCCAGGGCGAGGCCGCGGCCGCGCGCAAGGCCTTCGATCGTGCGATCGCGCTCAAGCCGCTGGCCTGGGCGCACTACGGGCGCGGCGTGGCGCTGACCCGGCTCAACGAGCCGGACAAGGCCCGCCAGGACTTCGAGGCCGCGCGCCGGATCGCGCCGGCGATCGACGAGCGCGTGCGCAGGGCCGGTTTCGAGGCGCTGGCCGTCGCGCTCAAGCGCCCGGAGTGACGCGCCGGATCAGGACCTCGTCATCGACGACCCGGCGGCGCGCTCCACGCGCGCCGCATAGCAGCCGCGCCTGGCGAAGTGCACTTGCAGGTAGGTCACCGACGGAGGCGCGAAGAGCCGTTCGATGAGCGCCTCGATCTGGTCGCCCTCGACGAGGTCGGCATCGACCATCATCCCGGCGGCGTCGAAGGCGCGGACCGAGAGCATGCGGCCGCGCAAGGCGCTCGGCACCTCGTTGACGCGGTCGAAGCGCTCGCCGCCGTTCTCGCGCACGTAGATCGCATGCGTGCCGCGGTACGGCGAGTCGACCTCCAGGTAGACGTGGTTGAGCAGCAGCACCGTCTCGCCCGGCGCGGCGTCGTCGAGCGTGATGCGGTCCGGCGCGGAGCGCGGGCTGTCGATGCGCACGCGCAGCGCGCCGAGCTCACGCAGGTGCTCGTCGGTCATCGTGAACATCGGGCGGAATGGGGCAGGGTCGAGACCCAGGATGCGGAAGTCCATGTGAGCGCGGCGCGTGGGCCGTCGGAGTGGTTGAGGCGCCCACGATAGGCAGGGGCGCCCCGGCGGTCGCGCCGTTTCCGGACATGGAATTGGAAGAGCGATGGAGCCATCGGAAACCTGCCAGTCGCATGGCGCACAGTGTGGAGTCCAGTACGATGCCGTCCCTTGTAGTCGCAAGCGCGCGGCACGCCGCTCGACGGGAGCATCCATGCTGACCACATTCACGCTGACCAGATTCAAGAGCTATGAGAAGGCCGAGCTTCCGTTGGGCGCTCTCACGGTGCTGATCGGTGCCAGCGCGGCAGGCAAGAGCAACGTCATCGAAGCGCTCCGACTCCTCTCCTGGTTGGCCCAGGGGCAGAAGTTGGGGTCGATCAAGTACGCCGTGAACAGCGCGGACAAGGTGGTGCGCGGCCGTGTTGAAGACCTTTGTCGGGCGGATGCGTCCGCCTTCGCGCTGGGGTGCTCGATCAACGAAGGGGAGTGGCCGCACTTGTCCATCGGCATCGGCCTGCGGGCTGGCGAGCTGCACGTCATCGAAGAGCGAATCTCATCGACCGTTGCCGGGGTTAATCCGCTGTATGAGCTTGTTCAGCCTTCCAGCGGAGCCAGCACCGACGCGGTGGTCGCGTACAACAACTTCGCCCGAGGCGGAAAGAAGCCCCACATCACGGTCAGCGACCAGATGGCGGTCTTCACCCAGCTTGACTCGCCGGCCAGCTTCCAGCCGAACCACGACCGGGCGCAAGAGGAGATCCCCAAGGCGGTCAGGCACTATCAGCGCCTGCTGGCCGGCGTGCTTTTCCTGGACCCGGTGCCGGCCCGCATGCGCGATTACAGCTTTGCATCGGAAAAGCAGCTTCAGGGCGATGGCGCCAACCTCTCGAGCGTGCTCTACGACCTGTGGGGGCGCGAAGAACAGGTTGACGAGCGCCATGCCGCCAACAGGGCGGACATTCTCTCGTTCATTCGGAGCCTGCCCGAGCAGGACATTGACCGGCTGAGCTTCCTGACCGCCCCGCGTGGCGAAGTGATGGTCCAACTGGTGGAGACGTTTGGAGGCGTACCGAAGGCTTGTGATGCGCCCTTGCTCTCCGATGGCACCCTGCGGGTGCTGGCGATCGCCGCTGCCATGCTGTCGGCGCAAGAGGGCAGCCTGGTGGTCATCGAGGAGATCGACAACGGCGTCCATCCCAGCCGCGCCCATCACCTGCTCGAGCGCCTGAAGGCCATCGCCGAGCGGCGCCAGCTGAAGGTCTTGCTGTCCACGCACAACCCGGCGCTGCTGGATGCACTGCCCGCGGACGCGCTCAAGGATGTCGTGTTCTGCTATCGGGACCCGGAACACGGCGACAGTCGCCTGGCCCAACTGGGCAAGGTGCCGGATATTCCAGAACTGCTGGTCAAAGGGAGCCTCGGACACCTGTTGACCACTGGCGCCATTGATCGGTTCGTGAAGCACCACCCTGGCCCCGCCGCGCGCAAGGCGAAGGCGAAGGAGTGGCTGGCTTCCCTCCGTTCCGGAGGGGCGCGGGAGGTCGCGGATGAGTGAGATCGTGCTGCTCGACACCTCCGTGTTGCTCAACGTCCTGGACATCCCTGGGTTCAACGAAACCCGCGAGGCAGTCATTGCAGAGTTCGAGCAGTTGATCGACCGTGAGGCTCATCTGTTCATTCCCATGGCGGCCGTATTCGAAACCGGCAACCACATCGCCCAGCTCACCGACGGGCGACTTCGTCGGCATTGCGCTGAGCGATTCGTTTCCGCCATCCAGGCAGCGATCGACGATCAAGCGCCATGGAAGCCGATGCGCATGCCGGATGTCGAGCTCGTGCGCACCTGGTTGAACGATTTTCCGGAGGCTGCGATGCGGGGACACGGCATGGGCGACCTGTCGATCCGCAAGGAGTGGCAGACCCAATGCGAACAGTTTTCGATGAGCCGTGTCAGGGTTTGGTCGCTTGATCAAGATCTTGCCGGGCTCGATCGAAGTCCGGATTGGCGCCGGGCACGCTGACCACCACCAGCGCCTGCTCCGGCGACAGGGTCGCCAGGTCGATCGACTCGCCCGCGTGTTCCCGGCGCGCGCCGGCCTCGCGGGTGAGCGCGGCGCGGCAGGCGGTCTCGTTGGCGCAGACGATCACCCGCAGCCAGCGGTCCTGGTGACGGATGCGCACCTCGGCCTGGTCCCAGTGCACCGGCAGGCAGGCCCGCACCCGCAGCCGGCCCTGCTCGATGACGACGCCGCAGATCGACTCCAGCGAGGCCCGCAGCAGCCAGCCCGCCGAGCCGCTGTACCAGCTCCACCCGCCGCGCCCGACCCAGGGCGGCTGCGAGTAGATGTCGCCGGCCATCACGTAGGGCTCGATCGCGTAGGTCGGCCCCAGTCGCGGATCGGCCCAGCGGTGCGCGGGGCTCAGCCCGGTGTAGACCTGCCACATCGTGTCGCGCTGCCCCAGCCGCGCCAGCGCCATCAGCGCCCAGACCGCCGCGTGGTTGTACTGGCCGCCGTTCTCGCGCACGCCCGGCGCGTAGGACTGGATGTAGCCGGCGCTGGGCTGCGCCTGCGCCAGCGGCGGATGCAGCAGCCGCGCCAGCTTCGCCACCGGGTCGAGCAACTGCGCGCAGGCGCTGGCCATCGCCTGCCGCGCATGCGCCGGATCGGCCGCCGCGGTCAGCACCGCCCAGCTCTGCGCGATCAGGTCGATCCTGCACTCGGCGTTCTCGGCCGAGCCCAGCGGCGAGCCGTCGTCGAAGAAGCCGCGCCGGTACCAGCGGCCGTCCCAGCCGGGCCCGTCGAGCGCCGCCACCCAGCCGTCGCGCGCCGCCNGCGGGCGGCGCGCTCCTGCTCGCCGCGCGCGGTCGCGATCGGCGCGAAGTCCTCGATCACCTGCGCCAGGAACCAGGCCATCCAGACCGATTCGCCGCGGCCCTCGTGGCCGACGCGGTTCATCCCGTCGTTCCAGTCGCCGGTGCCGAACAGCGGCAGCCCGTGCGGCCCGCTGTCCAGGCTGCGGTCGATCGCACGCGCGGCATGCTCGTAGACCGAGGCCATCGGCCCGTCGGTGCGCGGGCTCTCGTAGATGTCCTCGGCGCCCTCGGGCACCGGCTGGCCGACGAGGAAGGGCACCGTGTCGTCGAGCAGCGTCAGGTCGCCGGTGCGCGCCAGGTAATGCGCCAGCGCATAGGGCAGCCAGAGCCGGTCGTCGGAGAAATGCGTGCGCACGCCGGCGCCGCCGGGCTCGTGCCACCAGTGCTGCACGTCGCCCTCCGGGAACTGCCGCGCGGCGCTGCGCCGGATCTGGTCGGCCAGCAGCTGCGGCGCGACGTCGGTCAGCGCCATCGCGTCCTGCAGCTGGTCGCGATAACCGAAGGCGCCACCGGCCTGGTAGAAGCCGGCGCGGGCCCACATCCGGCACACCAGCGTCTGGTACGGCAGCCAGTGATTCGTCAGCGCGTCGAAGCGCGGATCCGGTGTCGACACCTGCAGGCCGCCCAGCAGCGCCGGCCATTGCCGCCGCTGCCGCGCCAGCCGCTCCGCCGGATCGAGCGCCCACGCGGCCGCCATCAGCGCCTGCGTCGCCTCGGGGGAGGGGCCGTGGCCCAGCAGCACGGTGAGCTCGGCCGGCTGCGAGGCCTCGAGCTCGATCCGCGCCGCCAATGCCGCGCAGGCGTCGAGCCCGCCACCGCAGCGCCGGGACAGCGCCTTGGGCAGGACCATGCGGCCCGCGCTGTCGAAGAACTCGCGCCGGTCGCAGGTCCAGTCCTGCGCGTCGAGACGCACGCGCGCCGGTCCGGCGGAGGCGCCGGTCCTGCGCGCCGCGTCGAGCTCGTCGCCGCGCGGATCCTCGCCCCGTCCGTCGCCCCGCTGGCGGGGCCGGATGCACAGCGCGGCCGTCGCGTCGCCGAAGCCGCCCAGGTGGTCCAGCTGCGTCGCCTGCAGCGTCAACGCGCGCTCGGGTTGCGGCAGCCCGGCGCCGAGCTCGCCCACGGTCAGCCAGTCGCTGCGCGTCGCCACGGACAGGCGTTCGCCGCGCGCGCTGCCCAGTTGCCATTCGGCCAGGGCCACGAGCCGCAGTCGCCGAGGTCCGCCCCCGCTGCGCCCCACGACACCGAGGCGCACCTGCACCTGCTTCACCGCCGCCTCGGGATCGACGCACCAGCACAGCTCGACGCTCAGGTCGCCCAACTGCTGGCGGCTGCGCGAATAGCCGATGCCATGCTCGATCGCCAGCGGCGCGTCGTGGCGCAACTGGCGGCCCAGCGGCCAGACGCGGTCGTTGTCCAGGTCGTGCAGCAGCAGCCACTCGCCGGGCGGGTCCAGCAGCGGGTCGTTGGACCAGGGCGTGACCTGGTGCATGCGGCTGTTGCCGGCCCAGGTGTAGCCGGCGCCCAGTTCGGTGACCTGGCAGCCGAAGTCGCGGTTCGCCAGCACATTGACCCAGGGCCGCGACGGATGCCGGTCCGGCGAGACCTCGAAGGCGAAGCCGCCATGGTCGGGATCGAAGCGGCCTTCGGGTGGCCGCGGCACGGCTTCCGGCAGCGGGCGCTCGACCAGCGCATGGGCCACCGGCAGCCGCGCGGCCTCGTTGCTGGGCGCGGTGTCCTCGATCCAGCGCTCGACCTGCTGCGCCAGGCCGCGGCCGTCGGCCTGCAGCCGGATGCGGGTCAGCGTCTGCAGCGTGAAGCGCTCGTCGGGTTGCAGGTCGCTGTCGCGCAGCACATGCAGCGCCGAGCACAGGTGCGCCGGCCGTCCCTGCGCCTGGCCCTGCAGCCGCGATTGCAGCGCCTGCAGCGCCTGCTGCACCGGGGCGAGGTAGGACGGCGGCTCCTCGTTGAGCACCACCAGGTCCACGCCGATCGCGTGGGTGGTCCACATCCGCAGCGCCTTCTTCAGTGCGCGGATCAGGTCGATGCCTTCCTCGCCGCTGACCGTCACCATCAGGATGGGCCGGTCGCCCGAGATGCCGAAGCGCCACAGCGCGCGGCGGTCGCAGCGGCCGCGCGGCTCGCGGACATGGGCGGGCTCGCGCACCGCCTGGCCGGTGACCAGCGTGTTGAGCTGCAGCAGGGCGCCCCAGGTGGTGGTGTCGAACTGGAGTTCGCGCAGGCGGATGCCGCCCATCGTGTGCGACATCGACGCGGAGCGCTCGACGTGCGCCGGCTGCCGGTACTTGTCGACCAGCGCCGCCAGCAGGTCGGCGTCGCGCGCGGCCGCGGTGCAGAAGGTCAGCCGCACCGTCGCGCCGGGGGCCAGGTCCAGGCCGACCCGCAGCCCGGCGACCGGATCCAGGCCGGTGTCCAGCAGCCGCCCGGGCTCGCCGTCGGCGCTCATGTCGGCGCTCATGTCGGCCTCGTCGTCGACGAAGCGCGGGCGCGCGTCGCCGACCGGCCGCGTCGAACTGCCGTAGCGGCCCAGCCAGCGCGCGCGATCGGCGATGGGCAGGACCTCGCGGACCGCATGGCCCTCCGGCCGGCAGTCCTCGGCGCCCGGGGCGCCGCCGGCGGGACGGGCCGGCTTGGCGCAGCCCGCGCCGGCATCCACGCCAGCCAGGAAGAAGACCGCGCGCATCGCGGCTTCGTCGAAGAGCCGCGGACGTCGACGCAAATGCAGCGCATGCTGCGCCTCGTCCCAGCGGGCCTGGATGAAGAGGTTGGAGAAGGCCGGGTGCGCCTCGTCGCCGCGCTGCGGCGCCAGCGTGGCCTCGAAGCAGGACACCAGGTCCAGCGCCAGCGGCTGATCGCCGCGGTTGGTCAGCTCGACCTGACGCAATTCGCAATCGTCCTCCGGGCTGACCCACACCGTGGTGCAGCTGTGCAGGTCCGGCCAGGTCGCCTCGAACAGCGCGCGCTCGGCCTGCATGCGCGCCGCGTAGCGCGCGCGGGGATCGGGCGCGGGGCGGGCGGTGTTGCTGAACCAGTCGGCCTCGCCGGCGCGGCGCAGCATGGTGAAGCTGCCGTGCTGGTCGCGCAGCAGGTCGTCGCGCCAGCGCGTGATCGCCACGCCGTCCCAGTTGCTGTAGCCGCCGCCGTGGCTGCGCAGCACCACCGAGTAGCGGCCGTTGGTCAGCATGTGGGTCAGCGGCAGGGTCTCGGCCAGCGGCTCGCTCTCGCGCACCATGCGCGCCTTGCGGACCGCGCGCTTGCGCGGCAGCAGGTCGGCCGGCGGCGCCTGCAGCGGCGCGACCTCGCGCGGCGCGCGCTCATGCAGCAGCGTCGCCACCGCCTTGACGTGCGGGTCGCTCATCAGCCAGCGCCGCGGCGCGTCGTCGGCCAGCAGGGCGGTCAGCGCGACGAAGCCCATCGCCTGGTGATGCGCCATGTAGGTCCGCACCAGCGTGAAGCCGGCACCGGCGGTCTGGCGCTGCGGTGTGTAGTCCACCGCCTCGATGAAGCCGAAGGCGCCGCGCGCGCCCAGGCGCTCGAAGGCCTGCAGGTTGGACACCACCCGCACCGGCGCCACCACCGCCGCCATCACCGCCGCATAGGGCGCGAGCACCCGTTCGTCGACGGCCAGCCGCGCCAGCGCCAGGGTCTGCACGCCCTGCGGGCCGTACTGGTAGGCCAGCGTGTGGTCCTGGCCGGCGATCGCCGATTCCGAGATGCCCCACGGCGTGCCCTTGCCGCGGGCCTCCAGACGCTGCTCCTTCACCGCCGTGCGCACGGCCCGGCCCAGCGCGCTGGCCGCGGGCTCGCGCAGCACCAGCGACGGCATCAGGTACTCGAACATCGAGCCCGACCACGACTTCAGCCCGAGCGAGTCGCCGGCGCCATCGCGCGCGAAGAAGGGCCGCCCGAGCGCCTGCCAGTGTTCCGGCGGCAGGTCGCCCTTGGCGATCGCGACCAGGCTGGTGAGGCGGGCCTCGCTGGCGAGCAGGTCGTAATGGTTGTCGTCGAGCTGCTGCGCGTCGCCGCGCCAGCCGATGCGCAGCAGGCGACGCTCGGGATCGAAGAGCGGGCGGTAGTCCGCTTCCAGCCCGAGGCGGCGCGCCCGGCCCGCGAGCGCGCGCAGCGCCAGGCGGGCTTCGGCCAGCGGCGCGCCCTGGTCCTGCCACCAGGACCTCAACTGGGCGATCAGGTCGCGCAGCAGCTGCTGGGCCGGCGGCGTGTCGTCGACGGACGCGTCGGCCGGGGCGAGGGCGGCCAGGGCATCGAGCTCCGCCTGCGCCGCGGCCACCAGGCCCTGCAGCAGGGCCTGCTGCTCTTCCGCCGAGGCGGTGAGGTTCTCCGCCGCCAGCAGCGCCGCGACCAGCGCGGCGCCGGCCGGCAGCGCCGGGTCGCTGGCCAGCGGCGGCTGCAGGACCCGCAGGCGATGCAGCGTCCGGTCCAGCGCCTGCCGCGGCGCGGCGGCCAGTTGGTCCGGCGTCATCTCCGCGGCCAGCTCGCAGGCGCGGGCCACGGTCAGCAGGTGGGCCGAGCAGTTGCCGCTGTCCACCGCCGACACGTAGCCCGGCGCCAGTACGACCAGCGATTGGGTGTCGTACCAGTTGTAGAAATGGCCCTGCCAGCGCGGCAGGCGCTCGAGCGTGTCCAGCGTCGCGGACAGGCGCCGGGTCATCGTGACCAGCCCGATGAAGCCCAGTTCGCGCGCGCAGGCCACGGCCAGCAGGTACAGGCCGATGTTGGTCGGCGAGGTGCGATGCGCCACCAGCAGGTGGGGCGTCAGCTGCACGTTGTCGGGCGGCAGGTGGTTGTCGTCGGCGCCGACATGGGTGTCGTAGAAGCGCCAGGTGTCGCGCGCCAGGCCCCAGAGGTAATCGCGTCCCTGCGGATCCAGCGCGGCCTCGCGGCGCAGCAGCGGCGCGCGCGGTGCGCTCGCCCACCAGATCCACAGCGGCGACAGCGCCCAGAGCGCCAGCAGCACGACGGCCGCCGCGCCGTTCACCGGCGCGCCGGACAAGGCCGCGACCGCCAGCAGTCCGCCCAGCACCGCTGCCGCGACCGGCACGCGCAGGTGCTGCGCGACCAGCGCCGGCAGTTCCCGCCGCGCGGCGGCCTGGGCGGCGGCGGCCGTGGTCCATTCGAGCAGGCGGCGTCGCGACACCGTCTGCCGCCACAGCGCCCGCCCGATCGCGTCCAGGTACAGCAGCGACAGGTGCAGCAGCAGCGCGACCTGCCAGGCGGCCAGGCCCAGGGCGCGCCGCAGGTCGTGGCCGGTCTCGCGGTAGAAGTGGCGGCGCGCCAGGCCGTCCCGGCTGGGCACCAGCCCGGCCAGCGCGCCCACCAGCGGCCCGATGGCGAAGGCGCCCGCCACGACCACCAGCGTCAGCCCCAGCGGCAGGACCGCGGTGCCCAGCACCAGCAGCATCAGGCCCAGCGCCATCGGCGCGACCAGCGAGCGCCGCAGGTTGTCGATCAGCTTCCAGCGGTTGATCGGCGCGATGCCGTAGCGCCCCGCCCCGGCGATGAAGGGCAGCAGCTGCCAGTCGCCGCGCGTCCAGCGATGCAGCCGGGCGTGGGCCACGTCGGCATGCATCGGCGAGTCCTCGACCAGCGTGATGTCGGACACGCCGGCGCAGCGCGCGATGCTGCCCTCCAGCAGGTCGTGGCTCAGCACCTGGCCCTCGGGCAGGCGCGCGTCCAGCACCGCATGGCAGGCGCGCACGTCCAGCAGGCCCTTGCCGGTGAAGCTGCCTTCGCCGAACAGGTCCTGGAAGATCTCCGAGCTGACCGCGCTGTAGGGGTCGATGCCGAACTGGCCGACGAAGAGCCGGTGATAGGGCGTGCTGGCGGCGTCGTCGGGCATGGGTGCGAGCACCCGCGGCTGCAGGATCGCGTAGCCCTCGACGACGCGGCGGGTGACCGCGTCCACACGCGGCCGGTTCATCGGATGCGCGGCGGTGCCCACCAGCGCGCGCAGCCGGCCCGGCGGCATGTCGGTGTCGGCGTCCAGGGTGATCAGGTGGCGCACGCCGGGCGCGGGTTGCGACATCGCGCCGAAGTCGGCGAACGGCGACGCGCCCGCCGGCGCGGCCAGCAGCCGCAGCAGGCGCTCGAGCTTGCCGCGCTTGCGCTCCCAGCCGATCCAGCGGCGCTCGGTCGAGGACCATTCGCGCGCCCGGTGCAGCAGCAGGAAGCGCGGACGGCCGTCGGCCAGCGGGCCGTGGCGCTCGTTGAGCGCGGCGATGGCGTCGGCCGCGGTGACCACGATCATCGTGTCGCCGGGATGGTGTTCCTCGTAGGCATCGGCCAGGTCGCTGAGCAGCGCGAACTGCACCAGCCGCTCGGGATTGGCCAGGTGGTGCTGCTCCAGCTGGGCGACCAGCGGGGCGACGGCCTCCTCGCGCGTCAACAGCACCGGCATGACGACCAGCGTGCGTTCCGCATCAGGCAGGCCTTGGGAGAAATCCAGGCGGGGCAGGCGCGCCGGCCGGGCCAGCTCGCTGATCCAGCGGTTGGTGAGCGCGATCACGGCCTCGCCGATCGGCCCGGCGGCCAGCAGCGCGGTCAGCACCAGCAGCCAGGGCGCGGCATCGGGACGCGCCTGGTTCATCAGCCAGGAGAGGCCCAGCAGGCCCAGCAGCGCCAGGCCGGCCAGGTAGGCCACCGCCGCCCAGCGCTGGCCCGGGGCGGTGTCGTGCGGCGGCCAGGCGTGCTCGTGCAGGCCCAGCGCCGCGAGCAGCGTCGGACGTCCGGCCCCGCGCCACCAGTAGATCGGCGCGCTGCGCCGGTCGGGTTCGCCGTCCTGGGGTGGACCGGCGTTCTGCGTCAGCGCCAGCAACTGGCGCGCGACCTCGAGTTCCGGGCGACCGGACTTGCGGGCCAGGCGCTCGATCTCGTGCAGGGTCAGGTCCTGGGTGTCCGGCGCCTCGGCCGCGAAGACCGGCGACCCGCCCAGCGTCCGCATCACCGGGCTGACCGACTGGATCAGCTGCCGCCAGTGGGTCTGGTCGATGCGCCGCAGCGCGGTGATCGCGTTGCGGATGCTCTGCAGGTCCTTGATCGATTCGTCCTGCTGCCGCGCCAGCGCCTGCGCCGGCGCGGGCAGCCGGGTGCTCAGCCAGGCGGCCAGCTCGCCCATCAGCGGCTGGGGCAATTCCTCCAGGCGGTGGTCGAGCTGCAGCCAGAAGGCCTCGGCGACGCCGCGCTCGGCCATGCGCGGCTCCAGGGCCGTGATCGCCTCGATGCCGGACGCGGCCGGGTGGCCGTCGTACCAGTGGTGCACCACGTCGCGGGCCGCCTGCAGCGTCGCGAAGCGCTCGGCCAGCCGGCGCAGGTTCTCGACCAGCACCACCCGCAGCGTCGTCGGCAGCGCCCACAGCTCGGCCAGGGACAGCGGGCGCTCCTCCTGGTAGGCGCGCAGGTAGGCGGCCAGCAGCCCGGTGTCGAAGCCGCCGTCGGTGTGCGCGACCCAGGCCCAGGCCACGCCGTAGATGCGGGGCAGGCCGGCGAGCGGCTCGTCGCGCAGCCGCGGCAGCAGGCGGAAGAAATTGCGCGGCAGGCCGCGGCGGACCTGGTGCGTCTGCTCGTCGATCAGCGCGGCGTTGTCCAGCAGCCACTTCCCGGCGGCGCCGAGGTGGCGGAAGTCGCGATGGCGCTTCTCGAGCAGCCGCCGCGTCTGCTGCAGCATCGCGACGTTGTCGTCGAGCCGCGGGAAGAACTGCCCGGCGCCGGCGGTGCCCTGGATCGCCTGGGCCTGCGCGAGGCTGCGGCCGTGCTGCTCGAAGCGCGCCTGCCCGAACAGCACCGCCCGCACCGGGGGCTCGATGGGGCCCAGCGCCGGATTCAGCAGCGCAAGTTCTTCCGCAATTTCCGGGGGATCCGGCGTGGGATCGGCGGAGGTGCGCCGGTCGTCATCGGGGGAGGGCTCCGGCGCGGCGTCCGTCGATCGGGCGGCGGCGTCCGCGCTGCGGCCGGCGTTCATAGCCAATGGGTGAACAGACCCAGGGTGACGGCGCTCAGGGCCGCGGTGGTGGCCAGGCGGGGCAGGACCACGCCCTGGACGCGCTCGGCCAGCAGCGCCAGCCCGAACCATCGGCCGCGCGCCTTGGCGCACTGGACGAGATGGCGCTGGAGCGCCGGGTCCTGGAGAAGCGGGGCGATCGGGCTGAGCGGGCCAGCGGGGCTATTCATGACGGAGTCTCCCTGCAAGTGGTTGATCCGGTCTGCAACCGGACGTTTCAACTGGCAAACCCCATGCCTGCGCAGGCAAGCAAATAGGCGAGGAGACCCCGGCCGCCTCAATGACGCCGGCAGTGCGGCGGAACGGGCCGATCGAAGCGGTGCTCGACGCGGACGGCCGGCGCGCGGGCAAGCCGCGTGCCGACGGGAAATGCCGGGCTCAGCGCGACACGATCAGGCGCAGGCCCAGCGCGACGAAGACCGCGCCGGCGACGCGGTCCAGCCACAGCCCCGCGCGCGGCTTGCGCTGCAGCCATTGGCCGATCGCGCCGGCGAAGTAGCCCAGCAGCCCGAACAGGAGGGCGGCCTGCAGGGTGAAGGTGACGCCGAGCAAGGCCGTCTGGGCGGCCACATGGCCCTGCGAGGGCACGACGAACTGCGGCAGGAAGGACAGGAAGAAGAGCACGACCTTGGGGTTGATCGCGTTGGCGAAGACGCCCTTGAAGAACAGGCGGGTGAGCGAGTCCTCGACCTGGGAGGCGTCGCCGACGCTGGCGCCGCCGCGGCTGCGCAGCGCCTTGATGCCCAGCCAGATCAGGTAGAGGCCGCCGCAGACCTTCAGCGCGGTGAACGCCATCGGCGAGGCGGCGATCAGCGCGCTGACGCCGATCGCCGCGAGCACGGTGTGACTCAGGCAGCCCAGCGCGCAGCCCAGGCCGAAGGCCATGCCGTGCCGGCGTCCCTTCGAGATGCCCATGCCCAGCACCATCAGGTTGTCCGGGCCGGGGGACGCCGTGATCAGCATCGCGGCCAGCAGGAAACCGAAGAGTTGTTCGAAGGTCAGCATGGGGGCGGATGATAGGCGCAGCCTTCGACTCCCCAACTTCGACGGCCCAATGAAAACGGGCCCTGATTGCTCAGGGCCCGTGTCCGTGTCTGGCGGAGAGAGAGGGATTCGAACCCTCGGTAGGCGATTAACCTACACACGCTTTCCAGGCGTGCGACTTAAACCACTCATCCATCTCTCCGAAGCCCGCGATCATAGCGCAGATTTCAGGGGGTAAAGCAAAGTTGTCGGTCCCCGCGACGCCAGCGAGGCGGGCAGGGCGCTCAGCGGCCCGGTTGGATCACCTTGTCGCTCTTGATCAGCGCCATCGCGGTGCCGATCAGGCCGGACACCTCGCTCATGTTGGCCGGCACGATCATCGTGTTGTTCTTCTGCGCGAGCTGCGAGAAGGCCTCGACCGCCTTCTCGGCCACCTTCAGCTGCACCGCGTCGCCGCCGCCCGGCTGCTGGATCGCCGCGGCGATCTTGCGGATCGCGTCGGCGCTGGCTTCCGCCACCGCCGTGATGGCCGCGGCCTCGCCCTGCGCCTTGTTGATCTCGGCCTGCTTCTCGCCTTCGGACCGCGCGATCGCCGCCTCGCGCTCGCCGGTGGCGATGTTGATCTGCTCCTGGCGGCGACCTTCCGACGCGGCGATCAGCGCGCGCTTCTCGCGCTCCGCGGTGATCTGGGCCTGCATCGAGCGCAGGATCTCCGCCGGCGGCGTCAGGTCCTTGATCTCGTAGCGCAGCACCTTCACGCCCCAGTTCAGCGCTGCTTCGTCCAGCGCCTGCACGACGGCGGCGTTGATGGCGTCGCGCTCCTCGAAGGTCCGGTCCAGTTCCATGCGGCCGATCACCGAGCGCAGCGTCGTCTGCGCCAGCTGCGTGATCGCGATGATGTAGTTGCTGGAGCCGTAGCTCGCGCGCATCGGGTCGGTGACCTGGAAGTACAGGATGCCGTCCACCGTCAGCTGGGTGTTGTCCTTGGTGATGCAGACCTGGCTGGGGACGTCCAGCGGGATCTCCTTGAGCGAATGCTTGTAGGCCAGGCGGTCGATGAAGGGCACCAGGATGTTCAGGCCGGGCGTCAGTGTGCCGTGGTACTTGCCCAGGCGCTCGACCACCCAGGCGTTCTGTTGCGGGACGACCTTCACCGACTGCACGACGAAGACGATGGCGACGACCAGCACGACCAATGCGACGATTTCCATGAGCGGGACTCCTCCTCCGGAGATGTGGAACGGGAAACAGAAAGAGAAAAGGGGCGATCAGGCGGCGTCGACGAGCAGGCAACTGCCCTCGACCGCGCGGATCACATGGCGCCCGCTGTGCGGCGCGCCGGCGCCGACGAAGCGCGCCTGCCAGGCCGCGCCGCGGTAGCGGACTTCGGCCGTGCCGTCCGCGCGCCAGAGCGCGACGTCCAGGCTCTGGCCGATGTCGAGGTTCACATTGGGGTTCTCGCCGGCAGGCGCGCGCGGATGGCGTCTCAGGCGCAGGTGCCACCAGGTCACCGCGCCGCCGCCCACACCGGCGGCCACCACCAGCTGCAGCCAGAACGGTCCGCCGACGTGTGCCATCAGCGCCGCGGCCGCCGCGCCCAAGGCCAGCATCAATAAGTAGAAGGTCGTTCCGCTGGCGAGCTCCGCCGCCACCAGTCCGCCGCAGATCACCCACCACCAGGTGGCGACACTCCAATCCATCCCATCCTCCTCGTTGTCCGGGCGATCCATGGTTCGCCCGGTCCTTGTGTGACGGGGCAGTGTACGCCTCGGTCCTCCTGGCGCTTCACGTCCTTTCGGGGGCCTGAAGCCGGCAGTTGGCGGCCATTGACAACCTGGCCGTTCTGTTTCTGCGACAACCCGGGATCAACACTTGCGTGACACGGCTGACGCCCTACACTTCGCGCCTTTCTTGTTTGACCTGCCCCGATCCGGAGGCCTCATGACGCCGCGTTTCCGCTTTCCCATCGTCATCATCGACGAGGACTATCGCTCCGAGAACACCTCGGGTTTGGGCATCCGCGCCCTGGCGGAAGCCATTCAGAAGGAAGGCTTCGAGGTGCTGGGCGCCACCAGCTACGGTGACCTCAGCCAGTTCGCGCAGCAGCAGAGCCGCGCCAGCGCCTTCATCCTGTCGATCGACGACGAGGAGTTCTCCGGCAACGGCGACGGCGGCGAGCTCGATCCGGCGGTCCTGAACCTGCGCAAGTTCATCCAGGAGATCCGCTTCAAGAATGCGGACATTCCCATCTACGTCTATGGCGAGACCCGGACGTCGCAGCACCTGCCCAACGACGTGCTGCGCGAGCTGCACGGCTTCATCCACATGTTCGAGGACACGCCCGAGTTCGTGGCGCGTCACATCATCCGCGAGGCCAAGAGCTACCTCGACGGCCTGGCGCCGCCATTCTTCAAGGCGCTGATGGACTACGCGCAGGACGGCTCCTACTCGTGGCACTGCCCGGGACACTCCGGCGGCGTGGCTTTCCTGAAGAGCCCGGTCGGCCAGATGTTCCACCAGTTCTTCGGCGAGAACATGCTGCGCGCCGACGTCTGCAACGCGGTCGAGGAACTCGGCCAGCTGCTGGACCACACCGGCCCGGTCGCCGAGAGCGAGAAGAACGCCGCCCGCATCTTCAATGCGGACCACTGCTTCTTCGTCACCAACGGCACCTCGACCTCCAACAAGATGGTGTGGCACCACACGGTGGCGCCGGGCGACGTGGTCGTGGTGGACCGCAACTGCCACAAGTCCATCCTGCACAGCATTATCATGACCGGCGCGGTGCCGGTCTTCATGACGCCCACGCGCAACCACTACGGCATCATCGGCCCCATCCCGGAGAGCGAGTTCTCGCCCGAGACCATCCGCAAGAAGATCGCGAAGAATCCGCTGCTAAAGGGCGTGGATCCGAAGAAGGTGAAGCCGCGGATCATGACGCTGACGCAGAGCACCTATGACGGCGTGCTCTACAACACCGAGACCATCAAGTCCAAACTGGACGGCTGGATCGACACGCTGCACTTCGACGAGGCTTGGCTGCCGCACGCGGCCTTCCACAACTTCTACGGCTCGTACCACGCGATGGGCAAGCATCGCCCGCGCCCGAAGACCGCGATGGTCTACGCCACGCAGTCGACGCACAAACTGCTGGCCGGCATCTCGCAGGCGTCGCAGGTGCTGGTGCAAGATTCGCAGAACGTGAAGCTGGACAAGCATCTGTTCAACGAGGCGTATCTGATGCACACCTCCACCAGCCCGCAGTACTCGATCATCGCCAGCTGCGACGTCGCGGCCGCGATGATGGAGCCCCCGGGCGGCACGGCGCTGGTGGAAGAATCCATCCTCGAGGCCCTGGACTTCCGCCGCGCGATGCGCAAGGTCGAGAAGGACTACGGCAAGGACTGGTGGTTCAAGGTCTGGGGGCCGGACAAGCTCGCCGCCGACGGCATCGGCAAGGCCGCGGACTGGATGCTCAAGGCCAACGAGAAGTGGCACGGTTTCGGTCCGATCGAAGCCGGCTTCAACATGCTGGATCCGATCAAGTCCACGGTGATCACGCCGGGACTGGACATGAGCGGCAAGTTCGCCAAGACCGGCATCCCGGCCAGCATCGTCACCAAGTTCCTGGCCGAGCACGGCGTGGTGGTTGAGAAGACGGGTCTGTACTCGTTCTTCATCATGTTCACCATCGGCATCACCAAGGGCCGCTGGAACACGCTGCTGACCGCGCTGCAGCAGTTCAAGGACGACTACGACCGGAACGCGCCGATCTGGCGCATCCTGCCGGACTTCGTGGCCGCCTTCCCGCGCTATGAGCGCATGGGACTGCGCGACCTGTGCCAGAGCGTGCATGAGGCCTATGCGTCCGGCGACATCGCGCGCCTGACGACCGAGGTCTACCTGTCCGACCTGGAGCCGGCGATGAAGCCGTCCGACGCCTATGCGCACATCGCGCATCGCAAGACGGAACGCGTCGAGATCGACAAGCTGGAAGGCCGCGTCACCACCGCACTGCTGACGCCTTATCCGCCCGGCATCCCGCTGCTGATTCCGGGTGAGCGCTTCAACAAGCGGATCGTGGACTACCTGAAGTTCACCAGAGACTTCAATGCGAAGTTCCCGGGCTTCGCGACTGACGTCCATGGACTGGTCGCGGAGAAGGGCGCCGATGGGGTGACCCGGTATTACGTGGATTGCGTGGTTGACGAGAAATGAAGAACGGGACCCTCGGGTCCCGTTTCTACTTTCACGTCCGGCGCGCTTGGCCGCTGGAGCATGGGGCCCTGGCGGCAAGCGCCAGAACCCCAAGCACCACCGTCCCTGATCCACCGAGGTGATCGGCGGCTGGGGACCGGGGTGTGCGTGAGGGTGCGTGAGAGGCGTTACTCCGTGCCGGCCATCGCGCCGTGGCTGAAGCCGCCGTCGACGTAGATGATTTCCGAGCTCACGCCGGCGGCCAGGTCCGACAGCAGGAAGGCGGCCGTGTTGCCGACATCCTCGATCGTGACGTTGCGCTTGATGGCGGCGCTGTCGGCAAACTGCTTCAGCAACTTGCCGAAGTCCTTGATGCCGGAAGCGGCCAGCGTCTTGATCGGGCCCGCCGAGATGCCGTTCACCCGGATGCCCTTGGCGCCCAGGCCGTAGGCCAGGTAACGCACGCTGGCTTCCAGCGAGGCCTTGGCCAGGCCCATCGTGTTGTAGTTCGGCACGAAACGCTCGGCGCCCAGGTAGGACAGCGTCAGCAGCGCCGCGCCAGGACGCAGTCGGCTTTGCGCCGCCTTGGCCATCGCCGGGAAGCTGTAGGCCGAAATATCGTGCGCGATACGGAAGTTCTGGCGGGTCATTCCATCCAGGAATTCACCGGCGATCGCCTCGCGCGGGGCGAAACCTATCGAGTGGACAAACCCGTCGAATTCCGGCCAGTGCTGGCCCAGGTCCTCGAAGAGGCGCTCGATCTGGGCGTCGTCGCCCACGTCGCAGTCGAACACCAGGCTGGAGCCGAATTCGGCAGCGAACTCGGTGATGCGGTCCTTGAAGCGCTCGCCCACGTAGCTGAAGGCCAGCTCAGCCCCTTCGCGGTGGCAGGCCTTGGCAATGCCGTAGGCAATCGAACGGTTGGACAGCACGCCCGTGATCAGCAGTCGCTTGCCGGCGAGAAATCCCATGTCTGCTCCTGGTATTCATAGATTCGAGGGAGGCCGGGATTCTCGCACGCCATGCCGTGAACGAAGTCACCGCCTTGTCGGCACGCTGTTTGCATAGTACACTTCGAGCTTCGCTGAAAAAGTGAACGGTGGGCGGATTCATCCAGCCCATTTTTTTTGGCTGTCCCTACGTGTCCCTACAGGATAGATACCGTCGTCGATGAATTTGAGCTGGCAAGCCGTTGTTGAAAAAACCGTGACCGGTCTGGGTTACGAGGTGGTGGGCTGCGAACGCAGCGCCGGGGGCTTGCTACGCGTGTTCATCGACAAGCCGCTCGTCGGCGGCCAGGAGCCGGAACAGCCGGTGAACGTCGAGGACTGCGAGCGCGTCACGCGCCAGTTGCGCTACGTGATGGAAGTCGAGGAAATCGACTACACGCGCCTGGAAGTGTCGACCCCCGGCCTCGATCGACCGCTGAACAATGCCGGCGACTACGCCCGGTTCCTCGGTCACGAAGTGGAAATCACCCTGCGCGAGGCTTTCCAGGGCCGCAAGAAGTACCGCGGCGTGCTGGTCGCGGCCGAAGGCGTCGCCGCGGAGGAAGACCCGGCCACGCTGGCGCAGCGCACCGACTGGCGGGTGATCTTCTCCGACGGCAAGACCGAGCAGGCGCTGGACTTCGCGCTGGATGAAGTGCGCTCGGCCAAGCTGGTGCCGGAGATCAATTTCAAGGGTCGCACGCCGGGCAAGGCGGGCGGCGCGGCCGCGGGCAAGTCCGCGGCGAAGAAAAACACGGGCTTGGCGCCCCAGGGATCCGAATCTGCTGACGGCGTGGCTGCGAAGCCCAAGGCGTCGAAGAAGAAGAGCAATGCCAAGTCCCGGCAGACGGATGACAAGGTTGACGGAGGTCTCGATCAATGAACCGCGAACTGTTGATGCTGGTGGACGCCATCTCGCGCGAAAAGAGCGTGGAGCGCGATGTGGTGTTCGGCGCCGTTGAGGCGGCGCTGGCTTCGGCCACCAAGAAGTTGTATGGCGGCGAGGTCGACATCCGTGTGGCCATCGACCGCGACACCGGCGAGTACGAGACCTTCCGCCGCTGGCACGTGGTGCCCAACGAGGCCGGCCTGCAGAACCCGGATTCCGAGATCCTGCTGTTCGAAGCGCAGGAGCAGATCGCCGACATCGAGGTCGACGACCACATCGAAGAAGGCGTGGAGTCGGTGCCCATCGGCCGCATCGGCGCCCAGGCCGCCAAGCAGGTCATCCTGCAGAAGATCCGCGATGCCGAGCGCGAGCAGCTGCTCAACGACTTCATGTCGCGTGGCGAGCGCATCTTCGTCGGCACCGTCAAGCGCCTGGACAAGGGCGACATCATTGCCGAGTCGGGCCGTGTCGAAGGCCGCCTCAAGCGCAATGAAATGATCCCCAAGGAGAACCTGCGCACCGGCGACCGCGTCCGCGCGGTGATCCTGGGCGTCGATCCGACGCAGCGCGGTCCGCAGATCATGCTGTCGCGCTCCTCCGGCGAGTTCATGAAGGAACTCTTCGCGCAGGAAGTGCCCGAGATCGAGCAGGGACTGCTCGAGATCAAGAGCTGCGCCCGCGACGCCGGCAGCCGCGCCAAGATCGCCGTGGTCTCGCACGACAAGCGCGTCGACCCGATCGGCACCTGCGTCGGCGTGCGCGGCTCGCGCGTCAACGGCGTGACCAACGAGCTGGCCGGCGAGCGCGTGGACATCGTGCTCTGGTCCGAGGATCCGGCGCAGTTCGTGATCGGCGCGCTGGCGCCGGCCAATGTGCAGTCCATCGTCGTCGATGAGGAGCGCCACGCGATGGACGTGGTCGTCGACGAGGAGAACCTGGCGATCGCGATCGGCCGTGGCGGCCAGAACGTGCGCCTGGCCTCGGAGCTGACCGGCTGGAAGATCAACATCATGACCGCCGAGGAATCCGCCGCCAAGCAGGCCGAGGAATCCGACGTGGTGCGCAAGCTGTTCGTCGAGAAGCTGGACGTGGACGAGGAAGTCGCCGACATCTTGATCGCCGAAGGCTTCGCCTCGCTGGAAGAAGTCGCCTACGTCCCGATGCAGGAAATGCTCGAGATCGAGGCCTTCGACGAGGAAACCGTCAACGAGCTGCGCACCCGTGCCAAGGATGCGCTGCTGACGATGGAAATCGCCCGCGAGGAGAAGGTCGAGGAGGTCTCCCAGGACCTGCGCGACCTGGAAGGCATGACCCCGGAGCTGATCGCCAAGCTGGCGGCCGGCGACATCCACACCCGTGACGACTTGGCCGACCTGGCCGTCGACGAGTTGGTCGAGATTTCGTCCCTGGACGAGGCAGCGGCACGCGCTTTGATCATGAAGGCGCGCGAGCACTGGTTCAACGCATAACGCCCGAGCAGCCACGCTCTGAAGCGACTTCAAGCGAAACCAGACCGCTCCGCACCACACAAGATTTAAGGATTTCAACAATGGCCGTGACCACCGTCGCCCAGCTGGCCGCAGAGCTGAACAGGCCTGCGAGCACCTTGCTGGAGCAGCTCCAAGCTGCGGGCGTCAAGAAGGCGTCCGCCGAGGACACCCTGAACGAAAGCGACAAGGAACGCCTGCTGGACCATTTGCGCACCGCGCATGGCACCGGCGGCGCCGAGCGCAAGAAGATCACCCTGACCCGCAAGTCGACCAGCGAGATCAAGCAGGCCGATGCCTCGGGCAAGGCGCGCACCATCCAGGTCGAGGTGCGCAAGAAGCGCGTCTTCGTCAAGCGCGAGGACGGCGTTGATGACGCCGCCGCCGCTGCCGCCGAGGAAGCCGAACTGAAGCGCCGCGAGGAAGAAGCGCAGGCGCAGGCCGAGGCGCTGCGCCAGCAGGAAGAAGAGCTGGCGCGCAAGATGCGCGAGCGCGAGGAAGCCGAACGCGCCGCGCGTGAAGCCGAGGAAAAGCGCCGCGATGAAGAGCGCGCCGCCCGCGAGGCCGCCGAGGCCGCTGCCGCGGAAGCCGCCGCCAAGGCCGCCGCCGAGGAAGAAGCGCGCAAGGCCGCCGAGGCCGCCAAGTCCAAGGCCGAGAAGGCCGCCGACAAGGCCGCGGCGAAGACCGCCGCGCCGGCTCCGGCGCCCGTCGCTCCCGCGCCGGCCCCGGTGGCCGCCGCCGCGCCCGCCCCGGTCGAGCCCGCCAAGCCCGTGCTGCGCGTGGTGAAGGCCGCCGACGTCGCCGCCGACGAGAAGGCCCGCCAGGCCGAGCTCGAGCGCCGCCGCAAGGCCGCCGAGGCCGAGGCCGCCGCCATCCGCGCGATGATGAACGCGCCCAAGAAGGTGCTGGTCGCGAAGAAGGAAGAGCCCAAGCCCGAGGCCGCGCCGGCCGGCATCAAGGGCACGATCCACAAGAAGCCGGGCGGTGCCCCGGGCGCCACCGGCACGACCGCTGCCGCGGGCGCCGGCGCGAAGCCGGGCGACAAGAAGTCCGTCAAGTCCGAGAAGCTGTCCTCCAGCTGGGCCGACGACAAGAAGCGCGGCACGCCGGGCAAGCCGGGCGGCCGCGACGCGGGCCCCGGTGCGCGTCCGGGCGGCGCCGGCTGGCGTGCGCCGGGCCGCGGTCCGGCGGGTCGCCGTGGCGGCCGCGACGATCGCGGCGCGTCGATGTCCAACTTCCAGGCGCCGAACGAGCCGGTCATCCAGGAAGTCCACATCCCCGAGACCATCTCGGTCGCCGACCTGGCGCACAAGATGTCGGTGAAGGCGTCCGAGGTCATCAAGCAGCTGATGAAGCTGGGCCAGATGGTCACCATCAACCAGCAGCTGGACCAGGAAACGGCCATGATCGTGGTCGAGGAAATGGGCCACAAGGCGTTCGCCGCCAAGCTGGACGATCCCGATGCCTTCCTCGAGGAAGAGGGCGCCGCCGCCGAGGGCCAGCACGAGCTGCTGCCCCGCGCGCCGGTGGTCACCGTCATGGGTCACGTCGACCACGGCAAGACCTCGCTGCTGGACAGCATCCGCCGCGCCCGCGTGGCGGCTGGCGAAGCCGGCGGCATCACGCAGCACATCGGCGCCTATCACGTCGACACGCCGCGCGGCATGGTCACCTTCCTGGACACCCCGGGTCACGAGGCCTTCACGGCCATGCGTGCCCGCGGCGCCAAGGCGACGGACATCGTCATCCTGGTGGTGGCCGCCGATGACGGCGTGATGCCGCAGACCAAGGAAGCCATCCACCACGCGAAGGCCGCTGGCGTGCCGATCGTGGTCGCGATGAACAAGATCGACAAGCCCGATGCCAACCCGGAACGCGTCAAGAGCGAGCTGGTGGCGGAAGAGGTCGTGCCCGAGGAATTCGGCGGCGAGTCGCCGTTCGTCCCGGTGTCGGCCAAGACCGGCCAGGGCATCGACGACCTGCTGGAGCAGGTGCTGCTGCAGGCCGAAGTGCTGGAACTCAAGGCCGCGAAGGACTCGCTGGCCAAGGGCCTGGTCATCGAAGCCAAGCTGGACAAGGGCCGCGGCCCGGTCGCGACGGTGCTGGTGCAGTCCGGCACGCTCAAGCGCGGCGACGTGGTGCTGGCCGGCTCGACCTACGGCCGCGTCCGCGCCATGCTGGACGAGGACGGCAAGCCGGCGACCGAAGCCGGTCCGTCGATCCCGGTCGAGATCCAGGGCCTGACGGAAGTCCCGCAGGCGGGCGACGAGTTCATGGTGCTGGCCGACGAACGCCGCGCCCGTGAAATCGCGACCTTCCGCGCCGGCAAGTACCGCGACGTCAAGCTGGCTCGCCAGCAGGCCGCGAAGCTGGAGAACATGTTCGCCGACATGACCGCCGGCGACGTGCAGACGCTGCCGCTGATCATCAAGGCCGACGTGCAGGGTTCGCAGGAAGCGCTGGCGTCCTCGCTGCTCAAGCTGTCGACCGACGAGGTCAAGGTGCAGATCGTCCATGCGGCGGTCGGCGCGATCAGCGAGTCCGACATCAACCTGGCGATCGCCTCCAAGGCCGTCGTGATCGGCTTCAACGTGCGTGCCGATGCCGGCGCGCGCAAGGTGGCCGAGCACAACGACGTCGACCTGCGCTACTACAACATCATCTACGACGCCGTGGATGAGGTGAAGGCGGCGATGGCCGGCATGCTGGCTCCGGAGCAGCGCGAGGAGATCATCGGCACCGCCGAGATCCGCACCGTGTTCGTGGCGACCAAGATCGGCACCATTGCCGGCTCGATGATCACCAGCGGCCATGTGACGCGCAACGCGCGCTTCCGCCTGCTGCGCGACAACGTGGTGGTCTACACCGGCGAGATCGAGTCGCTCAAGCGCCTGAAGGACGACGTCAAGGAAGTCCGCGAGGGCTTCGAGTGCGGTATCAAGCTGAAGAACTACAGCGACATCAAGGAAGGCGACCAGCTGGAAGTCTTCGAAATCAAGGAAGTGGCGCGCACGCTGTAACCCAGCCTGCCGCCGCTCCACGCCCGGCGGGTCACCCCCGCCGGGCTTTGTTGTTTGAGAGAGTGAGGAAAGAGCCATGCGTCACAAGCGATCGATCCCCAACCGCGGTCTGCGCGTGGCGGACCAGATCCAGCGCGACCTGGCCGAGCTGATCCGCGAGTTGAAGGACCCGCGCATCGGCATGGTGACGATCAGCGCGGTCGAGGTCACGCCCGACTACGCGCATGCCAAGGTGTTCTATTCGCTGCTGGTCGGCGATCAGAAGGCCACCGGCGAGGCCTTGAACGAGGCGGCGGGGTTCCTCCGCAACGGCCTGTTCAAGCGCCTGCAGATCCATACCGTGCCGAGCCTGCATTTCCACTTCGACCGCACGACCGAACGCGCCGCCGAGATGAGCGCCCTGATCGCCAAGGCGAATTCCGACCGAGCCAAGGACGACGAGACCACCGAGGACTGAGCGTCCTCCGAGACTGACAGACGACGCCCCGCGAGGGGCGCCGCACCGTGATGAGCGCAGTAGCCCCCCGCCCCAAGATCGTGAAGCGCGCCGTGCATGGCGTGCTGATGCTGGACAAGCCCCTCGGCCTGACCAGCAATGACGCATTGCAGAAGGTCAAGCGCCTGCTGCGCGCCGAGAAGGCCGGCCACACCGGCACGCTGGATCCGCTGGCGACCGGGCTGCTGCCGCTGACCTTCGGCGCGGCGACCAAGTTCAGCCAGGTCTCGCTGGAGGCCGACAAGGGCTACCGCGCGACGCTGCGGCTGGGCATCACCACGACCACCGGCGATGGCGAGGGCGAGATCCTCGAGCAGCGCGACGCCGTCGCGAAGGCGCTGGACCTGGACGCGATCCGCGCCGCCTGCGAGGCCTTCAAGGGCGCGATCTCGCAGCTGCCGCCGATGTATTCCGCGCTCAAGCACCAGGGCCGCGCGCTGTACGAGCTGGCCCGAGAGGGCGTGACCGTCGAGCGCCAGCCGCGCAACGTGACGATTCACGCGCTGGACATCGTCGACTGGCAGCCTGAGGAACTGCTGCTGGTGATCGACGTGCGCTGCACCAAGGGCACCTACATCCGCACGCTGGGCGAGGACATCGGCGCGAAGCTGGGCTGTGGCGCCCATCTGGCCGGCCTGCGCCGCACCGCCAGCGGTCCGGTGTCGATCAGCCAGGCGGTGACGCTGGAGCAGCTCGAGGCGATGGACGACGCCGGCCGTCTCGCGCAGCTGACGGCCCCCGACAGCCTGCTGGGCGAATGGCCCGAGGTCGAGCTCAGCAACGACGAAGCCGGCCGCTTCCTGTCCGGCATGCGCCGGCGGGTGGCGCTCGGCGACCTGCCGCAGGTGCGGGTGTACGGCCAGATGCCGCGCGCCTTCCTGGGCAGCGCCCACGTGGCCGGCGGCGAGCTGATCGCCGACCGGCTGCTGAGCCCCACCGAGATCGCTTCCATGCTGATGCAGGCCGCCTGAGCCGGCATCGCCCGACAAGACCCGAGACATCCCCGAGTTCCCGACTTCCTCCAAATCCGAGAAAGCCCTCCAAGCGAAAGCCGCCCCATGAGCAAGCAAATCCGCAACATCGCCATCATCGCCCACGTCGACCATGGCAAGACCACCATGGTGGACCAGCTCCTTCGCCAGAGCGGCACCTTCGCCGAGCACGAGAAGGTCGTCGACACGGTGATGGACAACAACGCCATCGAACGCGAGCGCGGCATCACCATCCTGGCCAAGAACTGCGCGGTGAGCTGGAAGGGCACCCACATCAACATCGTGGACACCCCGGGGCACGCGGACTTCGGCGGTGAAGTGGAACGCGCGCTGTCGATGGTCGACGGCGTGGTGCTGCTGATCGACGCCCAGGAAGGCCCGATGCCGCAGACCCGCTTCGTGACCAAGAAGGCGCTGGCGCTGGGCCTCAAGCCCATCGTCGTCGTCAACAAGGTCGACAAGCCGGGCGCCAAGCCGGACGCCGTCATCAACGCCGCCTTCGACCTGTTCGACAAGCTCGGCGCCACCGACGAGCAGCTGGACTTCCCGGTCGTGTACGCCTCGGGCATCAACGGCTGGTCCTCGCTGGAAGAGGGCGAGCCCGGCGGCAAGTGGGGCGAGGACATGTCCGCGCTGTTCGACACCATCCTCAAGCATGTGCCGCCGCAGAGCGGCGACCCGGCCGCGCCGCTGCAGCTGCAGATCTCGGCGCTGGACTTCTCGACCTTCGTCGGCCGCATCGGCGTGGGCCGCATCAGCCAGGGCACGCTCAAGCCGGCCATGGACGTGGTCGTGATGGAAGGCCCGGACGGCAAGGTCACCAAGGGCCGCATCAACCAGGTGCTGACCTTCCAGGGCCTGGACCGCATGCAGACGAACGAAGCCGGCCCCGGCGACATCGTGCTGATCAACGGCATCGAGGAGATCGGCATCGGCGTGACCGTCACCAGCCCGACCAACCCGGCCCCGCTGCCGATGCTCAAGGTCGACGAGCCGACGCTGACGATGAACTTCTGCGTCAACACCTCGCCGCTGGCCGGCCGTGAAGGCAAGTTCGTCACCAGCCGCCAGATCTGGGATCGCCTGCAGAAGGAACTGCAGCACAACGTCGCGCTGCGCGTGAAGGAAACCGATGAGGACGGCATCTTCGAGGTGTCGGGCCGCGGTGAACTGCACCTGACCATCCTGCTGGAGAACATGCGCCGCGAAGGCTACGAACTGGCCGTGTCCAAGCCGCGCGTGGTCTTCCAGGAGATCAACGGCGAGAAGTGCGAGCCGATCGAGCTGGTCACCGCCGACGTCGAGGAAACCCACCAGGGCGGCGTGATGCAGGCCCTGGGCGAGCGCAAGGGCGAGCTGGTCAACATGGAGCCGGACGGCCGCGGCCGCGTCCGCCTCGAGTACCGCATCCCGGCCCGCGGCCTGATCGGTTTCTCGAACGAGTTCCTGAACCTGACCCGCGGTTCGGGCCTGATCTCCAACATCTTCGACGGCTACGAGCCGCACAAGGGCGACATCGCCGGCCGCAAGAACGGCGTGCTGATCTCGATGGACGCGGGTGAGATCTTCACCTACGCGCTGGGCAAGCTGGACGATCGCGGCCGCATGTTCGTCAAGCCGAACGATCCGGTCTACGAAGGCATGATCGTCGGCATCCACAGCCGCGACAACGACCTGGTCGTCAACGCGACCCGCACCAAGCAGCTGACCAACTTCCGTGTCAGCGGCAAGGAAGACGCGATCAAGATCACGCCGCCGATCGAGCTGACGCTGGAGTACGGCGTTGAGTTCATCGAGGACGACGAGCTGGTCGAGATCACGCCGAAGTCGGTGCGGCTGCGCAAGCGCCACCTGTCGGAGAACGATCGCAAGCGGGCGTCGCGCGGCTGATTGCGCGGGGCGCAGGCGCCTGGGCTGCGGAGGTCCGGGCGTTGGCCGCCGATGCATGGGGCCCCGGCGGCAAGCGCCGGAACCCCACGCATCACCGTCCCCAACCACCGTCGTACTGCCACGGTTTTGCGACCGAGGGGTGCTGGGGAGATGAAACGCCTGATGCTTGCATCGGGCGTTTTTGTTTCTGGGTCGAGCCAAAAAGATAGTGAACGCTGTACCTGACTGAAGCGTAGCCAAGCCAGCACGGTCGCGGCTCCGCTGCCTTGCGGTTGGCCATGCATGGGTTCGCCTCTCGCGGGAGGACCCCACAGGCGTCAACCGCACACTCGCCGACTCACATCGACGGAGTCCGCCGTGAAGCTTACTGGTCTGTCATGTTGGCGGCGTGCATCGATTCATTGCACCGAAGATGCCGAAGCCTCGACGGGACCCATGAGACAACCGCCGCCGAATAGCAACGCAAGCCTGCAGTCGCGCTCATCCAAGGCGCCGGATGCTACGCCACCAGACATGGACGAGGCTGTGGCCGGGTTGGCGCTCAGAAGAGGAACAACCATCAAAGGGCTCGCGCGCTTCCTGGATGGCGGTGGCGTCATCGGCAACGACGACGGGCAGGTCAGGAAGGGCATTGAAGGCAGCTACACGGCGCATGGCAGCACAGTCACGTTCTTCTCTGACGATCGCGGCAAGCAGCCGGTGAACGTGCTGCCGTATGTTGCGGGCGCGATCAGCTACGCGCCGATGAACGGTCTCCAAACCATCAGTGGGCCATTCACGGGATGCACCATGGCGGTCTACAACCATTCAGGAGAAGCGCGCGTCTGCCATGTCGACACCGCTGAACCCAGTACCGGCGAAGCCCCGAGCAAGGAGCGCTGGACCAGCATGAAACGCTCGGAGAACCTGGAGATTGCAGACGAGTTGGCGACCAAGGGGATGATCGGAGAATTCCTGGACAGGAACGAGCCTGACCCAAGCTGGGCGAGCCTCAGCGTCCTTTGTGTCGCGACGCCCGTCGTTGGCATATCCAGCCATTACGTGGTGAAGAAGGATGGCGACTATCTGGTCGTCGGCTAGCAATGAAAAAAGGCGACCCATCGGGTCGCCTTTGGCGGAGCAGGGAGGCTCAGCGTTGGGATTGCTTGCGGCGGCGCAGGCCGACGAGGCCGAGCAGGGCCACCGAGGCCAGTGCCAGCGAGGCCGGCTCAGGCACGTTGCCTCCGGTGCCGCCACCGCCGCCGGACTTGTTGCCGGTGACCGAGAACAGCTTGACGAAGTCATAGCCGGAGTAGCTCGTGCCGGTGCCGCGCGTCAGGCCGCTGGTGGAGCCGTCGGCACCAGTGGGGGCGCCGCCCAGCTGCGAGTTGTAGGCGGTGATGATCCACCAGCTCGAGCTGACGTTGGTGTTGAGGTTGACAGTCGTGTTGGCGGCCTTGCCGACGTCCGCGTAGCTGTTGACCAGCGACCAGCCGTTGGCCGACTTCAGCGTCGCCGCCGTCTTGCCCGCGATCGTGTTGCCGACGTTCACGCCCGACGTCAGGCCGGTGTAGGCCAGCACGGTGATGTCGCTGTCGTACTGCCACCAGCCCAGCTTCACCTGGGTCAGGTTCACCGCGGCATCGAACTTCAGCAGGATCAGGTCCTGGTAGCCGTAGTTGTCCAGCGAGTGATTGGGCGACTGGCTGTCGCCGCTCGGGGCCACGACGCCGAAGCCGCTACCGCTGTAGTAGGCCAGCGTGCTCTGCGCGAAGCCGTTGGTGCTGGAGTACGCACCGCCGGAGGTGTTGATCGACGCCGAGTAGGCCGAATAGCTGACGTTGGGCGCCGCATCACCGGTCTCGCTGCAGTTGGTCGTGCAGCTGCCGGCCGTCCAGGTGGAGAGCGCATGCGCGCTGAGCGGCAGCAGTGACGCCAGCGCCGCCGCGGCCAGCCCCATCAGGCGTTGTTGAACTTTTCGCATGGTTTCCCCTCGGTCTCCCCGACCCGGTCGGAGCGTCTGATTCGTTCGAGCTGCTATGAGCAAGCTCCGGGCCAAGGTGATGTTTCCCTTACGACACAAGCACTTGAGCGTGAAGATGTCGGTCCTTGGAGCGGGACTGTAAGTTTTTCTGACAAGCGCCGGCACCCCTCACCAGCGGGGCCCCGGCGGCTCAACGCAGCGTCTGGCTCAAGGCCAGCGCTTCCTTGTGACTTTCGAACGCGGTGCTGCGCAGCGCGACATCGAGTTCCTCCTTCGCCTCCGCCTTCCGGCCGGCCTTGGCCAGGGCGGCGGCCAGGTGGTAGCGGATCTCCGGACTGTCGGGTTCGCGCAGGCGCGCGTCGCGCAGCAGTTGAAGGGCGCGGTCGCCGTTGCCGGCCAGGTGGTAGGCCCAGCCCGCGGTGTCGATGACCGCCACGTTGCGGGGATCGAGCCCCAGCGCCTTCTCGGCCGTCGCTGCGGCCGTGGCCGCCTCGCCTTGCCGGATCATCACGTTGGCCAGGTTGTTGAGCGTCTCGACCTCGTTCGGCCGGAGCTTCAGCGCCGTCTCGTAGCTGCGGCGCGCGGCGGGGAAGCTCCCGGCGCGCGCCTGCGCGTCGCCGAGCGCCTTCCAGGCCGCCAGGTCGGACGGGTGGGTCTTCAGCCAGCGCTCGGCCAGGTCCTGCGCCGCCTTGCCGCTGCCGTCCTGCCGTCCCAGCGCCCGCATCAGGGCGAGCAGGCTGCCGCTGGTGGGCTGCAGCTCGTGGGCCTTGCGCAGCGCGTCCAGCGCCTGGGCCGGCTGGCGCCGCGCCAGCGCGACGTCGGCCAGCAGCGTGTAGCCCAGCGCCAGTTGCGGACGCAGCTGGATCACCTGCCGCGCCTGCTTCTCCGCCAGGGTCGGGTTGCCCTGCTGCAGGGCCACCGTCGAGGACAGCGCCAGCGCGCCCACATGCTGGGGCGCGGTCTGCAGCGCCTTGTCCAGGCTGTAGGCGGCGCCCGCCGGATCGCGCGCATCCAGTTGCAGCGCGGCGATCTGGGCCAGCGGATCGGCACCGAAGCCGGAGCGCCGCGCCGCGCTGGTCAGCGTCGCGCGGGCGCCGTTGGCGTCGCGGTTGGCGAGCTGTGCCTGGGCGTAGGCGATCAGCGTCTGCGGATCGTCCGGCGCCTTGCCGAGCAGCCGCTTGGCGGCCTCGAGCGCGGCGCCGGCCTGGTCCTGCTTGAGCAGCCAGGCGATCAGCGCCTGGTCCGCCCGCGTGTTGCGCGAGGTGCTGACGTCGGTCGCCTTGGTCAGCCAGCGCTGCACCTCGGCGGCCTGGCCCCGGGCCTCGCTGAGCAGCGCCATCTCGTAGAGCGCGTCGGCGTTCTTCTCGTCAGCCTTCAGCATCGCCGCCAGGCGCGCCTGGGCCGCATCGAACTTGCGCTCGGCGATGTCGATGCGCGTCAGGCCCAGTTGCGCCTCGGCCAGCTGCGGATCGAGCTGGAGGGCCTTCTGGTAGGCCTCGCGCGCGCCCGGCAGGTTGCCGGCCGAGCGGCGCGCCACGCCGAGCTGCACCCAGGCGGTCGGGTTGGCGGCCTCCTGCTTGACCAGCCGGTCCGCGATCGCGACGGCCTTGGCCGTCTGCCCGGCGCGCAGGTACAGCGACACCAGCGCCATGCCGGCGTAGGTCTGGCGCGGGTCGCGCTGGAAGGCTTTCTCGAGCTCCCCGATCGCGTCGCCGGACTGGCCGCCGCGCAGCAGCGACAGGCCCAGCGCGGTGCGGAACTCCGGCGCGTCCTTGGCCTTGAGCGCCTCCTGCATCAGCGCGGTGGCGCGGGCATGCCGGCCCTGCGCCATCTGCAGCGTGGCCATCATCACCAGCGCCTGGCCGTCGCCGGGATAGGCGCGCAGGTAGGCGTCCAGCACCTCCGCGGCGCGGTCGAGGTTGGGCTCCGCCACGTAGACCTGCGCCAGCAGCTTGGACAGCGGGCTGTTGGGCGTCTGGCGCTGGGCGTATTCCAGGTAGGGCTTGGCCTTTTCCATTTCGCCCAGGCCGAAGTGCGCGAGCCCGTTGAGCATCAGCGCCTGCGGGCGGTAGCGGATGAATTCGATGGGCACCGGGTCCAGTTCCGCGGTGACGGCCTTGAGCGCGCTGCGGGCGCTGGCGGCGTCGCCGCGGCGCTCCGCCAGCACGGCGGTCAGGTAGAGCGCGCGCGGCTCGCTCGGCGCCAGCTTCAGCGCGGACTGCGCCTGCGCCAGCGCGTCCGCGTCGCGGCCCAGGTCGATCAGCAGGCCGGCGCGGGCCAGTTGCGCCTCCAGGTGGCGGGGGTCGGCGGCGATCGCGCGCTCGTAGCCCTTGAGCGCCTCGTCCAGACGGCCCTGCACGTGCGGCACGGTGGCCTTCTGGTACAGCGCCTCCCCGTTGCCCGGCGCCAGGCGCAGCGCCTGCTCCGCCGCGGCGTTGGCCAGGTCGAACTGCCGTGCGCGCAGGCGCAGGGGCACCTCGGCCAGCCAGGTGTCGGCGTTGTCGGGCGGGATCGCGCGGGCCAGGTCAATCTGCGCCTGCGCGCGCGAGGGCTCGCCGAGGTCCGAGGCCGCCGCGGCGCGCACCAGCAGCAGCGCCTTGCGGATGGCGTCGGGCAGGCCCTCGGGCACCAGCGCCGGCAGCTTGAAGACCTCGGGCTGCTTGCCCTGGGCGACCAGCGCCTGGGCCAGCGGCACGGCGACCTCGGCGCGGTTGATGCCCAGCGAGAGGGCCTCGTTGAACTCGACCTCGGCGGCCGCGGCCTCGCTGCGCATCAGCAGCGCCTTGCCCAGCAGCACGTGGACGCTGAGCATGCGCGCGTCCTGCTGCAGCGCGTTCTTCAGCTGGATGACGGCGCCGTCGATGTCCTGGCGTTCGAAGCGCTTGAGCGCGTCCTCGTAGAAGCGCGCGGCCTTGACGCTGTCCGCCTGCGCCGATGCCGCGCACAGCGCCAGCAAGGCTGCCGCCGCGGGGCCGCGCCAGCGGGGCCCGCCGGACCTGCCAGACCTGCCAACAGTGCTCATCTCGTCCCCCCCGATGTGTGGTCATGCGGCCGCGGCCTGGGGCCGTCGGTGCGCGGGAGCGGGCAGGGTGCCTGGTCGCGCTCCGGCGCGAGGCTCAGGCCGGGTCGAACCCGGCCCGGCTCATTTGCGGTAGTTGTCGAAGCTCAGCGGCAGGTCGGGCAGCGCCTTGCGCAGCGCGCCCTGCGCGGCCTGCAGGTCGTCGAGCGACTTGCCGGTGATGCGCACGATGTCGCCTTCGATCTGCGCCTGCACCTTGAGCTTGCTCTCCTTGATCGCGGCCACGACCTTCTTGGCCTCGGCGGCTTCCAGGCCGTTCTTGATCTTGTAGACCTGCTTGACGCGGTCGCCGCCGAGCTTCTCGATCTTGTCCTGCTTGTCGACGAAACCGAGCACCACGCCCTGCTTGGTCAGCTTCGAATACAGCACCGCCTCGATCTGCTCGAGCTGGAACTCGGCGTCGCCGGTGGCGTGGACTTCCTTCTCCTTGTCCTTCCACTCGATGGCGGCGCTGGTGCCCTTGAAGTCGAAGCGGGTGGCGATCTCCTTGGCGCTGGCGTCCACGCTGTTGCGGACCTTCACCATGTCGGGTTCGAGGACGGTGTCAAAGCTGGGCATGTGCGTACATCTCTTTCAAAGGAGCGAAGGCCCGGATCGGGCCTTCGGGGGATATGGGCGAGAATTCTAGCCATGCAGTCTCCCGCCATCCCCCCCTCGACCGAGCGACGCGAGGGCGTCGTCATCGAGACCGACGTCAACCTCAAGCCCTACAACACCTTCGGCCTGCCGGCGACGGCGCGCCGGCTGGTGCGCATTCGCGAGGAACTGGATGTGCGCCGCGTCGTCGACCACCCCGAACTGGGCCGCGCGCCGAAGTTCGTGCTCGGCGGTGGCTCCAACCTGGTGCTGACGCGCGATGTCGACGCGGTCGTGCTGAAGATAGAGATCCCGGGCCTGCGCGTCGAGGAACGCGACGACTGCTGGATCGTCGAGGCCGGCGCCGGCGTGGCCTGGCATGAGGCGGTCGCGGGCTCGCTGGCGCTGGGCGTGCCGGGCCTGGAGAACCTCGCGCTGATTCCCGGCACCGTCGGCGCCGCGCCGGTCCAGAACATCGGCGCCTATGGCGTCGAGCTGAAGGATCGGCTCGAGAACGTGGACGTCGTGGACCTGACCACCGGCCGGCGGGTCACGCTGCCGGCCGAGGTGTGCCGCTTCGGCTACCGGGACAGCGTGTTCAAGCAGACCGGTTACGGCGGCCTGGCCGGCAAGAGCGTGATCACCAAGGTGCGGCTGCGCTGTCCCAAGCCGTGGCAGCCGCAGCTGGGCTACCTGGACATCGAACGCAAGATGGCCGAGACCGGCATCTCCGTGCCCGATGCCCGGCAGGTGTTCGACTGGATCTGCGAGATCCGCCGCGCCAAGCTGCCGGATCCGGCGCGCATCGGCAATGCGGGCAGCTTCTTCAAGAACCCGGTGGTGAGCGCGGAGCAGTGCCGCGACATCATCACGCGCGATCCGCACATCGTGCATTACCCGATGCCCGACGGCAGCTTCAAGCTGGCCGCCGGCTGGCTGATCGACGCCTGCGGGTGGAAGGGCAAGAGCGTCGGCGGCGCGGCGGTCTACGAGAAGCAGGCGCTGGTGCTGGTGAATCGCGGCGAAGCCCGCGGCGCCGAGGTCGTCACGCTGGCGCGGGCGATCCAGGAGAGCGTCTACGGCCGCTTCGGCATCCGGCTGGAGCCGGAGCCGGTGGTGGTCTGAGCCGGCCCGCTCGAGGGTCTCGCGGGCTCGGTCAGATCCAGTGGAATCCTTTCGCCATCAACGCCGCCACGCCGATGGCCACCGTGATGATGGCGCCGAACAGAAGGCGGAAGTCATGCGTGCGGATGGCCATGATCTCGGCGCGCATCTCCTTCCGGAATTCCCTGAACTCGGTCTTGAGTTCATTCATCTCGATCTGCAGTCGGTCCACGTTGGTCTCCAGTACAGCCACCTTGATTGGAAGGTTCGAATGCTGGGCCGAGGCGCCATGGCGGTCAATGACCTCGACATGAGGGGCGTGCTTGTGCGGGGTGGCCATGGGCGGCAGCTGGGCAAGGCCTGGCCCCTTCTTCCTGCTCGATGATGAACTGCGCATGAGAGGGCTCGCGACGGATCTGCTGGGACCTGCAGAGTTTGCGCCGCAAGATCAGCAGCCGCGAGTCGGAAGCCGGCCTTCCGAAGGGGGGCGGCGCAACGCCCTTTCAGGGGGCGCCGGTCAAGTCTCCAGCAACCCCCAGCTGCGCAGGAAGTGCCGCGACATCGCCGCGAACGGCTGGTTGTCGTCGGCCTGGCGGCGCAGCTGCGCGAGCACCTTCGGCGCGCTCGGCGAGTCGTGATCCATCTCCTGGAACGCCAGCGCCGCGGTGTAGAGGAACTCGTAGCGCTGATAGCGCAGGCGCAGCAGCTCGCTGCGATTGAGGCCCAGCACTTCCTCGGCCGCCTTCACCGCGGCCTTCGCCCTCGCGGAGCGGCCACGGGCGATGAGCCATACCTCCTGCGTCGCCTCGATCGCGTTCCAGGAAAACAATCGCTCCGGATCGTCGAGGTAAGGGTCGGGCAGGTGCGCATGCTCGCCGGCGAAGAAGCGCTTCAGCGCGGCGTCCGTCGTGGACGCGGGATCGGGGCAGAAGCGCTCGGCAAGCGCCGCTGCCTTCGCCGCGTCGGCCGGGCGCGTGGCCGGCATGCGTGGCGGCTTCAGCCGCGCGCCGGTGACCGGAAAGCGGTTGCCCTTGTGGACTTGGTTGCAGACCTGACAGCTGAAGGTGTAGTTGTCGACGCAGTAGGCCAGCCACCAGTACGGGTCCTTGGGACGGAAGTGCTCGACGTCGCCGTGCGCGACCACCGCCGTGTCGGCCTCGCAGTAGGCGCATTTGCCAGCGGTCTCGCGCCGCAGCGTCGCCTTCGCGGCCGACCAGATCTGGCGTGACTTGGGCTTGAAGTCGACCCTGCGGCCGTCGTCGTAGAAATAGCCTTCGAGCCGGAGCAGCCGCTGCTGCAGCTTCGCGCCGGTGAAGGCGCCCAGGCTCGCGGCATCGCGTCGCCGCCGCAGCCGGATCACTTGGACCGCTCCACGCGCTTCACCGCGGCCTTGAGCTTGCCCGGCGACAGCGTCGGCGTGGACGCGGGCTTTGCCGCCGTGGTCGACGGCTTCGACGCCGGCGCCGCGGCCTTCGAGGCTTCCGCCGTCTTCGTCGCCCTGGCGACCTTTGTCGCCTTCGCCGTCGATGGCCGCGACTTCGCGGCCGGCTCCGGCGCCGCGGGCTTCGCGGACTGGGCCGCCTGCTTCGCGATGGTTGCCTTGAGTTCCCTCAGCAACGCCGCCTGCTGGCGCGCGTAGCCGGGCACCGCGTCCCACTCCGGCGCGGCCCGCAGGACCTCCGTGCTGCGCTGCAATTGGGTGCGCTCGCGCGCGGTCAGGGCCTTGCCCTTGGCCGTCGACTTCGCCTGCAGCTTGCGGGCCGTGTCGCGCGCCTGCTCGACCACCACCGAATCCATCGACGCCAGGCCGAACATCGGGCTCATCAGCAGCTGGTGCACGCCCATCAGGCGCGGCTCGCCGACGAAGGGCACCAGCGTCGGCCGCTGCTTGGCCCCTTCGCGACGGATGACGAAGAGCTCGCCCTCGCCACTCTGCTGCGCGGTCAGCGCCGAATGCGTCGTCGCGATGAACTGGAAATGCGGCAGCAGCGCCGACAGGAAGTCGACCAGCTGCCGGCGCCAGACCGGGTGCAGATGCAGGTCGAGTTCGTCGATCAGCAGCACGCCGCGCGTGGCGAGCGGGTCCTTGCGATCGGGGAAGGCCTCGGTGATGCGGTAGAGCAGGTCGCCGCACCAGGCGGCCATGTTCTGGTAGCCGTCGGACAGCTGGCCCAGGGGCACCTCGCCGTCGACGGTGTGGAACATCAGCTGGCCCGAGGCCTTGTCGATGCGCGAGAAGTTCATGCCCCGCATCAGCTGGTTGAGCGCCGCGCGGATCGGCGCCAGCGCGCCGGCGCCGCGCCGGTAGTCGAGGTCCATCGCCCAGCGCTGCAGCGAGACCAGTGAGGCGTCGGGCGAGAACATCGAGGCCAGCGCCCGCGCGCGCGGCGAGCGGGCGCTGTCGTCCAGCGGCGCGCTCAGGCGCTTGCCGCCTTCGGGCGGCCGGCGCGACACGCCATATCCCAGCACGAAGTAGTTGCGGTCGGCATGCCGGATCGCCGCATCCAGCGCGTCCAGCGTCCGCGCGTTGCGCTCGAAGATGTCGCGCAGGCCGTCGCCGCGGTGCAGCTCCAGCGCGATCTCGCGCGGCTCGCCCTTGGCCGTCACCAGCGTGCCGGCGATGCGGCATTGCCGCGTGCCGTTGCGGATCCAGGCATCGGCGTCGCCGAGCAGCTCCGGCAGCGCGTCGCTGCCCGCCAGCAGCAGGCCGATCGCGCGCAGCACCGTGCTCTTGCCGCAGCCGTTCTCGCCGAGCAACAGCGTCCAGCGCCGGTTCGTGCCGGCGGCTGCCTCCGGGCTGATGCCGAAGTCGATCGCCAGCGACTCCATCGAGCGCACATTGGTCAGCGCGATGCGGGACAGGTACATGGGACGGGGCTCTCCGTTGCGGAGAGGGACTTTAATGGCCTTTGAGGTCCGCTGAGGCGAGCGGGATCGAACCGGCTCAGCCGGCCGGCCCGGTTCAAGCCGCTTCAGGCCGCTTCGGGCCGGGCGGGCGAGGACGCCAGCGACTGCAGGCAGGCGCGCAGCGTCTCGAGCTCCACCGGCTTGGCCAGGAAGGCGCTGATGCCGGCGTCGTCGGCCTTCTGGCGAGACTCCTCGAACGCGTCGGCCGAGAACGCGATGATCGGCAGCCGCCCGCGCGGCGGCGGCAGCTCCCGCATCCGCCGCGTGGCCTCGAAGCCGTCCATCTGCGGCGTGTGCAGGTCCATCAGCACGACGTCGAAGGCCTGCTGCCGCAGCGCGTGCAGCGCCTGCAGGCCGTTCTCGCACAGCGTCGGCCGATGGCCCAGCCGTTCGAGCATCGCCTCGATGACGATGCGGTTGGTCGGGTTGTCCTCGCTGACCAGGACACGCAGGCCGGTGACCGGCGCATCCTCCGCCGAGGCCGCCGAGGCCGCCGAAGTCGTCGAGGCCGCCGAGGTCGCCGAGGTCGCCGAAGGCCCCTTGAGCGGCGTCGGGGGGGCGGTTGCCGCCTCCGCCGGCACCATGCGGCCGGGCGGCAGGTCGGCGCCGGCGCGCAGCGGCAGCGCCAGCGTGAAGCGCGCCCCCTGGCCGGGCGCGCTCTGCACGTGGATGTCGCCGCCCATCGCGCGGGCCAGCCGGCGCGAGATCTCCAGCCCCAGGCCCGCGCCGCCGTGGCGCCGCGAGGTGCTCGCGTCGCCCTGGCTGAAGCGCTGGAAGAGTCTGGCCTGCGTCTGCGCGTCGATGCCCGGGCCGGTGTCGCTGACCTCGAACATCAGCAGGTCCTCGCCCAGCGGCCCGACGCCGCGTCTCAGCTGGCAGCCCACCTGGCCGCGGTCGCAGAACTTGAGCGCGTTGCTCAGCAGGTTCAGCAGGATCTGGCGCAGCCGCGTCGGATCGGCCAGCACCCAGCCGGGGACGTCGTCGTCGATGCCGAAGTGCAGCGCGAGCCGCTTGGCCGCCGCCTGCGGCCGGCTTAGCGCCTCCAGTTCCCTGACCAGCGCGCCGAGCTGCAGCGGCTCCGGCGCGATCGACAGCCCGCCGGCCTCCATGCGCGTCACGTCCAGGATGTCGCCCAGCACCGCCAGCAGATGGCGCGCGCAGTCGTTGGCGGCCTTGAGCTGGTCCTGCTGCGCGGGCGTCAGCGGCGCCTCCTTGATCAGGCCCAGCATGCCCAGCAGCCCCTGCAGCGGCGTGCGCAGCTCGTGGCTCATGTTGGCGAGGAAGACCGTCTTGGCGCGGTTGGCGGTGTCGGCCTCGCGCTGCGCTTCGTTGAGCCGCGCGGCCAGCGCCTTCTGCTTGTCGCCATAACGCTCCAGGCCGCGGAACTGCCGGTAGATCACGGCCGCGAACAGCAGCGTCATCGCCGACAGCGCCGCCGTCAGCCCCAGGCTGACGCGACTCTGGTTGCGGATGATCTCGTTGCGGCGCGTCACGTCCTGGGCGACGTGGTGGGTCGAGGTCAGCGACAGGTCCCGGATCGGGTCGGCCAGCGGTTCCAGGCGGGCGACGATCTCGGCGATGCGCTGCGGATGCTCGCGGATCAGGGCGCCGTTGAGCGGCAGCGCATCGGCCCAGCGCACGAAGTCCTGCGCGCGCGCGACCGTGCGCTGGTAGTCGGGGTGGTGCGCCAGCACCAGCGCGGCATGCTCGCTCTCCACGAGGTTAAGCCGGCTGACGAAGATCTCGTAGCGCTGCGCCACCTGGTCGGGGTCGACGCCCACGCTCGGTCCGGCCGCCTGCTCCAGGGCCAGGCGCAGCTTCAGGTATTCGGTCTCGAACTGGAACAGGCTCCAGACGAGGTAGTCGTCCTGGTAGCGCCGCGTGCCGTTGAGCGCCTCGTATTGCCGCGCCTGCAGCCAGCCCACGCCGGCGAGCGTCAGCACCAGCAGCAGGCCCATCGCGGCGATGCCGACGCGCCAGCGGCGCTGCCGGGCCGCGACGGTGCGGGAGGCGTCGCGCGGCATGGTCAGCGCAGCTCCAGGTGGGTCAGCTGCCAGGCCGAGCGCCCGTAGAAGACGCTGTTGCGCAGCTCGGGCGCGTGGTCGAAGGGATAGATCAGGAACAGCGGGCCCTTGTCGCGCACCGCCATCGGGCGGTCGTCGAGCAGCCGGGCGACGATCACGTCGTAGCGATGGCTGTCGGTCAGCGGGATCTGGACGCGGTAGTCATTGAGCGCGCGGGCCTCGATCGTGCGTCCCTGCGCGCCGGCGGCGGCGAGCACGTCGCGCAGCAGCGGCCCGGTGAACCGGCGTGGCTGCGGATACCAGGGCGTCTGCGTGCTGAAGCTGACCTGGGGCAGCTTCTCGAGCATCGCCATGTCGAAGGCGGCGCGGCCGTCGCGATTGGCATTGCGCAGCGCTCCGCCCACGGTGAGCACCACCGGTCCGGTGGGCGCCGCCAGCGGCGGCTCGGCCGGCGCCGCCCGCACGGACGGCGCGGCCGCGGCGCCCACGGCCAGGGCACAGGTCAGCAGGCCCTGAAGGGCGGTACGTCGCGCGATCAGCATGAACGGGAGCAGGCACGGCCCGGCCGCGCATCGACGCCCCGAGGGGAGGGCGGATGCCGCGCGGGCATTGGTGAAAGCCCGCATGCTACGCGGGGGCACGGGGAGGAGCATGTCCGGGACCACCCCGATAACAGGGGCCAGTCGGGTTTCCGCCACAGTGGACCGCCGGGCCCGATGTCGCTGTCGAGACAAGGTCGGCGAGGCGGTGGATTGAAGATCGACGCCACAACACAGACAGGAGACAGCCCCGATGACGCGCGTGGTCACCCCCCGTCCCGAGAACGCCGGCGTGCAGCACAGCCACTGGCCGGCGCGACTGCCCCGGCGGCTGGCGATCCCACGGACCTCGCTGTGGTTCAACCTGGAGGTCGCCGCGACGCGGTATCCGGACAAGGCGGCCACCCAGTTCCTCGGCGCGACGCTGAGCTACCGCGAGCTGCGACGGCAGGCCGAGGCGCTCGCCGGCTGGCTGCGCGCGCAGGGCGTGGGCAAGGGCGACCGTGTCGCGCTCTTCATGCAGAACTGCCCGCAGTACCTGATCGCCTTCTACGCGATCAACCGCGCCGATGCGGTGGTGGTGCCGGTCAACCCGATGAACCGCGAGGACGAGTTCGGCCATTACCTGACCGATCCGGAGACGCGCGTCGTCATCTGCAGCGGCGAGCTGTCGGGCATCGTCGCCAAGGCCGCCGAGAAGCTGCCGCCGGCGCAGCGCCCGCGCGCCGTGCTGGTGACCCAGTACTGGCAGATGCTCCCGCCCGCCGGGCCCGATCCGGCCTGCGACGCGCCCGAGACGATGCGGGCCTGGCTGACCGCCGTCCATGAGCTGCCGCCCGGCGCGACCGACTGGCGCGACGCGCTGGCCGCCGGCCAGCTGCCGGGGCCGCATACCGCCGGTCCCGACGACCTGGCGATGCTGCCCTACACCTCGGGCACCACCGGCCTGCCCAAGGGCTGCATGCACACCAACGCGACCTTGATGGCCAACAGCTGCGGCGGTTGCCAATGGGGTTACGCGAGTGCCGAATCGGTCGGCCTGGCGGTGGTGCCGATGTTCCACATCACCGGCACCTTGTATGGCGTGCTCGGCCCGGTCTTCACCGGGATGACGCTGGTGATCATGCCGCGCTGGGACCGCGAGCTGTGCGGGCGCCTGATCTCGCGCCACCAGGTCACGCACTGGACCTGCATCCCGACGATGATCATCGACCTCTTCGCGAGCCCCAACTACAAGTCCTTCGACCTGCGCAGCCTGCGTTATCTCAGCGGCGGCGGCGCGGCGATGCCCAAGGCGGTGGCCGAGCGCCTGCAGGAGGAGTTCGGCCTGACCTTCGCCGAGGGCTATGGCCTGACGGAGACCGCGGCGCCCAGTCACGGCAACCCGCCCGAGCGCGCCAAGCTGCAGTGCCTGGGCATTCCGATCTTCGGTGTGGACGCGCGCATCGTCGATCCGACGACGCTGGAGGAGCTGCCGGTCGGCGAGGTGGGCGAGATCATCACGCATGGCCCGATGGTGTTCCAGGGCTACTGGCGCCAACCGGAGGCGACGGAGGCGGCCTTTGTCGAGCTCGACGGCAAGCGTTTCTTCCGCACGGGGGATCTTGGTCGCATGGACGAGGAGGGCTACTTCTTCATCACCGACCGGCTCAAGCGGATGATCAACGCGAGCGGCTACAAGGTGTGGCCTTCGGAGGTCGAGATGCTGCTGTACCGGCACCCGGCGGTGCAGGAGGCCTGCATCATCGCGGCCAAGGATGCGTACCGTGGCGAGACGGTCAAGGCGGTGGTGGTGCTGCGCGCGGAGGCCAAGGGCAAGACCACGGACAGGGACATCATCGACTGGGCGCACGAGCACATGGCGGCCTACAAGGCGCCGCGCATCGTGCAGTTCGTGGACGTCTTGCCGAAGTCGGGTTCCGGCAAGGTCATGTGGCGTCTGCTGCAGGAGCAGGAATCGAGTTGAGCTGGCGCCTCGCGGTGCACGCGCTGCAGTGCTTCTCTTCGAGGGCAGGGCCGGGGCAGGCGACGAAGTCGTGCCGTCCAGACTGACTGGGCGCGTTCTGTCTGACCAAAGCGAGCCGCAGGCGAGCGGCGGGAGTTGAGCGCCTGAGGCACGACGGGAGTCGCCTGCCCCGGTCCTGCCCGAGCGCAGGTCAGAACCGTGACCCTGGCTGCTTCAGGAAGTCCAGCTCCTCCGGCGTGCTGTCCCGCCCGAGGATGTCATTGCGATGCGGGAAGCGCCCGAAACGCGCGATGACATCGCGGTGTTTGCGCGCGTAGTCGAGCGCGTCGGCGAGGCGCGGGTCTTCGAGGGTGAGGGCTTCGAAGGTGGTGACGCTGAGTTCCTGCATCGCGAGGTCTTCGGCGTGTTCCATCGGCATGGTGGCGAACCAGCGTTCGAGCGTGCAGAGTTCCTGCGACCGGGCCCGAAGCGCGATCGCGGCCTCCAAGGCGAGGGCGTCGCCGGCGAATGTGGCCGGCGTATCGCGATGGATGTTGCGGGTGAACTGGTCCAGCACGACGATGCGCGCGAGCGCGCCCCAGGCGGTGGAGTCCCACTCGCGCAGGCCGCCGTCGAGGGCCTGCGCGACGACCGCGCCGAAGCGCTCGCGCAGCGTGTCGTCGAAGGCGGGGTCCTTCTTGAACCACTTCATCTGGATCTGCCCGTCCTGCGCCGAGCCGGGCGGGCCGAACCATTCGTTGAGCACCCGCTGCGCCGATGCCGGCGTCAGCAGCCGCTGCCAGCGCGGATGGCGCAGCAGCCAGTGGCGCACATAGCTGCAGCCGGGGACCAGCTGCAATGGGAACTCCGCCAGCCAGCGCGCCGCGGTCTCCACCAGCTGCGAGGCCAGGCCTTGCCCGCGCAACTGCGCCGGCACGCCGGTGTGGGTGATGATCAGCTGTTCGCCGTGGCGCTCATAGTCGAGCCGGCATTGCAGTCCGGGTTGCGGCTGGGCAAGAAAGCATCTCGCGTCGGGATGATGCTGGATGACGAAATTCACGCTGCGTCTCCACTGCTGGGCTCCCTGCCGAGTTGCCGCCACAAGTAGGCGAACTCGAGGGCTTGCAACAGCGCGCGCTGCTGGTTGTCCGCCGCGCCGCCATGGCCGCCCTCGATGTTTTCGTAATAGAAGCAGGCTTGCCCCAACGCAAGCATGCGGGCCGCCATTTTCCTCGCATGGCCCGGATGCACGCGGTCGTCGCGCGTCGAGGTGGCGAACAGCGCCCGCGGATATTGCACGCCCGCCTTGAGCTGCTGGTACGGGCTGTAGGCGGCGATGTGCGCCCACTCCGCGGGCTCGTCGGGATCGCCGTACTCGGCCATCCACGACGCGCCGGCCAGCAGCAGGTGATAGCGCTTCATGTCCAGCAGCGGCACCTGGCACACCACCGCGCCGAAGAGCTCCGGCCGCTGCACCATGCAGGCGCCCACCAGCAGTCCGCCATTGCTGCCGCCCATGATCCCGAGCCGCGCCGGCCGCGTCAGGCCGTGCGCGACCAGGTCCTCGGCCACGGCGATGAAATCGTCGAAGCTGCGCTGCTTGTGGGCGAGCGTCGCGGCCTGGTGCCAGCGCGGGCCGTACTCGCCGCCGCCGCGGATGTTGGCCACCACCAGCCGCCCGCCGCGCGCGAGCCACGCCCGGCCATTGCCGCCGGAGTACCACGGCTGCAGCGAGACCTCGAAGCCGCCGTAGCCGTAGAGCAGCGTCGGCGTGTCGGCGCCGCGGCCGGCCTTGCCGATGACGAAGTAGGGCACGCTCTCGCCGTCGGCGCTGGTGGCGAAGCGCTGCTCCACCGTCATGCCGTGCGCGTCGAACTGCGCGCCGCGCTGCTTGAGCGTCTCGCGCGCGTCGGTGCCGGCCTGCGCCAGGCAGACGATGTCGGGCGTCAGGAAGTCGCAGTAGTGCAGCAGGTAGCGGTCGCCGAGCCGGTCCTCGGCCAGCTCCGGGTCGTGCAGGCTCTGCACGCTGAGCGTGCCGGGGAAGGGCGCCTTGACCTGGCGCAGGACCGGTGGCCGGTGCGACAGGTCCCATTCCTCGAGCCGGCTGGCCACATGCTCGCTGACGTTGAGCAGCAGGTGGTGGCGCGTCAGCGTGTAGTCCTCCAGCGAGCGGCCCGCGGTCGGCGAGAACATCACGCGCAGGTGCCTGTCGTGGCGCTCGTTCTTCCAGAACGCGGCTTCCTCCATCAGCAGCAGCGAGCCGGCCGGGTAGGTCGGGCCGTGCGGGATGGCCCAGTCGGTGCGCGGACGCAGCAGCATCCACGGGCCTTCCAGGTGCACGCTCATGTCGCTGGGCAGGTCGATGGGCACGAACTCGCCTTGCTTCCAGAGGAAGCGCGACTCGTTGTAGAAGTCCAGCGCGCGGCTGAACACGACCCGCTCGAAGCCCGGCGTGCGGTCGACCGACACCGACACCGAGACGTCGTCCTTCTCGCCCTCGAAGATCACCGGCGCGGCGTCCAGCGGCGTGCCGCGCGCCCAGCGCCGGATCTGGCGCGGATACCCCGACTCGGTCAGCGAGTCGGGGCCGAAATCGCTGCCGACCAGCAAGGTGTCGGCGTCCAGCCATTCGACGTCGCTCTTGGCCTCGGGCACGAAGAAGCCGCCTTCGGCCGGCGGGATGAAGCGCAGCGCCTCGAGGTCGAACTCGCGCAGCTCGTGGGCATCGGCGCCGCCGTCGGACAGCGACACCAGGCAGCGCCGGTAATCGGGCGCGAGCGCGGTCGCGCCGTGGAAGACCCAGCTTCGGCCTTCGTCGCGGCCCAGCGCGTCCAGGTCCAGCACCAGCCGCCACGGCGGCTCGGCGAGCTGGTAGTCCTCCAGCGTGCAGCGTCGCCACAGGCCGCGCGGATGGGCTTCGTCCTGCCAGAGGTTGTAGAACCAGTCGCCGCGCCGGGCCACATGCGGAATGCGGTCGCGCGCGTTCAGGATCTGCAGCAGCTCCTCCCGGACCGGCTCGAACTCGGGCTCGGCCTTCAGCGCGGCCAGCGTCGCGTCGTTGCGCTCGCGCACCCAGGCCAGCGCGCGCTCGCCCTCGGCGCCTTCCAGCGCCTCGAGCCACAGGAACGGATCGTCCGCGGCGGTGGCGGGGTCGACGGATGCGGACGGCTCGGAATGCGGCACAACGGTCTCCTGGTCAAGGGCGCGGGCGGCTCGTCACCTTACCCCACAAGTCACTGCTCGGCTTCCTTCAGCAATTGCGGCGTGATCTCCACAGCGCCCTTCTCGGTGCTGACGTACGCCGTCCCGTCCTGGATGCTGACCTGCCACTGCATGCCGCGTTCGGCCAGGGCGGCCAGCGCCTGCGCCTGGTCCGCCGGGATCTGCCACACGGCCAGCCGGGGCGTGCGCTGCAGCTTGTTCTGGATGCCGCTCCACCATACCGGCGTGCTGGACGCGTAGCTGATGACGGTGACGCGCTCGGCGCGGCCGTGGGCCTGGCGCAACCGGCGCTCGTCGGGCTGGCCCAGCTCGATCCAGTGGACCACCTCGCCGGTCAGGTCCAGCTGCCACAGCGGCGGCTCGTCGACGTCGGACAGGCCCTTGCTGAACTCGAGCCGGCCGCGCAGGTCGTCGGCGGGCACGTGCAGCGCGTAGGCCAGGATGCGCAGCATCATGCGCTCGTCGGTCTCCGACGGGTGGCGGGCGACGGTCAGGGAGTGCTCGCCGTAGACATGGCGGTCCATGTCGGAGAGCTGCAGCTGGGCTTTGTGGATGGTGGCCTTGAGCGCCATGGTCGAAGGGCCGCCCGAAGCGGCCGGGGTGCGGGGTGGATGCCCCGGCGTGCGGGCTGCACGCGGGGCGGAAACGATCTGAAGCGGCGCATTATCCCGGTCGTGGCATCATGCCGACCCGCATGGCGGCCTGCTCCGGCCGCCCCATGAGACTGCGGGCCGGCCGGTGCCACCGGCGAGCCCGTGCCGACGAGACAGCGCCCACCCGGCGCAATGACCTGAGAGACGACATGAACACTCTTCGCACCTCCCTCGCCGTCGCCGCGCTGCTGGCCTGCGGTCTGGCCGTCGCCCAGACCAGCGGCACCAAGCCCGCCACGCCGGCCGCGCCGGCCGCCGCCAAGGGCGGCAAGGGCAAGCTGATGACCCGCGACGAGCTGCGCGCCTGCATGGCCAGCAACCAGCAGAACGAGGCCGCCGCGGCCGAGCTGGACAAGAAGAAGGCCGTTGTCCTGAAGGAGCGCGACGAGCTCAAGGCGGCCAAGGCCGAGTCCGACAAGTTCGAGTCGGACATGCAGGCCCAGGGCGCCGCGCTGAAGGCCGAGATCGAGTCGGTCAAGGCCTTCGGCGCCGAGATCGAGGCCGGTGCCTCCAAGATGGAGAAGGACCAGCTCAAGGCCAAGCAGGAGGAGTACCAGGCCCGCGCCAACGCCCTCCAGCCCAAGATCGATGCCTTCAACAAGGCGCGCAATGACCGCGTCGAGGTCAACAAGGCCTTCAACACCCGCGTCGATGCCCACCAGAAGATCGCCGACGACTTCAACGAGGCGGTCGAGGACCTGAACGACAAGCGCAACGAGTGGAAGCTCAAGTGCGGCAACCGGTCCTACGACGAGGCCGACGAGATCGCCATCAAGAAGGAAATGAACAAGAAGTAAGGCGTTCCCCTTTCGACGCCTCGGGAACGGCGCCGGCACCGATCGCGGTCCGGCGCCGTTCCTACAATCGGCGCCCTGTTGATGGCCCCTGGAGACACGATGAGCGCCGCCCCTGCTGCCAACCCGCTGCTGTCCGCCTGGACCGGCCCCTACGGGCTGCCGCCGTTCGAGGCGATCGAGGCCGGGCATTTCGAACCGGCTTTCGACGCGGCGCTGGCCGCGCACCGCGCCGAGCTCGACGCGATCGCGTCGCAGCCGGCGGCCCCGACCTTCGAGAACACGCTCGCCGCGCTCGATCGCGCCGGGCGCGCGTTGACCGCGCTGGAGCACCTGTTTTCGACGCTGAGCGCGTCGGCGAGCTCGCCCGAGCTGCAGGCGGTGCAGCGGCGCATGGCCGCGCCGCTGGCCGCGCACACCAACGCGATCTACCTGAACGCCGCGCTGTTCGCCCGCGTCGAGGCGCTGCATGAACAGCGCGCCGCGCTCGGGCTCACGCCGGAGCAGCGCCGGCTGCTGGAGCGCGTGCACCTGGACTTCGTCCGCGCCGGCGCCCGCCTGCAGGGCGCGGACCGAGACCGCTACGCCGCCAACATGGAGCGGCAGGCGGAACTCAACACCCGCTTCGCGCAGAACGTGCTGGCCGACGAGAGCGGCTACCAGCTGGTGCTGCGCGGAGAACGCGACCTGGCCGGCCTGCCGGACTTCGTCCGCGCCGCCGCGCGCCAGGCGGCGCTGGACCGCGGGCAGGTGGAGGAGGGCGTGCATGTGGTGACGCTGTCGCGCTCGCTGATCGTGCCCTTCCTGACCTTCAGCGAGCGGCGCGACCTGCGCGAGCAGGCCTGGCGCGCCTGGGTCGGCCGCGGCGACGCGACCGGCGAGACCGACAACCGAGTGCTGGTGCGGGAGCTGCTCGCGCTGCGGCATGAGCAGGCCACGCTGCACGGCCATCGCAGCTTCGCCGACTACGCGCTGGCCGACACCATGGCCGGCCGCCAATCCGCCGTGCAGGCGCTGCTGGACCAGGTCTGGGAGCCGGCCAAGGCGGCCGCCGCGCGCGAGCGGGCGATGCTCGACGAGGTGCGCGAGCAGCTCGGCCACGACCTGAGCATCGAGGCCTGGGACTGGCGCTGGTACGCCGAGAAGGTGCGCCAGCAGCGCTTTCAGCTCGACGAGGCGGAGGTCAAGCCCTACTTCCCGCTGGACGCGATGGTGCGCGCGATGTTCGACTGCGCCGAGCGCCTTTACGGCCTGCGTTTCGTCGAGCAGCCGCAGGTCGCCGGTTATCACCCGGACGTGAAGGTCCACGAGGTCCGGGGCGAGGATGGCCGCCTGCGCGGCGTCTTCATCCAGGACAACTTCGCGCGTCCGACCAAGCGCAGCGGCGCCTGGATGAACGCGCTGCGCTGGCAGGCGCGCAACGGCATCGACGCGCTGCCGATCATCCTGAACAACAACAACTTCGCCAAGGGCGCGCCGGGCGAGCCGACGCTGCTGTCCTTCGACGACGTGCGCACGCTCTTCCACGAGTTCGGCCACGGCCTGCACGGGCTGCTGTCGGACGTCGAGTTCGAGCGCCTGTCCGGCACGCAGGTGCTGCGCGACTTCGTCGAGCTGCCCTCGCAGCTGATGGAGCACTGGATGGCCGAGCCGGCGGTGCTGAAGCAGCACGCGCGCCATCACCGCACCGGCGAGCCGCTGCCCGACGCGCTGCTGGCGCGGCTCAAGGCCGCCGCCACCTTCAACCAGGGCTACGAGACGGTGCGCTATTGCGCGTCGGCGCTGGTGGACCTGGCCATCCACGCGCGGGAAGAGGCCGAGGCGCCGGACCCGGTCGCCTTCGAGCGCGAGACACTGGAGCGCCTGGGCCTGCCGCCGGCGGTCGGGATGAATCACCGGCTGACGCATTTCCAGCACCTGTTCTCGGGCAGCTATTACGCCTCCGGCTATTACGTCTACCTGTGGGCGGAAGTACTGGACTGCGATGCCTTCGAGGCCTTCGTCGAGGCCGGCGATCCGTTCGACCGGTCGGTCGCCCGGTCGCTGCTGGACAACATCCTGTCGGTGGGCAACAGCCGCGAGCCGGGCGCGACCTACCGGGCCTTCCGCGGCCGCGACGCGCGGGTTGAGCCGATGCTCAAGGGGCGGGGACTGGTGCCCGCCTGACCTGCCGGACCCGCCTGAAGGCGGGCCGGGACTCCCCCTGTCGAGGGCCCCGGAAGGGGCCCTCACCGTTTCGGGTAAACCCGGATCGCGGGCGCCGTTCATCGCGCTCCGCCGCAGTTCGTCGCTAGCAACAACGTGTTGGTCGCAGCAGACTTTTGCTAGGGGTAAACCCCTGCGACAGTTCGCCCCATGCCGCAAGAACAACCCCGCGGCCCCTGGAGGAAGAGATGAACACCATTCGCTGCCACGACCGTTTCGCGACGCTCAAGCGCCTTGCCGCGCTGATCGGGATCGGGGCCGGCATCGCCGCCGGCCTGCTGATGGCGCTGCCCAGCCGCGCCGGCCAGCCGGAGCGCCTGCCGACGGTGGTCATCAACGGCAAGTCCGCGCCGACGCTGGCCGCGCTGCGCGCCGCCGGCGAAGTCCAGACGCTGCCCACGGTGGTGGTGACCGGCCGCCGCGCCGACACCGGCGTGGACGGCGAACAGGTGGCGTCGCGATGAGCGGCCTGGCGAGCTTCCTGGCGCGGCGCGTCGCCGACGCGGCCATCGAGCTGGATCCGGCCTCCGGCATCCGCCTGTCCTGGCCGGCGCCGATGAACGCGTCGGGCGTGGATCGCGCGGGCACATCCCCCGCGCGGCTGCCGGTGTCCCCCTCGCTCCCTATGATGCGGGGATGGACTCTGCCCACGCCGCCCTCGATCCCGTCGCTGCCCACGTGACGCCCTCGCCCGAGGTCGTTCCGCTCGCGGCGGCCTCGCCCCTCCAGACCCGCTTCGCCGCGGTGACCGGCGCCGGCTCCGGCATCGGCCGCGCCGCGGCGCAGGCCTTGATGCAGGCTGGCTGGCAGGTCGCGCTGCTGGGGCGTCGCGAGGCGATGCTGCGCGAGACCGCGGCGCTCGCGCCGGAACGCGCGCTGGTGCTGCCCGCCGATGTCGCCGACGAGGCCCAGGTGAGCGCCGCCTTCGACGCGATCGAACGCCGCTGGGGCCGGCTCGACTTCCTGTTCAACAACGCCGGGCGCGGCGCGCCGGCGTCGGACATCGACGAACTGAGCCTCGAGACCTGGCGGGCCGTCGTCGACGTCAACCTGACCGGCAGCTTCCTCTGCGCCCGCGCGGCCTTCGGCCTGATGAAGCGGCAGTCGCCCCGCGGCGGGCGCATCGTCAACAACGGGTCGATCTCGGCGCATGCGCCGCGGCCGGGCTCGATCGCCTACACCTCGACCAAGCATGCGATCACCGGCCTGACCAAGACGCTGGCGCTGGACGGCCGCCGGCATGACATCGCGGCCGGCCAGATCGACATCGGCAATGCCGAGACCGACCTGACCGAGCGCTTCAAGCAGGGCGTGCCGCAGGCGCATGGCGGCACGATGGTGGAGCCGGTGATGGATGTCGGCCATGCCGCCAGCGCCGTGCTGTACATGGCGGGATTGCCGCTGTCGGCCAACGTGCCTTTCCTGACGGTGATGGCGACCAAGATGCCCTACATTGGCCGCGGCTGACCGCCCGCGTCCGGGCCTTGAATCCGGGCTTGAATCCGGGCCCGACCGCCCCGAACTGAACGACCGATGAACGCTCTCTCCACGCTTTTCTCGATCGCCGCCCGCCTCGTGCTGGCGGTGGCCTCCCTGGTGCTCTTCCTGGTGGTGCTGGCCGCCGGGCTGGTGATTTTCGGCGGGGTGCTGCTGTGGAGCCTGATCCGCGGCCGCCGGCCGACGCTGCACACGGCGGCGTTCCAGCGCGCGGCGCAGTTCCGCGCGCAGGCGTTCCGCGGTGGACGCGGACCGTTCCCCGGCGGGATGCCCGGGGGCATGGCGGGCACCGGCCGCGCGCCGCAAGGCGAGGTCATCGACGCCGAGGTCCGCGAAGTGCCCCACAGCGATCCGCGCCTGGAGCGCTGACCATCGCCGCAGAGCTCAATACTTGGGCGGCGCGCTGAGCTCGTCCCAGAGCTCGTCGTAGATGCGGTAACGCGAGGGGCTGATCGCCCCCGCCTCGACCGCCGTCAGCACCGCGCAGCCGGGCTCATGCCGATGGCTGCAGTTGTGGAAGCGGCACTCGCCCAGATAGGGCTTGAAATCGGGCATGTAGCTCGCCAGGTCCGGCGCGGCGATCTGGCGCAGGCCGAATTCCTGGAAGCCCGGGGAATCGATCAGCGCGTCCTCGCGCCCCGCATCCATCCAGTACCACTGCGTCGTGGTCGTCGTGTGGCGCCCGGAATTCAGCGCCTGCGAGATCTCGCCCACCTGCGCCTGCGCATCGGGCACCAGCAGGTTGATCAGCGTGCTCTTGCCGGTGCCGCTGGGCCCCAGCACCAGCGTCGCCTGGCCGTGCAGCAGCGGCAGCAGCACCTCGCGCGACTCATCCGGGCGGCCCTTCAGGCTGAGCTCCAGCACCCGCTGGCCCATGGCCTTGTACGGCGCGAGCCGCTCGCGCGCGGCCTGGGCGCCGGGCAGGTCGGTCTTGTTGAGCACGATGTCGGCGGCGATGCCGGCGCTCTGCGCCGCGATCAGCGCGCGGGTGAGCTGCGATTCGGAGAACTGCGGCTCGACCGCCACCAGGATCAGCAGCCGGTCCAGGTTGGCGGCGAAGCTCTTGGTCTTCCACTCGTCCTGGCGGAACAGCAGGTTGCGCCGCGGCTCGACCTTCTCGATCACGCCCTCGTGCTCGCTGCTGCGCATCCAGCGCACGCGGTCGCCAACGACGCAATCGCTCTTCTTGCCGCGGGTCAGGCAGTGGATGCGCTGCCCGTCCTGGTCCTCGACGACGTAATGGCGGCCGTGCCCGCGCACCACCAGCCCGGTCTGCGGCGCCTTGCTCATGCGACCTGTCCCGCCGGCGCGGCCGGTGCGCCCGACAGCGACGCGATCGCCGCCAGCCGCTCGCTGGCCGGCGGATGCGAGTAGTAGAAGCGCGCGAACAGCGGGTCCGGCGTCAGCGTGCCGGCGTTGTCCTCGTGCAGCTTGAGCAGCGCCTGCGACAGGTCGGCGCCGCTGGCCTGGGCGCAGGCATAGGCGTCCGCCTCGAACTCGTGCCGCCGCGACCACAGCGACATCAGCGGCGTCAGGAAGAAGGTGAACGGCGGCAGCGCCAGCATGATCAGCAGCAGCGCGAGCGCGTCGTTGGGCGCGTCCAGGCTGGGACGCACGCCCAGGCCCAGGTAGAAGCCCGCCTGCGTGCTGAGCCAGCCCAGCAGCGCGAAGCCGGCCAGGCTGAGCGCGAACATCAGCGCCATGCGCTGCGGCACGTGGCGGCGCTTGAAGTGGCCCAGCTCGTGCGCGAGCACCGCCTCGACCTCGGGCGGATCGAGCCGCTCGAGCAGGGTGTCGAAGAACACCACCCGCTTGGCCGCGCCCAGGCCGGTGAAGTAGGCGTTGCCGTGCGCCGAGCGCCGGCTGCCGTCCATCACGAACAGCCCCTTGGCCGCGAAGCCGCAGCGCTGCATCAGCGTCTGGACGCGCTCGCGCAGCGCGGCGTCCTCCAGCGGCTGGAACTTGTTGAACAGCGGCGCGATGACGGTGGGATAGATCACCAGCATCAGCAGGTTGAAGCCCATCCACGCGCCCCAGGCCCACAGCCACCACAGGCTGCCGGCCTGCGCCATCAGCCACAGGATCAGCGCCGCGATCGGCAGCCCGAGCAGCGCACCCACCGCCAGGCCCTTGAACCCGTCGACGATGAACAGCCGCAGCGTCGTGCGGTTGAAGCCGAAGCGTTCCTCCAGCCGGAAGGTGTTGTAGAGCGACCAGGGCAGGTCGAGCAGCCCGGACAGCAGCCCGAAGACCGCCAGCAGCGCGAGCTGGTAGCCCATCGGGCCCAGTTCCTGGCGCCAGGACAGGGCCCACTGGTTGAGCAGGTCCAGGCCGCCCAGCAGCGTCCAGCCGATCAGCAGCGCGGTGTCCCAGGCCAGGTGCAGCGTGCCGAAGCGGCCGCGCGCGACGGTGTAGTCGGCGGCCTTCTGGTGCGCGGACAGCGGCACGGTGCCGACGAAGGCGGCCGGTACCGCGCCGCGGTGGCGCGCGACGTGGCGCATCTGGCGCGAGGACAGCCAGAGCTTGACCAGGAAGGAGACGATCACCGCGGCGACGAAGGCCGCGGTCAGCGCGAGCGGGGAGGTGGCCAGCGCGGAGGGCGCCGGCGCGGCGGCGATGGCCGCGGGAGGGATCTGCATGGGCTCGAAGTGTAGGTCCCCGGGGCGACACATCCGGTGCACAGCGGCGCGCATCCGGCGCGCATCCGGCGTGCGGCAGCGGGCCGCCGCCAGCGTGGCCCCGGAGGTCAGAGGCCGGCGTGGGTCTCCGCGCCTTCCACCAGCCGCGCCGGCCAGTCCCGGCCGACCACGAGGCGGACATCACCGCGCAGGCCGGCGCGTTCGCTCAACGCCGTCGTCACACCCGCCGGCAGGGCCAGCGCCACGCAGCGCGCGGCCGCGGCCTGGCCGGCGGCGTAATCCACGCGGGTCCGGACCACGTCGTAGGCGGGCTGGTTGGTCAGGCGCGCGCGCGGCAGTCCGCGCTGCGAGAGCCAGCCTTCCACCCGCGCCGCCATGCCGGTCGCGCCCATGCCATTGCTGACTTCCAGCCGCTTCGGGGGCGCGCACCCGTCGGGCGGTGGCAGCGCCTGGCCGAGCGAAGCCGCCGCCGCGATCGTGGCGAGCTCGGTCGTTGGAAGGCGGGTCGCGGGTATCGGCGCCGTGTCGAGCGCGGGAATCGGCGCGGTATCGAGCGCCGGCGGCGACATGACGATCGCCGTCGTCGTCGCCGCCGCCGTCGTCGTCGCCGCCGTCGTCGTCGCCGCCGTCGTCGCCGCCGCCGTTGCCGTCGCCGCCGCCGTTGCCGTCGCCGTCGCCGTCGCCGTCGCCGTCGCCGCCGATGCCGTCGTAGCCGACGCCGTCGTTGCCGATGCCGATGCCGTCGTCGTTGCCGTCTCCGGCCGCGTGGCGACGAGCCGCGTCATCGCCTCGTCGCGGTTCGCGCGCGCCAGGGCGTGCGAGGGATCGAGGGCGAGCGCCTCGTCGAGCGCCGCGAGCGCCGGCGCCGGCTGGTCCTTCAGGAGCAGCACGTAGGCGAGGTTGTTGTGCGCCCGGGCCCGCCCCGGCGCGAGCGCGACCGCCTGGCGCAGCGCGGCCTCGGCCTCGTCGAGCCGGCCCGCCGACGCCAGCGTGCGGCCCAGCCCATCCCATGCCGCCTCCGACGACGCGTCGCGTTCCGTCGCCTTGCGATAGGACTGCGCCGCGCGCGGCCAGTCGCGCGAGCCTTCGAAGTAGCGGCCGGCCGCGAGGTAGGCCTGGACCGCCTGCGGCGTGTCGTCGACGCGGTAGACCGGCGCGACCTGGTAGGCGCGCGGCGGCGCCGCCGGCGGCCACAGCGCGCAGCCCGCCAGCGTCAGTGCCGACGCCGCCTGGCCGAGCGCGACCGCCCGGCGCAGGCCGGCAGCGCGCCCGCGCCCTGGCCGCGTGCGAGGCGGCAGCGCCGTCGGCGCCGCGCCGCGGCTGGGCGAGGGATCCATGTCGAGTTCGACATCGACGACTGGGGCGCCGCTGCGGGAGGGCGCGGCGCGAGGGCGCTCGGACGCCGGGGCGGGCAGGGCGGACGCGGGCGACGGAAATCGGCTTTGCACACGCATGACGCCTCCTCAGCCGCCGGCCATCGTCGGCAGCAGCACACGGTAGATCTGGATCATGGCCGGCCCCATCAGCACGACCATCAGCGACGGGAAGATGCAGAAGATCAGCGGGAACAGCAGCTTCAGCGCGATCTTGGCGGCCGCCTCCTCGGCGCGCTGGCGCCGGCGCGTGCGCAGCATCTCGGCGTGGATGCGCAGCGAGGCGGCGATGCTGGTGCCGAAGCGCTCGGCCTGGCTGATCATCGTGACGAAGCCGTCCACCTCCTCGACGCCGGTGCGGATGGCCAGGTTGCGCAGCGCCCGTTCGCGGTCCGCGCCCGCGCGCAGCTCGAGGTTGACCAGCCGCAGCTCGTCGGCCAGCGCCGGGCTCTTGAGCTGCAGGTCATCGGCCACGCGCATCATCGCGGCCTCGGTGCCCAGGCCCGCCTCCATGCAGACCGTCATCAGGTCCAGCGCGTCGGGGAAGGCCTCGAAGATCTCGCGCTGGCGGGCCGTCACCAGGTGCCCCAGCACCAGGTTCGGGCCGTAGTAGCCGACGCAGGCCAGCACCAGCAGCAACAGCATCAGCGCCGCGCCGCGCGGCATGTCGCCGCCGGTGGACAGGGCCGCGAAGCCCGCCAGCGGCAGGCCCAGCGTCAGCAGCGTCTTCAGGCCGAAGAAGGCCGACGCGGCGATCGGGCTGCGGATGCCGGCGTGCACGAAGCGCAGCCGGATGCTGGATTTCTCGAAGCCTTCCTCGGGCATCGACAGCTTGCCGATCGGCCGGGTCAGGTCGGCGACCACCTGCAGGAAGCGCTCGCCCGAAGGCCCTTTCGCGGCCGGCCCGCCCTCCAGCGCGCGCAGCCGCTGCCGCGCCGGATCGGGCCTGAGCAGCGCACCCACGCCCAGCACCGCCGTCACGACGACGATGAAGACCAGCCCCAGCATCATCCATTGCATCGCGGACATCGTCGGTCTCCCTGCTTCGCTCGTGCGTGGCCGCGTCAGACGCGGATCCTGATGATCCGGCGCATCCAGAAGATGCCCAGCGCCATCATCGCCAGCGCCACCGCCACCATGCGCAGCCCCAGCGGGTCGTTCCACAGCACGGCCATGAACTCCGGATTCACCAGGTTGACGACCAGCCCGACGCCGAAGGGCAGCGCCGTCAGGATCAGCGCCGACAGCCGCCCCTCGGCCGACAGCGTGCGGATCTCGCCGAGCAGCCGCAGCCGGTCGCGCACCAGCGCGGCGATCTTGTCGAGCAGCTCGGCCAGGTTGCCGCCCGACTCGCGCTGGATCATCACCGCCACGACGAAGTAGCTGACGTCGGCGATGGGCACGCGCTCGGCCAGGCGCGCGAGCGCGTCGTTGACCGGCACGCCGTAGTTGATCTCGTCGAACAGCAGCCGGAAGTCGCGGCCCAGCGGCGCGGGCATCTCGTCGGCCACCATGCGGATCGCCGACGGGAACGCATGGCCGGCGCGCATCGCGCGGCCCATCAGGTCCAGGGCCTCGGGGAACTGGCGCTCGATGCGCGCGACGCGGTCGGACGCGCGCGAGGCCACGCGCCACCAGGGCAGGGCGCCCAGCGCGATCGCCAGCCCCAGGCCCAGCGCCATCGGCTTGCCCAGCAGCGGCGGCACCATCAGCCCGCAGGCCGCCAGCGCCGCGGACAGCAGCATCAACTCCGCCACCGAGGCCGTCACCGCCGCCGCGCCGGCCAGGCGGCGCAGCCGGCGACCCGGCAGCGTGCGGGCGATCAGCGCGTTGAGCCGCGGCAGCCGCTCCGGCGTCTGCGCGCGCTCGATGCTGGTCGCGCCCGCCGCGGCCTCGCCGCCGAGCGCCGCCAGCCGCGCGGCGATGCGCCGCGCCTCGGCACTGTGGCGCGAGGCCCAGAGGATGTAGATCCCCTCCAGGGCGAGCAGCACCGCCAGGAAGGCGACACCGGCGAACAGGATCAGGCTGACGTCCATGGTGGCGCTCCCTCGGTCCTCAGACCTCGACCCGCATCGGCGTGAACAGCGTCTGCGGCAGGTCGACCCCGCGCGCGCAGAGCCGGTCCCAGCAGCGCGGGCGCACGCCGGTGGCGCTGAAGTAGCCCTGCACCGCGCCGTTGGACGCCACGCCGGTCTGCTTGAACGAGAAGATCTCCTGCAGGGTGACGGTGTCGCCCTCCATGCCGGTGACCTCCTGGATGCTGGTCAGCTTGCGGGTGCCGTCGGACAGGCGGTTGGCCTGCACGATCACGCCGATGGCCGAGGCGATCTGCGCCCGCGCCGCCTTGGCCGGCAGGTCCACGCCGGCCATCGCGATCATGCTTTCGAGCCGCGCCAGCGCGTCGCGCGGCGTGTTGGCATGCACCGTCGTCATCGAGCCCTCGTGGCCGGTGTTCATCGCCTGCAGCATGTCCAGCGCCTCGGCGCCGCGCGTCTCGCCCAGGATGATGCGGTCCGGGCGCATGCGCAGCGCGTTGCGCACCAATGCGCGCTGCGCCACCTCGCCGCGGCCCTCGATGTTGGGCGGGCGCGTCTCCAGCCGCACCACGTGCGGTTGCTGCAGCTGCAGCTCGGCGGCGTCCTCGATGGTCACGATGCGCTCGCTGTGCGGGATCGCGCCGCTGAGGATGTTCAGCAGCGTCGTCTTGCCCGAGCCCGTGCCGCCCGAGATCAGGATGTTGGCCCGCGCCTGCGACAGCGCCGCCAGGAACCGCGCCATCTCCGCCGACATCGAGCGGAACTCGATCAGGTTCTCCGCCTTCAGCGGCACCGCGGCGAAGCGCCGGATCGAGAGGATGGGCCCGTCGATGGCCAGCGGCGGAATGATCGCGTTGACCCGCGAGCCGTCGGGCAGCCGCGCGTCCACCATCGGGCTGGCCTCGTCCACGCGCCGGCCGATGCGCGACACGATCTTGTCGATGATCTTGAGCAGGTGGTCGTCGTCGGCGAAGCGCACGTCGGTGAGCTCCAGCCGGCCGCGTCGCTCGACGTAGACCTGCGCATGCGTGTTGACGAGGATGTCCGACACCGTCGGATCGGCCAGCAGCGGCTCGATCGGGCCGAAGCCCAGCATCTCGTACTGGATGTCGCGCACCAGCGCGCGGCGCTCGGCGGCGTTGAGGACCAGGTTCTCCTCGAACAGCAGCCGCTCCACCATCTGCCGGAGTTCGTCGCGCAGCGCGTCCGCGCCCAGGCCGTCCATCGCCTCCAGGTCCAGCCGGCCCAGCAGCAGCTGGTGGATGCGGAACTTGGTCGCCTGGTAGGCCTGCGTCGGCGCGCCGGCGCTGTCCTCGGGCGCGCCGTCGGCGGGCACGAAGCCCGGCACCGCGGCCCCCAGCCGCTCGCGCAGCGTCATGGTCATGTCTTTCATGCGGATGCTCCCCGGAACAGGCCCGACAGCCAGCGCCGCTGCGGCACCGGCGCCTCGGGCGCGACGCCGGCGGCCAGCTCGCGCAGGGCCCGCGCGATGCTGCTGGCCGGCGCGATGGTGTCGACCGGCACGCCCTGGTTGACCGCCGCGGCGACGGCCTCGTAATGGTTGGGCAGCGTGATCGGCGCGTCGACCGCCAGCGTGCGGCACAGGTCGTCGAGGCTGAACTGGCTGTCCTTCTGGTAGCGGTTGACGATCCAGCGGACCTTGTCGGCCGGATAGTCCAGCGAGCGGAACACCTCGCGCAGCCGCTTGCCGTCGCGGATGAAGGGCAGCGTCAGCTGCAGCACCGCGAAGAGCCGGTCGGCCTCGTCCAGCACCGCCAGCGTCGCCGCGCTGAGCGAGCGGCCCACGTCCACGACGACGAAATCGAAGCCTTCGCGCGCCTGGCGCAGGATGGCCTGCACCTGCGCGGGCGTGACGTCGGCGGCGTGCGCCGGATCCTCCGGCGCCGCCAGCACCCACAGGCCGGGGCCGGCCTCGGTCATCGCGGACTGCAGCAGGTCCGCGTCCAGGCGGCCGATGTTGCGGGCCACGTCGGCGACGTGGCTGGGTGGGGTCTGGTTGCCCAGGAACAGCGCGGCGTCGCCGAACTGCAGGTTCATGTCGATCAGCGCCACGCGCCGCCGGCCGCCGGCGGCCAGCAGGTGCGCCAGGTTGGCCGCGACGAAGGTCGCGCCGCTGCCGCCCTTGCAGGACACCAGCGCGAGCAGCTCGCCATGGCGGGGCGGCGCGGCGGCCGCGGCGGCGCCCGCGCCGCGCTTGCGCTGCAGCCGTCGCAGCGCGGCCAGCACCGCGTCGCCGGAGGCCGGCGCGGGCAGCACCTCGCGCACGCCGGCGCGCATCGCGCGCATCAGGAAGTCGGGCGAGAGCTCGGGCGCCACCAGCACCACGTCCACTTCCGGATGCGCCATGGCCAGCCGCTCCAGCGCGAGGAAGTCCTCGGCGCTGCCGCTCTCGGCCAGCAGCAGGTCGGGCCGGCTGCCGTTGACGATGGCGTTGACCTCGCGCAGCGGCCGCTCCAGCGCGGCCACCGCGAAGGCCGGTTCCGCGCGCAGCGCCTCGGTCCAGGCGAAGGCGTGGGCCGTGTCGGGCGTGACGATCTTGACTTTCACTGGCACACCTCGTTGGCGGCGCTGTTCATGTACTCCTTGCGCAGCGTGGTCGCGAACGCCGGCAAGGTCAGGGTCATCGGCACGAAGGGGATCATGGCGCGGTGCGAGTAGCCGGTCAGCGCGACCTGCACCGCCTTGCAGTCCGCCGGCGTGCAGGTGTTGGCCGCGGCCGGCGGGTTCAGGTAGGTCACGCGGATGTTGGCGGTGGTCAGCGTCGGCAGCCGCGAGATCATGCGGGTCTTGATGTGGCTGTCGTTCATGTCGCAGACCACGGCCAGGCGCGCGCCGTAGCGCGTGGCCTCGACGGCGGCGTTCCAGGTCCACAGCAGCCGGCCCATCTCGATCACGCCCAGCACCAGCGTGCTCAGCAGGCCGCAGACCAGCGCGAACTCGACCGCCGCCGCGCCGCGCTGGCGCCGGCGTGCGAAGGCCACCGCCATGGCACGCGGCATGACGGTCGACGGGGTGCGGGAAGCGGGGTTCATAGCTGGGCCCTCATCGTCACCGCGATGGTGTTGAAGTTCATGTCGGGGACGACGAAGCGCACCACCGACCGGTAGGGATAGTCCTGGATGCTGGCCGTGACCAGGTTGACGGTGCCGCTGCCGGTCAGCTGGTTGGCGTGCGTGGACGGGCACAGCGTGGCGTCGCAGATCGTCACCATGCCGGTCGTCAGGCCGGGCGCGAGCGCGCTGCCGCTGCAGTCGGTGGTGCCGTAGACGGCCAGGCAGCGTGCCTCGGTGGCGATGGTCGCGTCGCCGGGGCCGTGCTGCGACAGGTGGCGCGCGGCGTCGCGCACCGACTTGTCCAGCATGTTGTAGCTGAACACCGCGCGGCCCAGCTCGCTGGCGCCGAAGACCAGCAGCAGCAGGGGCGACATCAGCAGCGCGAGCTCGACCGCGGCGACGCCGCATGCGCCGCGCGCACTGCACACGGTGCGCCGCGCCGGCACGGCCGTCGAGGGAAGCAGGCGGGCAGGGCGGGCGGCGGACATGGCGGCCTCACTGCACCAGCGCCGGGACCATCGGTCCGATGCTGGCGGAATCGCCGGCCACGCCGGAGGAGGCGCAGGGGCTGCCGGTGGCGCTCGACAGGCCGACGTACTCCATCTTCAGCGTGTCGTTCGGGTTGTCGATCGGCTGCAGCATCAGCATGCAGCCCCAGCCCAGCACGGTGGTCGTGTGCGTGCCGCCGGTCAGCGAGGCGCAGTCGATGATGGGCGCCACCACCAGCCGACGGTCGGCACCGTACTGCGTGTGCTGCGCCACGGTGGTGGTCGGGTTGTAGGCGTTGCTGATCGCCAGCCCGGTCTCCGCGTTGCCGGCGGCGACGCTGCTGCCGTAGGGCGCGTGCGCGCCGCGGCGGCTCAGGAAGTCCAGGCGCGCGTTGGCGCCGGCGGGCCAGTTGGTTGTCGTGTAGGCGTAGCCGGTGAAGTCCGGCGGCGCGTTGGTGACGTTGCTGGACCCCTGGTACAGCCCGAAGCGGGTGTTCCAGGCCTTGGCCGCGGCGTTGCCCATGTTGCCCGGCGCGCCCACCGGTGCGGTGACGTTGAGCGAGCACATGCCGTTGCCGGTCAGCAGCGCCGCCAGTTCGCTCTCGCCGCCGCTCGGCGGGCTGAAGTCGATCCAGTTCCAGTTGCCGCCGCCGTCCTTGAAGCGGCCGCTGACCCAGGTGCCGGGCACCAGGCCGAAGGGCGGCGACGCGCCGGCGCCGGCCGAGCCCGCGCGGCACACGCCCAGCGGCACGGCGCAGTTGCTCTGCGCCGGCGTCAGCGTCGCGGTCGCGATCGCGGCGACCGACTGCGCGCCGAAGCCCATCACCTGCATGAAGTAGGGCGCGAAGCCGCCGCGGTTGAGCGTGCAGCGCACGTACTTGGACGCGGGCGCCGCCGCGCCGGCGGCGCTCCACAGGCTGCCGGCGGCCAGCGAGCTGCCGAAGGCCACGACCACGTCGCCGTCGACCACGCCCGAGCCCTGGAAGCCGACGCGGTTCTGCCGCGCGATCGTGCGGCCCGCCGCCTCGGCGCGCGGGAAGGCGTCGGCGGGGATCGCGGGCGCGCCGATCAGCTCGTAGCTCGCCGCGAGCGCGCAGGCGTCGGCGGTGTTCTGCAGCTCCGTCTTGGCCAGGTACAGGCGCCCGCCGTCGATCGCCAGGCCCAGGAAACCCACCATCACCGCCAGCAGCAGCGCCACCACGATGGCCACCGCGCCGCGCTGGGCACGACGGCCGTGCCGGCGCT
>NZ_JBQEOF010000006.1:185609-240229 GCF_052044995.1 Roseateles sp. 22389
GCGGGCGCGGTCATGGTGATGCTCCGGGGGGCGGTGGATCGCGTGGCTCTCGGTGGCGCTTGATGGGCTTCGGTGACGCTCGGTGCGGTTCGGTGATGGGCGCTGACGGCAGCCCTCAGCGATCCGTCGCGCCCGCGCCGACGCCGATGTTGATGACGTTGCTCGGCGGCGGCGCCTTGTAGCTGTCGACCAGGCGCACGCCTGCTTCGCGGGTAAGCCGGCCGTCGACCTTGCTGCCCTTGGCGGCGTGCCGCGACGGCGCGCCGGGATCGAGGACCTGCTGCGCCATCAGCGCGCGGGTGGCGTCGCCGAACTGCCGGTCGTAGCTCGGCGTCGTCGTCGCCGCGCAGCCGCTCAGCAGCGCGGCCGCGACCAGGAAGACCAGCGAGGCGACGGAGGCGACCGACAGCGTCAACGCCGCGAGAGGCCCGGCGCCGGTGGCGGCGCGGTCCAGCGCGCGGGCGCGCCGGACCCGCCGGCGGGCGGCGGCGGTCGAGGCCGCGGCGGTGGCGGCGATGACACGGTGCGGACGGGGGAGGACGGGGCGGGTCATGGCTGTTGCTCCTTGTCGAAGCCGCCGCGCGCCGGCGCGGGCCTGGCGGGGGAGGCCGGGGTCATCGCCGAAGTCGCGGCCGGGTTGGCGGCCGGGTTGGCGGCCGGGTTGGCGGCCGTGGTGGCGGCAGGGCTGTCGGCCCGGCCGTCGGCCGGGGCCTGTCCTTCCAGGCGCCCCTGCAGGATCAGCTCGCCCCGCGTGGGCGGCGTGTAGCCGTCGGTGGGCAGCCTGTAGTCCGGCGGCAGCGGCTGCACCAGCCGCGGCGTGATGACGAAGACCAGCTCCGAGCGGTCGGTCTGGAACTGCGTGCTGCGGAACAGCGCGCCCACCACCGGCAGCTCGCCCAGGAAGGGGAAGGCCTTGATGTTGGTCGTCGTGTTGTTCTTGATCAGGCCGCCGATGGCGAAGCTCTGGCCGTCGAGCAACTGGACCGTGGTCTCGGCCTTGCGCGAGGTGAAGGAGGGCAGCACCGAGTTCAGCGCGCCGGCGCTGATCTGCACGCCGGAGGCGTTGAGCTCGGACACCTCCGGCCGCACGCGCAGGTGGATGCGGCCGCCGCCCAGCACCGTCGGCGTGAACTTCACCGAGACGCCGAATTCCTTTTCCTCCAGCGTGACGGTGCTGCCGCCCACGCCGTTGTTCTGCACCACCGGGATCAGGATCTTGCCGCCGGCCAGGAAGCTGCCGGTCTGGCCGCTGATGGCCATCACCGTCGGCTCGGCCAGCACCTTCACGAGGCCGTCGGTCTTCTGCATGTTGAGCGTCGCGCTGGTGGCGCTGCGGCCGGGCACGGTGCCGTAGGTGGTGGTGTAGGTCGGGCGGCCGAAGGCGTCGTAGGTGACGGTGACGTTGCCGCCGCTGATCGAGGGCAGCGGCACCCGTCCGCCGACCACCGCGTCCACCGAGCTGTAGGGCACGCCGCTCGGGCCGGTGCCTGTGATCTGCCCCAGCAGGCCGGCCGAGCCGCCGAAGATGCCGCCCAGGAAGCGCACCATCGAGCCGTCGCCCGGCGCGTAGGCGCGCGCGAAGTCGATGCCGAAGGCGTCCAGCAGCGACTTGGAGATCTCCGCGACCTTGACCTCCAGCATCACCTGCTGCGGCGCGCCGACCTGCAGCATGTTGACCACGCGCGCGCCGCCGCCCTTGCCGTCGCCGCGCACGAAGGCGGTGGCCAGGTCCACCGCGCGGGTCACCGCCTCGCTGTCCGACACCTCGCCCGACAGCACGATGGAGTCGAAGGCGGCGCTGACGCGCAGGTTGCGCTCCGCCGGCAGCAGCTGCTGCAGCACGCCCTGCAGCGCGGCGGTGTCCATGCCCACGACGACGTCGAAGGCGGTGCAGGTGCCGGCGCGGTCCAGCATGACCACGTTGGTCGAACCGATCGCCTTGCCCAGCAGGTAGATCTCGGTGGGGGCGAGCAGCAGCACGTCGACCTCGCCGACGCCGGGGCGGGTGTCCTGCACGGCCGCGCCGGCCTTGGCGCCGGCCTCGTCCTTCTTCGCGTTGGTCTCGACGGGCCGGGCGGCGCGGGCGTTCTCCGGGTTGCCGAGCAGGATGCGCGCGACCGGCTGCGCCGGGCGCAGCACCGTGGACTTGCCCACCGGCACCGTCACCATCGGCGCGGTCTCCACGCGGGTGCACATCGGGGCGCCGGACGGCGCGGCACCGCCGGCGGCCGCGGCCCGGGCCGGCGTGGAGCCCGTGGACGTGGCCGGCGCCGCGGCGGGCGCGGGCGCGCCACGGACCGGGGCCGCCGGCAGCAGCGCGGCCAGCGCCGCCAGGGTCAGCGCGCCGGCGGCGCGTGGCGCCATCGTGGCGAGGGGGTGCGGGTGCGTGGGCATGGTCGGTCTCCTCCTCGGGGCGGTCTCTGTGAGATCTCGGGGTGCGCTCGGGCCGGTCAGAAGCACTCGGTGACCTTGTCCAGGCCGCGGATCAACTCGACGCAGCCGGCGCGGTGCGAGGCGAGCACCGGGGCCGCGGCCGGCGCGGCCGGCGCCACGCGGCGCGGCGCGGGCTTCGCCGGGGCGGGGACGGGCGCGGGCGGCGGCGCTTCCAGGCGCGCCTGCAGGCCCAGCAGCGCCGCCTTGGTGGCGCCGTTGCCGTTGCCGGCGGACTTCGGATCGGTCTGGTTGCGCAGCACCAGCGACAGGTTGCCGACGCTGCGCGCCAGGTCCAGCAGCTCGGCCTCGTCGGGCGAGACCTCCAGCGTGACCGCGTTGACGACCTTGGGCCGGGTGGTGTCGCGGTCGGCCTCCTGCGCGACGGCCAGCACCAGGATGCGTTCCAGCACGATCTTGGAGATCGAGTGGTCGCGGTCGTTGCGCGCGCCGCCCTCGTCCTGCGTGTTCACCATCACGTCCACGTAGGTGCCGGGCAGCGCGAAGCCCGCGACGCCGACGACGTCGTTGACCCGCACCGTCATCGCGCGCTTGCCGGTGGGCACGACCGCGGACAGGCCGCCCTTGGTGCCGACCGGCGCCAGCCGCGCCTCGGTCAGCGGCTCGCCGCGCTGCATCGCCACCAGCACGACCCGGCCCTCGAGCGCGGCCGGATCCTCGAAGGCGCCGGCCGGCACGCTGCCCTGCGGCCAGTCGGCCATGCGCACCATCTCGCGGGAGATGCGGCCGCCCAGCTCGATGTCGGCATTGGCGATCGCGATGCGCCCCTGGTTGCCGTTCTGGCCCTGCATCCAGCGCGCGGCCATGACGACCGCGGCCAGACCGGCGATCGCGGCGATGAAGAGCATCAACAGGCCTCGGGATCTCATGGCTGCCTCCTGGACGGATCGGCGGTGGCGGAAGCGGCGGCGCCGGCCGCCGGGGCGGCGTCGCCGAAGTGGGTGCGCCAGGCCCAGTCGAGCAGGCCGGCGTCGAGCGAGGGATCGACCTCGAGATAACGCGCGCGGCTGGCGACCAGCCGCAGCAGGTCGCGCGGATGGCAGGCCAGCAGCGACCGGCCGTGGCGCGGATGCAGCCGCTCGAGCAGGTGCGCGAGGCCGGCGGCGTCGAAGGGCACGCCCTCGTCGGCGCAGGCGTCCTCGAAGATGCGGGCGTAGGCCGGGGCGTCGACGGGACCGACCTCGATCTTGTGGCCGATGCGACGCAGGAAGGCGTCGTCCAGGTCGCGCGGCGACAGGTTGGAGGAGAACACCAGCATCAGCTCGAAGGGCACGGTGAAGCGGGCGCCCTGGCGCAGCGTGAGGTGGTCGTGGCGGCGCTCCATCGGCACGATCCAGCGGTTCATCAGCTCGCGCGGCGTGACGCGCTGGCGGCCGAGGTCGTCGACGATGAACAGGCCGTTGTTGGCCTTCAGGTGCGGCGGCGCCTCGTAGTAGCCGGCGCGCGGGTCGAAGCCCAGGTCCAGCATCTCCAGCGTCAGTTCGCCGCCGCAGGCGACCACGGGGCGCTCGCACAGCATCCAGCGGGCGTCGGCGCGCTGGCGGCTGTCCAGGCCGCCGCGCGTCGCGCTCGTGCCCGGGTCGGCGCTCACCGGCCGGTGGCACAGCGGGTCGAAGACGCGGATCACCTCGTCCTGCACGCTGATCGCGTGCGGCACCGCGATCGGGCCGGGCAGCAGCCGGGCCAGGCCGCGCGCGATGTAGGTCTTTCCCGAGCCGGCCGGGCCGTGCAGCAGCATCGGCCGGGCCGCGTTCATCGCGGTGCCCAGCCGGTCGACGAGCTCGTCGGCCAGCACCACGCCGGCGAAGGCCGCGCGCGCGCCGCGCAGCGTCACCGGATGCCGGTCGGCGGCCTGGGCCTGCACGCGTGCCGCGTAGGCCTCGGCCGGCACCGGCGCCGGGCCGAGGTAGGCGCTGCGCGAGAACGCATCCAGCGCGCGCGCCCGCCCGGCGAGCGTCAGCTCGAACTCGACGTCCGCTTCGTTCTGGCCGCGGCGCGTGACCTCGAGCAGGCCGTCGCGGCGCATCGCCTGGCAGAGCGTGTCCACGAGCGCGCCGCCCAGGCACAGGCGCGTGCCGAGCTCGACCAGGCGCCCGGTGCCGCCCTGCAGCAGGGTCTTGGCCAGCAGGTCCGTGAGAAAGCCGGTGGACAGGCCGGTGTCCTCGAGGGTCTGCGGCGCGGCGGGCAGGCTGCCGGCGCCGGCCGCGCCGCGGGGCGCGGGCGCGTGGGGGAACTGGAGGAGGTGCATGGGGACCGTCCCGTCCTAGATCAGCGGTGGCGCGACCAGCGCGGCGGCGGTGCCCATCGCGATCGCGACGGCGTAGGGCAGTCGCGCGGCGGTGCGCGCCAGCGGGGTGGGGGGCGGCGTGCCGCGCGGGTGTTCAGCGAGGTGGGCGCGCAGGTTGGCCATCACCCGGGTGAGCACGCTCGCGTCGCGCAGCATGAAGAGCGAGAGCAGGCCGCCGGCCAGCAGCGTGTAGATGAAGGCGGTGGTCACCGCGCTCGCGCCGAGGAAGGCGCCGACGACGGCGACCAGCTTGACGTCCGCGCCGCCGGTGGCGCGCAGCAGGTACATCGGCAGCATCAGCGCCAGGCCGGTGAGGGCGCCGGCCAGCGGCGACCACCAGCGCGCGCCGGCCAGTGAAGGGAGACCGGCCGCCGTGGCCGCGGCATGCAGGCCCAGCGCCAGCGCGGCGCCCATGGCCAGCCAGCGGTTGCCCACCCGGCGCGTGCGCAGGTCGCTGCGCGCCGCCCCGCCCAGCACGAGGGCGAGCGCGGCCAGCGACACGAGCAGCAGCGGGGTGGGCACCGGGGACGACATGGCGGCGGTCCGGTCAGAGCGCGGCGGTGATGGCCGCGGAGATGGCCGTGAACACGGCCTCGAGCTTGGACCCGACGATGGTCACGGACGCGATGATGAAGACGGCGATCAGCGCGGCGATCAGGCCGTACTCGATCGCGGTGACGGCCTCGTCGTCGCGGGCCAGGGCATCCAGGCGGTGCAGCAGGTTCATGGTGGTTCTCCTCGGGGGTGGAGGTCAGGGGCGGTGGTGGTCGATCGCGAGGGGCGCGGCCGGCATGGGCCGGCGCGGCCGCGCCGTCGCGGTCACAACGCGGCGGTCAGCGCGGTCGAGATGGCGGTGAACACGGCCGCGAGCTTGGAGCCGACGATCGTGACCGACGCGATGATGAAGACCGCGATCAAGGCCGCGATCAGGCCGTACTCGATCGCGGTGACGGCCTCGTCGTCCTGGCCGAACTGCTTCAGGGCGCGGGTGGCCTTGGCGATGGGGAGGAGTTGCATGATGAAGTTCCTTCAAGTGGGGAGGAAAGGAGATCCATCGGGGTCGGATCCATACCCTGCCGGCCTGTTGGGGGAGGACGCCGGCCGGCGAGGCGCGTCTTCGTTCCTGTGCGTGTTCATGTCAGAGCGCGGCCACCACGGCCGACGACCAGTACTGGTACAGCGCCGTCAGCGACGAGCCGGTCAGCGTCAGCGCGCCCAGGATGGCCACCGCGATCAGCGCGGCGATCAGGCCGTACTCGATCGCCGTGGCGGCGCGCTGGTCGCGCATCAGCGCGGTGGCGATCGCGGCGGCGGGGATCGGGTGGCGGTGCGTGTCCATGGCGTTCACTCTAGGCATCGCGGTCGCGGCGCGCAGCGGAGGAAGGCGCCATCGCGCGGGGGGAGCTTGACCCTTGGCGGGGGGGAGTTTTGTCCTGGTCCGCGGCACCGGCGGACGCACCGTCGGCGGGCGATCCGAAGGCGCTGAGCGGTGCCGCGCCGGGGCGGCCGAGCCCGCCCAGCCGCACCAGCGTGCCGAGCAGCTCGGCGGCCGGCAGGTGCTTGGCGAGGAAGGCCTGCGCGCCCAGGCGCAGCGCGCGGTCGCGCGTGGCGTTGTCGTCGTGGCAGGTCAGCACCAGCACGCGGGACCGCGTCAGCAGCTGCGGTAGCAGCGCCAGGCCGTCCTCGCCATTGAGGTCGACATCGACGACGACGACGTCGGGATGCAGCTGCCGGGCGGCGAGCAGCGCCTGCTCGCCGGTGGCCACCGCGCCCAGGCAGCGCAGCGTGCGCGGCGAGCAGGCGATGAGCCGCGAGAGGCCGTCGCGCACCGCCTGCTGGTCGTCGACCAGCAGGACGCCGAACGGGCCGGGCGGGGCCGGGACGACGGGGACGGTGGGCAGGGGGCTCATGGAAAGGATGCTAGGCAGCGGGGGCATTGGGCGCGCGGGAGCTTGCGGGCAGGCGAGGGGGGAGATTCCTCCTTGGCGGGTGGCCCGGCGCGGCGCGGCTCAATAGACGAAGGGGATCAGGCGCCACGGCACGCGGCGGCGGTAGGCGCGGTAGCCGGTTTGCGCGTCGTCGAGCATCGCTTCCTCGCGCCGCATGCGCACGACCTGCGCCACGTACAGCAGGGCCAGCACTGCGGCGTTGCGGGGCGAGGCATTGACGAGCAGGAAGCCGGCGTGGCCGATCAGGTATCCCAGGTAGATGGGATGACGCACCACCCGGTAGGGGCCGCGCACGACCAGGCCGCGCTGCGCCGGCAGCAGGCCGAAGGAGCGCCCCAGCGCGACCTTGGCCGAGAACTGCCACAGCAGGCCGGCGAGCTGGAGCGAGGCGCCCACCCATTCGGGCGCGTGGGCCTGCGTGCCGCTGGGTGTGAGCAGCGCGACGAAGCCGGTCGCGTAGAGCGTGGCGGCGATCGCGGGCAGCGACAGGTCGCGGCGCTCGGCGCGTCGCGCCAGCAGCACCAGCACCAGCGTGTAGCTCTCGGAGACGATGAGCAGCAGCAGCGTGCCGCGCGACGGGTCCTGCCACCAGGCGTAGCCCCAGCGGGCCAGCACGAAGGCCAGGGCCAGCAGCGCGAAGCTGCGCAGCAGCCATTCGGTGAGGCGGCCCTCGGTGTTCAACGGCTGGGTCATGGCGGACTCCCTGTCTGGTCATGGATCGGCGTGTCCCCGCGACGGCCGGGGCGAAGAGGTGCGGCCCGCTGCGGCGGCGGGGCCGGATGCGGCATCGCGGCGATGGCCAGTAGCGCGATCGCCACGCCGGCCAGGACGTCGACGAGGTAATGGCCGCCCAGCACCGGCGTCGCGGCCAGCATCAGCGCGTTCAGCGCGATCGCCGGCGCGGCCCAGCGCGTGCGCCACAGCGCATGCGCCAGCAGCACCGCCATGGCCGCGTGCAGCGAGGGCATCGAGATCAGGCCCTGCATCGACGCCAGCGCCAGCGTGCGCAGGCGGCCGTCGCGCAGCGCCTCGAAGTGCCATTGGTCGGCCGGTGCGGCCAGGCCGAGCTCGGGCCCGAAATGCTTGAACGCGCCCGCCGCCGGGATCGGTGCCGACAGCAGGATCACCGCCAGCGTCACCGCGACGTAGCGGCCCATGAAGCCGCGCAGCCGGTCGCCGTGACCGCCCAGGCCGAGGACCAGCACGACCGCCAGGATCTGCGGCAGCCCGCTGTCGTAGGCCGCCTGCAGCGCGCCGCCCATCCAGGCGGGCAACGCGGCCTGGCGCGCGCGCAGCACGCGCCAGTCCAGCCCGATCGCCGCGTCCCAGGCCACCAGCCGGGCATCGGTGAGCGGCGGCGCGAGGGCGATCAGCAGGTAGCTGAGGCAGGCCGCGGCGGCCTGGAACACGAGCAGCAGCAGCGCGCAGCGCAGCGTGACGGCAATGCGCGCGTCATGTCGGTAGCGCGGCAGCAGCAGCGGCGCGCCCAGCGCGGCCAGCGCCAGGGCCAGGACCGCGAGGTCGCGGCCGGCCAGGTGCCAGTGCCCGAGGACGATGCCGATCGCGTCGGCGGCGAGGGTCAGCGCCGTGAGCAGCGCGGCCAGGCGCAGCGGCTCGGCCAGGGGCGCGGCGGCGAAGGGATCGTTGGCCGCCTGGCGGCGCAGCGTGGCGCGGGGAACGACCCGGCCGGAAGGGCCGCGGGCGAGGGGGCCCGGAGACGGGCGGGGAAGGTGCGGCATGGCGGCCTCGGGACGCTGCGCGGGAGTGGGAGTCCATGGTCCGTTCCCGTGCCCGCGCGCGCCAGGGAGGCGCCGAGCCAGCCGCCTAGGACAATGCTCCCCCCGCCGCCCGGGCGGGTTCGCGGTCCAGGCCGTGCGCGGTCCCGTAGACGTGCAGCTCCAGCCGTCCGCGCACGCCCAGCTTGGCGTAGATCGTGGTGAGGTGGTTGCGCAGGGTGTGCTCGCTCATGCGCAGCGTGTCGGCCACCGACAGCAGCTTCGCGCCGGCCTGGCGCAGCAGCACGCCGATGATGTCGCGCTCGCGCGGCGTCAGGCTGGCGATGCGCTCGGCCTCGGGGTCGCGCGGCGCGGCGGCCCGCGGCGCGCCGTCGGTGAGCAGTCCCAGCACCTCGCCCATCAGCGCGCGATGCAGCCAGACCTGACCCTCGCTGACGCACTCGATCGCGCGCAGGATGGTCGCCGCCGGCGCGGACTTGTGCACCACGCCGCGCGCACCGCGCATCACCGCGCCGCGGTGCAGGGCCGCGTCGTCGGCGCCGGTCAGCACCAGCACCTGCGCGTTGCCGCGCTGGCGCAGCGCGTCCATGGCCGCGGCCGCGTCCTGCCCGCCCAGGTCCAGGTCGAGCAGCAGCAGGTCGGCGCCAGGCAGGCCGTCGTGGCACAGCAGCTCGTCCAGCGTCGAGGCGCAGCCGACCATCTCCATGCGAGGCCGCGAGGCCTCGATGAGCTGGTTCAGTCCCCAGAGGGTGATCTGGTGGTCCTCGGCGACGAAGACCCGGATGGGGCGGGTTGCCAGGCCGGGGAGTGGGACGGTCACGGTCATCGGCGTTCTCCTTGTGGGGCTGTCGGACGCCGTCCTCCCCGGCGTCCGGAAAGCGGGGTCAGGTCGGGATCCGGAACAGCAGCTCGGTGTCGAGCCCGTCCCGGCGCGAGATCGTCAGCGAGCCGCCGAGTTCGGCAACGCGCTCATGCAGCGAATGCGGATGGAAGGCCGGCGCGGCGCGGCCGGTGACCGAGCCGCTGTCGTCGACGACGCGCAGCGTCACCGCGCCGTCCTCGCCGTGCAGCGCGATGCGCACATGCCGGGCCTGCGTGTGCTTGCGCACGTTGTTCAAGGTCTCGTTGAGCAGGTGGAACAGCGCGCCGGCCAGGGCGCGCGAGCTGGGCAGCGACTCGGGGCACTCGACCTCGACCTCGATGCCAAACAGCAGCGCGAAGCGTCGCGCCTGGCGCCGCACGGCCGGCACCAGCGCGTTGTCGCCGCCGCGCGCGCCGGTGCGCAGGCCCGAGATCAGCTCGCGCAGCGAGGCCACTTCGGCATTGACCAGCTCGGCCAGCGCGTCGACCTCGGCCCGCGCCGGGTTCTCGGCCGGGATGCGCATCGCGACGCACTCGACCGCGTACTTGAGGCCCAGGTAGGGCTGGATCGCGCTGTCGTGCAGGTCGCGCCCGATGCGCACGCGCTCGTGCGAGGCGCTCTCGTCCTGCAGCTGGTCCACCAGCGCGGCCTGCTCGATGACGCGCAGCAGCTCGGGCATCGCGTCGATCAGCGCGCGCAGGTCCTGGCGGTGGGCGCGCAGGCCCTGGTAGCCGATCACGATGTGGCCATGCTGGCGGTCGTAGCGCGTCAGCGGCGCGATGTGCAGGCCGGCGACATCCAGCAGGCGGGCCAGTTCCTCCAGCGGCGCGACCAGGGTGCGCGGCGCGCGCGCGCCGGCGTGGACGCGGATGCGGGCGCGCGGATCCCACCAGCGCCGGGAGGTGAAGCTCAGCGCCTGCGTGCCGGTCTGCGCGAGCAGGCGCTCCAGCGCCTGGTGGACCTCGGGCCGGGCACGGAAGCCGCCGTCCTCGCGGCTGGCGATCGCCGCCGGCGCGCCGATGCGGCTGGGCAGCACCAGCGCGAGCACGTCCGCCTGCGTGCCGTGGCGCAGGCGCTCGACCAGCTCGGCGCACAGCGGCTCCAGGCCGCGTCGGGGATCCAGGCCCGCTTCGATCTCGTCGATCAGCGCGATGCGGCGGTGCAGCGCGCGCATCGGGCGGGCCAGCAGCGCGGCGGCCGGGATCAGCACCAGCAGCAGGTATTGCGCGGCGCCGCCCAGGCGCTCGGCGGTCGGCAGCGGCGCGCGTCCGACGTCGGGATCGACCGCGATCGCCAGCGTGGCCACCGCGGCCAGCAGCAGGCCGTGGCCGACGCCGTAGCCGATGCTGGCCAGCACCACCGGATGGACCAGCGCCAGCATCAGCATCATGTTGCCCACGCTGAAGTGCCACATCATGGCGCAGGCCCAGGCCACGTCCAGCCAGTAGGCGGCCAGGCCCGGCACGAGCGGACGCTCGCGGGCGTCCGACCACATCAGCACGCCAGCCCAGGCGATGTAGACCAGCATCGTGAGGCCCGCGTCCAGATCGATCGCCGGCTTGCTGGAGATCAGCAGCATGCTGCACATCAGCGCCGTGACCACCCGCAGGCCCGCGGAAAAGCGGCGCATTTCCGCCGACGGTCCGGCGACCGGCCGGGACGCACCCGGGGCAGCGGCCGGCGTCCCGGCGGCGGGAGGCGGCGTGTCCGTGCCTCCCATGCCGCGGGCGCCGGCGTTCCCGGCGATCCCGGCCGTTCCGGCCGGGTCCAACGACTCGCGCATCATTGTTGTGATCCTCGGGCACTGCCGTGGTGGGCGGCGTGCCTGGAGGCAAGTCTGACATCGCTCGCGTACGCCGTACCCCCCGGGAACAGGGGCCCGGCGGGCGCGATCCGTCAAGGATGCGACGTTTTTCCGCATGGCGACGGGCGTTGCGGCCGATCGCGACGCCGGTACGAGCGAGTCGCCGCGCCGGCCGCCAAGGCTGCGACAATCCGCGCCATTCCCGATGGCCGACGGCCGGCGCCTGGCGCCGGTCCCCGTCGCCGCAAGACCCGACCCGACAAGACAAGGACATCGCCATGAGCGAGAACCCCGTGCTGCCGCTGAACGACCAGAACCTCATCTGGATCGACCTGGAGATGACCGGCCTGTTTCCGGACAAGGACCGCATCATCGAGATCGCCGTGGTGGTCACCGACGCGCAGCTGACGGTGCGCGTCGAGGGCCCGGTCTTCGCCATCCACCAGTCCGACGCCACGCTGGACGGCATGGATGCCTGGAACAAGGGCACGCACGGCAAGAGCGGCCTGATCGACCGCGTCAAGGCGTCGACGATCGCCGAGGCCGATGCCGAGCAGCAGGTCATCGATTTCCTGAAGGCCTACGTGCCGGCCGGCAAGTCGCCGATGTGCGGCAACTCGATCTGCCAGGACCGCCGCTTCCTGGCCAACTACATGCCCAAGCTGGAAGACTTCTTCCACTACCGCAACCTGGACGTGTCCACGCTCAAGGAGCTGGCGCGCCGCTGGAAGCCGTCCGCGATGGAAGGCTTCAAGAAGGCCCAGAAGCACACCGCGCTGGCCGACATCCACGAATCCATCGACGAACTGATCCATTACCGCGAGCAGTTCCTGAAGCTGGACTGAGCGCCGCGACCGGCACTTCGACGCCCCGATGAGGAACGCGCCCGCGCGCGGCTGAGGCTCCGATGGACATCCCGCTCCGCCCCCAGGACCTGTGGGCGGCTTTCGACTTTCCGCGCCATCCGCTGGCACGCGAGGACGGCGAGCGCCTGCGCGGCGCCTTCCTCGTGCCGCCGGCGCAGCGGCTGATCGCGCACGACGCCGAGCGGCTACGCGCCGTGCTGCGCCTGGCGCATGCCGCGGCGCGCACCGGCGCGTGGGTGCTGGGCGGGCTGCGCTACGAGGCGGCGGGGGCGCTCGATCCGGTGCTGCGCACGCGGCCGGCCGGGGACGCGCCGCTGGCGGAATTCCACGTCTGGCAGGAGCCGCCCGCGCCGTGGCCGGAGGTGCTCGCCGCGGCGGGTGCCAGACGCGCGCATCCGATGACGGCGTGGCGCGACGCGCAGGCGGATGTCGACGAGCAGGCGCAGGTCGAGCGCATCCGCGAGTACATCCGCGCCGGCGACTGCTACCAGGTCAACCTGACGACGCGGCTCGAGGCGGAGACGGTCGGCGCCGACGAGGCTGACAAAGCCGGCGAAAACGACGAAAACGACTTCGATCCGGTCCTGCACTTCTTCGCGCTGCATGCGGCGCAGCCGGGCGGCTTCGCGCTGTTCCTGCGCACCGGCGAGGGCGGCGATCAGCACAGCGTCGCCAGCGTCTCGCCCGAGTTGTTCTTCGACTGGCGTCCGCTGCCCGAGGCGCCGCAGGCCAGCCACACCTGGCTGCTGTCGGCCCAGCCGATGAAGGGCACGGCGCCGCGCGGCCGCGACCGCGCTGGCGACGAGGCCGCGCAGGCCTACCTGCGCACCAGCGCCAAGGAGCGCGCCGAGAACCTCATGATCGTGGACCTGCTGCGCAATGACCTGTCGCGCGTGGCGGTGCCGGGCTCGGTGCGAGTGCCGCGGCTGTTCGAGCTGCACGCGCTGCCCACGGTCTGGCAGATGACCTCGACGATCAGCGCGGTCACCCGCGCCGGCCTCGCGCTGGACGAGGTGATGACGGCGCTGTTCCCCTGCGGCTCGATCACCGGCGCGCCCAAGAAGCGCGCGATGGAGGTCATCGACGAGCTCGAGCCCGGCCCGCGCGGCTGGTACTGCGGCGCGCTCGGGCTGCTGCAGCCCGGTGGGGCGGTGACCTTCAACGTACCGATCCGCACCGTCGAGCAGGCGGGCCGCGCGCTGCGCTGCGGCGTGGGCAGCGGCATCACGCTCGATTCGCGGCCGCGGGACGAGATCGACGAGTGGCGCGCCAAGGCGCGCTTCCTGGCCCGCGCCCGCGCGCCCATCGAGGCGCTGGAGACGATGCGGCTCGAGGCCGGCGAATTCGCGCGCGCGGCGCGGCATCTGGCGCGCATGCAACGCACGGCGCGCCACTTCGGGCTGGCTTGGTCGGCGGACGCCGCGAAGGCGCGGCTGGTCGAGATCGCGCGGCGGCATCCTCAAGGCGCCTGGCGCGTGCGGCTCACGCTGGCGCGCGACGGTGCGTTCACCGAGACGGTCCAGGCCTTGCCGGAGGCGCGCGTGGCCCGCGGGCCGGATGGGCCGGACGGGCCCGGCGAGAGGGACAGCGGGTCGACGCCGAGGGAACCGCTCGTGGTGGCGCTCGCGCGGGGCCCGATCGACACGCGCGGGCCCGACGCCGAATTCATCCAGCACAAGACGACGCGCCGCGAGGTGTACCAGGGCTTCCTGGACGCCAAGCCGGCGGACTGCTTCGACGTGCTGCTGTTCAACCGGGACGGCGAGCTCACCGAGGGCTGCCTGACCAACCTCGCGCTGCAACGGGCGCCGGACGGGCCGTGGCTGACGCCGCGCGCCGAGGCCGGCCTGCTGCCCGGCACGCTGCGCGAGGAACTGCTGGAGCAAGGCCGGCTGCGCGAGGCGCGGCTGACCTTGCAGGATCTGCGGCGGGCGCATGCGCTCGCCATCTTCAACGGTGTCCGTGGCTGGCGCGAGGCGCGGCTGCGGCACGAGGACCTTCATGACGACGACAACCCAACGCCGCCGCCCGGCGGCGCGCAAGACCCGGGTGGGTGACGAGGCAGCGAGCCTGCCGGTGGCCGAAGCGGTGACCGATGCAGTGACCGATGCAGTGACCGATGCAGTGACCGATGCAGTGACCGATGCGGGCAACGAAGCGGCGACCGAAGCGGTCCCGCCGACCGAGGCCGCCGAGCCCGTGACGCCCGCAGCGTCCGCCGAGCCGGCGACGCCGAAGCCGGCGCGCAAGCGCGCCTCCCGCGCGAAGGCGGTGCCCGCCGAGCCGGTGACGACCGAGGCCGCGCCTGAGCTGGCGGCAGCTGCCGAGGCCGCGCCCGAAGCGGCGGCCGAGCCGGCCGCCCCTGTACCCGCGCCGAAGAAGCGACCGGCTCGCAAGCGCGCGACCGCCGCCGAGGTCCATACCGACACCGAAGCTTCGACCGGGGCTGCGGCCCCGACCGAGGTCGCAGCCCCGGCCGAGACCGAAGCCTCGACTGAATCCGAAGCCTCGACTGAAGCCGACGCTTCGACTGAAGTCGAAGTCGTGGCCACGGAGAGCGACGAGAGCGCCGCTCCCCGCAAGGGCCGTCGCAAGCCGAAGGTCGATCCTGCGGTCGAGGCGGTCCCCGCGGTTCCTGCGGTCCCGGCCGAGCCGCCGCGCTTCACGCTCGGCGCGCGCGAGGACGACGGTGTGTTCGGCGACTACGAGCTGCGCGACGGCCTGACCGGCGCGACCTGCCGGCTGCGCCTGCTGGGCCGCCAGACCTGGCGCTGCGATTGCGCTGGCTATCGCGACCAGGGCACCTGCGAGCACGGCGAGCATCTGCTGGCGCTGTTCGATGCCGCCCAGCACGAGGCGCTCGACGCCGGCTGGCCCGCGCGCGAGGCCGAGGTCTGGCTGGTGCCCGGGCCGCAGCGGCGGCTGCAGTGGGTCTGCGGTCGCGAGGTCCCCGACCGCCTGCGCGAGCAGGACGGCCTGGACGAGCAACTGCGCCGCTCCGCCGAGGGCGGTCATGCCTGGCTGCAGGAACTGCTGAGCGAAGCCCGGTCGCAGGGCGTCGTGCTGCGCGTGGACGCGCCGGTGTGGCCGCAGCTGGCCTGCGGTCGCGACGCCCAGGCGCGGGTGCAGCGGATCGAGGCCGCGATGGCCGACGGCGCGGCGATGCGCGCGCTGCTGCGTGACGAGTTGCCGGTCCATGCCTGGGAGGCGGCGCTGTTTGCCGTCTGCGCCGGCCGTGCGCTCGTGGCGGACGACCTCGGCCTGGGGCAGCGCGGCGCGGCCATCGCCGCGATCCGGCTGTGGGGCGAGTGCTTCGGCGTGAAGCCCGCCGTCGTCATCGCCCCGGAGGCCGCTCACGCCGCCTGGCGGCGTGACCTGACGCGCTGGCTGGGCGAAGAGGCGAAATCGGTGACCGTCGCCACGACGCCACCCGCGAAGCCGCACGCGGCGCTGCTGGTCGTCGACGGCATCGAATCGGTCGAGCCGGAACGCCTGACGGCGCTGCGCGCCGTGCCGGCCGCGCAGCTGCTGCTGATCGCGCACCAGGAGCCGCTGGCCGACGCGCGGCTGGTCGATTGGATCGACTGGCTCGACGACATGCGCCGCGGCCCGCTGGCGCGCCTGCGCGCGCTGCCCGAGGACGCCGGCAAGAAGCTCAAGCGTGAGGCGCTCGAATCGGTGCTGCTCTCGCGCCGCAAGCGCGAACTGGCGGACCAGTTGCCTGCCGCGCTGCTGTCGCCGGTGTGGCTCGACGGCGCCGGCGCGAACGGCGCCAGCCTGCCGGCCGCGCCGCTGAAGCAGCTGCGCCAGCTGATCGAGCGCTGGACCGCGCTGCGTTTCCTGTCCAGTGCCGAGCAGCAGCAGTTGCTGGAGGCCCTGTCGCTGCTGCCGCCGGCGTCCCGCCAGGCGCTGGCGGCCAAGGCCGAGGCGGTGCTCGCGCTGCGTCGCGAATGGATCCATGGCGCCGTGCCGGCGGCCGCGCGGCTGGTGGTCTGCGCGCGCTCGGAGACGCTGCTGGACAGCCTGTCGATGTCGCCGCAACTGCGCCGCCTGCCACCGCAGCGCCTGCGTGCCGGCGACGCACCGGCGGCGCGCGCGGCCGCGCTGTCGGCCTGGCGCTCCGCCGAGGCCGGCGTGCTGCTGGCCAGCGACGACGCGCTCGGCAGCCTGCCGGGCGGAGCGCTGGCCGAGGATCGCGTCGCCCTCGTGCATGCCGACCTGCCGTGGCAGCCGGCCGTGCTGGCGCATCGGGTGGAGGCCGTCTGCGGCGACGAGGCCTGCGGCGTGCCGGCGGCGCTGCTGCTGATCGAGGACTCGCTCGACGCCGCCGTGCTGCGCGCGCAGCGCGACGGCGTGAGCTTCCCCGACTGGCTGGACGCCGCGCCGGCCTGGCTGGAGGGCGACCAGCTCGACGCGCTGATGGCGGTGCTGCCGACACTGCTCGAAGGCCTCTGAAACAGCGGCAGGAACCAGCGCCTTGGGGCGCTGGTCAAATGGTGCTAGGTGAAAACCCGAAAAGTCGCTATACTCTCGGGCTTCACCGTTTCAGACGGTGCTTCGTACGTCTCCTCTGACCTCTTGCAGACCGCTGCGCCGGCCATCCCGACGGATGCCCACGCAGGCTCCGGACCTCCTCCGGAGCGGTTTCCCGCCACGGGAAGCGCGCCCTGCATGCCCTCGGGTTCGGTCGGCGGCGATGCCGTCGCTTTGACTGTTCCCCGGCGCCTCACCAGGCCCTTCCACCCGCTCGTGGGCTGCTTCGGCGGCCGCGCTGCGCGTGTCTCTCTTGCCTGGTGATCGACGCGAGCTTTCTCCCAGCGACATCACGGTCCTGCCGCGATCCGATCGAGATCGCATGACAGGCCACAGCGCGCCAGCGCGGACGCCGTCCTTCGGCGTCGGTGGCGGCGCGTGCCTTTGGATTGCAAGACAGATGAGTTTCGACCACGACATGAACGCCGACGCCCAGAACCAGAACGACGAGCTCGACTCCCAGATCGAAGCCGGCGAACTCGGCAACGACGCGGAAACGAGCGGCACGCCGTTCTCCGCCCTGGGCCTGCACGACGCGCTGCTGCGCGCCGTCAAGGACTCCGGCTACGAGAACGCCACCGAGGTGCAGGCCCAGGCGATTCCCCCCGCGCTGACCGGCGCGGACCTGATGGTGTCCTCGCGCACCGGCTCGGGCAAGACCGCCTCGTTCATCCTGCCCGCGCTGCAGCAGGTGCTGACCGCCCGCGCCGAGCGCGCCACCGGCAACAAGACCAAGACCATCGGCCCGCGCGTGCTGGTGCTGGCCCCGACACGCGAACTGGCGATGCAGGTCGCCAAGTCCGCGATGACCTACGGCCGCCACATCCAGGGCCTGCGCGTGGCCACCGTGCTGGGCGGCATGCCCTACGCCCACCAGCTGCGCGCGCTCAGCGGCCACCTGGACATCCTGATCGCCACCCCGGGCCGCCTGCTGGACCACATCAACAGCGGCCGCTGCAAGCTCGAGAACGTGACGATGTTCGTGCTCGACGAGGCCGACCGCATGCTGGACATGGGCTTCATCGACGACATCAACTTCGTCGCCGAGCAGATCCCCGCCACCCGCCAGACGCTGATGTACAGCGCGACCTTCGCCGGCAACACCGGCCGCCTGGCCGCCCAGCTGATGAAGGACCCGCAGCGCATCGACGTGTCGGGCCACACCGAGACCCACGAGAACATCGAGCAGCGCCTGCACTGGGCCGACAACGGCCAGCACAAGCGCAAGCTGCTGGAGCACATCCTGGGCGAGCGCGACGTCGACCAGGCCGTGGTCTTCACCAGCACCCAGCAGGACACCGAGTGGCTGGCCGAGCAACTGGAGGCCATCGGCCACCGCGTCGCCGCGCTGCACGGCGGCATGCCGCAGGGCAAGCGCAACCGCACGCTGATGGCGCTGCGCCGCCGCGACCTGCGCGTGCTGGTCGCCACCGACGTGGCCGCCCGCGGCATCGACGTGCCGACCATCTCGCACGTCATCAACTTCGGCCTGCCGATGAAGGCCGAGGACTACGTCCACCGCATCGGCCGCACTGGCCGCGCCGGTCGCTCCGGCATCGCGGTGACGCTGGCCGAGCGCGGCGACATCTCGATGATCAAGCGCATCCAGCAGTTCACGACACAGCAGATCCCGGTCTCGCGCATCGAAGGCCTGGAGCCGCGCAATGAAGAGCCGCGCATCTTCCCGTCGCGCCCCGGTTTCGACCGCGGTGACCGTGGCGGCTTCCGCGGCAACGACCGTGGCGGCTTCGGCGGCGGTCGCGGTGGCTACGGCCGTCCGCAGGGCGGTGGCTTCCGTGGCAACGACCGCGGTGGTTTCGGCGGCGGCGACAACCGCTTCGACAACAGCGCCCGCTTCGAGCGTCCGGAAGGCCGCCCGGCCTTCGGCGAGCGTCGTGAAGGCGGCCAGGGCGGCTTCGGCGGCGGCAACCGTTTCGAGCGTCCGCAAGGCGGCGACCGTCCGCGTTTCGGTGACCGCCCGCAGGGCGACCGTCCCTTCGGCGACCGCCCGCGTTTCGGCGATCGTCCGCAGCGCGACGGCCAGGGCTTCGGCGGCGGCAACCGCTTCGAGCGTCGCGACGGCCAGGTCCAGGACCGTCCGCAGCGTGACTTCGGCGGCCCGCGTGGCGGCCAGGGCGGCAACGGCGGCGGCTTCGAGCAGCGCCGTGGCGGCTTCGATCCGCGCTTCGATCGTTCGGCCGAGAACAACGACCGCTACGGCCCGCGCGCCGAGCGCCCGGCCTTCAAGGGCAACGACGGCTTCGAAGGCCGTCCGGCCAAGCCGGCCTTCAAGGGCCCGCGCCAAGGCGGCGACGACCGCGGCGGCTTCGTCAAGAAGGGCCCGCGCAAGGGCTACTGAGCCCTCGCGGCTCGGACTGAAGGGGAACGCTGAGGGATGCGCGTCGAGGGTCGGATCGTCCAGTGGGATGACGCGAAGGGCTACGGCTTCATCGCGCCGTCCGACGGCGGCCCGAAGCGCTTCGTGCACATCAGCGCCTTCGGCCTGCGCGCCCGCCGGCCCTTCGTCGGCGAACGCGTGAGCTACCAGCCCGGCGCCGACGCGCAGGGCAAGCCCCGCGCGCTCGAGGTCAGGAGCCTCGAGCCCAAGCCGGCCCCCGCCGGCCCGGCGCCACGCCCGGGCGGCGCGGCCCGGCCGCGCGACCGGTCGCAGCCGCTGCGCGGCTCGGCCCCATCCCCCAGCAAATCCGCCGACACCGGTACCTCGCTCTGGCTGGTACCGGGATTTGCCACGCTGGTGCTGCTCACGCACCTGGCCTGGCCGCTGCCGCGCGGGCTGTGGGGCACCTACGTCGCGATGAGCTTCGCGACCTTCATCGTCTATGCGCTGGACAAGCGCGCCGCCCGGCTGGGCCAGTGGCGCGTCAAGGAGTCCACGCTGCATGGGCTCGCGCTGTTGTGCGGCTGGCCCGGCGCGCTGCTGGCCCAGCACCTGCTTCGCCACAAGAGCGCCAAGCCGGGCTTCCGGCGGGTGTTCTGGTTGAGCGTCGCGCTCAACATCCTGGCCTTCGTTTGTCTCTTCACGCCGCTGCTGTCGCCTTTCTTCTCGGGGATCTCCGACCACTGGAACGCGCGATCGGCCGGCGACTTCGTTTGATGCTGCAGTTGAAAGTGATCGGCACGGCGGACCTTCCCGCCGTGCTCGCCTTGCAGGCCCAGTGTTATGGGCCCGAGTTCCTGGAAAGCGCCGAGGCCTTCGAGGCCAAGCTGCGCGCGGCCCGCCATCTGCATTGCTCCTACCTGGCCGTGGAGGCCGGTGAGCCGCTGGCCTATGTCGTCAGCCTGCCGGTGGACGACGGGCAGCTGCCGGCCCTGGATGCGCAGGAGGTCGTGCCGGCGCGCGCGCCGCGCACGCTGTACCTGCACGACCTGGCGGTGTCACCGGCGGGGCGCTCGCGGCAACTGGGCCGCAAGCTGCTGCGGCAGGTGGTGAACCGCGCGCAGGACATGGGCCTGGCGCAGATCGCGCTGGTGGCGGTGCAGGGCTCGCGCGAGTACTGGCAGCGCCAGGGCTTCGCCGCCGCGGACGCGCCTTCGGGCTCCGCGCTGGCGCAGAAACTGGCCAGCTTCGGCCCCGGGGCGACCCTGATGCGAAGGGCGCTCGGACCCGTCTGAGGGGGCGCGATAATCCCGCCCCATGACCCTGACCCCGGGAGGCGCGGACGACGCTCTGCGCGACGATCTCCCCGAACCCTCTTTCGAAGACCATTTCCGCGAAGGCCAGCTCCCGCAGGACTCCCTCCTGTGGTGGCAGCTGGAACGCAACGAGGCCCTGCTGGCCGCGCAGCGCGCGCTCTTCCATGGCCCGTCCACGCTGGTGCGGCTGCGCGTCTGGGTGTTCATCGAGCTGATGAGCCTGCCGCACTCGCGGCTCTCGCGCGACGACCTGAACCGCCATTTCCACCTGCTGCGCGACGAGGCGCTGGAGCTGGTGCTCAAGCGCCTGCGCGACGCGCAGCTGCTGGCCTGGGACGCGTCCAACCAGCAGTACGGCGTGACGCCGCTGGCACAGCAGCTGATGGCGATGGTCTCGCCCCTGACGCAGGGCCAGGCGGCCGACGAGGACGGCGACCTGGCCGGCCTGCTCGCCAACGTGGCCGGCGCACAGCAGCTCGGCACGCTGGAGCCGGCGCAGCTGCAGCATCTGCTGGCGCAGCTCTCGCGGCTCTACAACGAGTTCGCCGACGCGATCGCCTCGGGCTCCGAGTTCCACCTGCGCCGCGCGCGCATGCGCTTCGAGCGGGCGCTCAAGCTGGTCGAGCGCGCCAGCGAGGCGCTGTCCGCGATCATCCGGCAGGCCGAGAACGACGGGAACGCACGCCTGGAGCGCCTGGCGCGCGAGCTCGGCCTGGCGCAGGCGCGGCTGCTGGCGATGGCCAGCCAGTTCAACCGCGCGCTGCAACAGGCCGACCGCCAGCGGGTGACGCTGGGCTCCACCGGCATCACGACGACCGACGTGCGGCGCTGGCTGCAGGAGGTCCCGTTCCTGGAAAACCTGGCGCTGGGCGCGCTGTCGCGGTCGGTGCATCCGGTCTTCGTCGCGCAGCATGAACTGCTGGACGGCTGCGAGGCCGAGTTCGAGCGCGACCGCCCGGTGCCGCCCACGCCCGAGCCGCTGCCCAGCGGCCTGGCCGCGCCACCGGGCGAGCTGGCCGTGATGAGCCTGCCGCCCGAGATGGGCCAGCTGCAGGCGCTGCTGGGCCGCTGGAGCGGCGACAGCGTGCAGCTCAACGACCTGCGGCCGGCGGTGCTGGGTGGCAGCTACGCGCGCGCGGCCTACCGCGCGCAGTTGCTGCCGCTGCTGGGCGACCCGCAGGCGCAGCATCTGGCCGGCGCGACCGGCGACATGGCGCGCCAGCCCTGGCGGGTGCGCTGGTCCGCCGCGCAAGGCGAGATCGACGACGAATACGTCCGCTGGATGAGCCAGGGTGTGCTGCACTCGACGGAGGTCGAGCCGCCGGCCGAGCCCGAGCCCGAACCCAAGTGGCGCCCGCCCGAGGAAACGCCCAGGCGCGGCCGCCGCAAGGCCGCGGTCGCCGGCACCGAGAGCGCTGCGGCCGGTGCTGCCGCCGAGGCGGCCGGCACCGTCGCCGGCGCCGCCGACGCCACCAGCGCCACTAGCGCCATACCCGAACCTGCCGTCGACGCCAGCGTCGACGCCGAACCGCCTTCCCAGTCATGAGCAATCAACTCGACGACGCCGCCCAACTGGCGGCTCAACTGCTGGCGCGCCGCTGGCTGCCGCGCAACCAGCCGCTGGTGCGCCGCGCGCTGATCGACCAGGAGCTCTGGCGCGCCGTCAACGAGCGCGTGGCCGCCGTCGGCCTGCGCGTGGTGGACAACGTCTACGCCGACCACATCACGCTGGCGATGCTGCGCCCGGCCGAGGTGGCCGTGTTCGGCGAGACCGGGCTGGCCTCCAACAACAACCTGGACCTGCCGCGCGACGGCGTGGCGCTGCTGGTGGTGGTGTGGGCGCTGATCGTGCTGCCCAAGCGCCAGCGACAGCTCGCGCGCGCCGAGGAGGCCGCCGAAGGGCAGGGCGAGATGTTCGCCAAGGACAAGCCGCTGCCCAGCGCCGCGAGCAGCGCGCCGACGCTGTCCTACCGCAGCCTGCTGGCCGACTTCGGCAACCAGCTGGGCAAGAAGATGCGGCTGGACGCCAACCTCAAGCTGCTGGAGCGCCAGGGCTTCATCACCCGCAAGGGTGAGGACATCTGCGAGGGCCCGCTGCTGGACCTGCTGCTGGACTACGACACGCTCGCGCCGCGCATCCTGGACGGCGCGCTGGCCGACGTGCTGGCGCGCAGCACCGACGCCGAATCCGGCCCGATGCTGAATGCCATCCTGGCCGCCCGCCACAACGAAGAATCCGACCTGAGCGACGCCTGATGTTTCACCTGCAATCCCTGGAACTGCTGCACTGGGACTACTGCCGCCGTGTCTCGATGCCGCTGGACGGCAACATCATCACCATCGCCGGGCCCAATGGCTCGGGCAAGACCACGCTGCTCGACGCGATGCGGACGCTGCTGGGGCTGGAGTGCTCCGGCGGCCGGACCTACAAGACCTACGCCCGCCATGCCAACGCCGAGCACGCCTGGCTGCGCGCGCTGGTGGACAACCGCCCGCGCGGCCGCCAGAACAGCAGCCGGCCGTTCGCGAGCTCGCTGCTGTACGCGGACCAGGTGACGCTGGCCTGCCGCATCTCGCGCCAGGGCGGCGACTGGGTGCGCCGCTACATCCTGGTCGACGGCGTGCATGAGATCGAGGAGCTCGACACCAAGGCCGACAAGGACTGGCTGGGCATCGAAGCCTGGAAGAAGCGCCTGGAGGCCGCCGGCCTGACGCGCGCGATCGGCCGCGTGCTGGCGCTGGAGCAGGGCCAGACGGACCGCCTGTGCGAGCTCTCCCCCAAGGAGCTGCTGCGCCTGGTGTTCGAGGTCTTCGGCGACCAGGAAGTGCTGGACCGCTACGAGCTGGCGCGCAACCACCAGCAGCAGCTGGTCAAGGAAGTCGAGCAGGCGCAGCACGAGCTGTCGCACGCGCAGGCGCAGCTGTCCGACCTGTCCAACCGCGTCAACAGCTACCAGCAGTACCAGCTGCGGCTCAAGGAGCGCGAGCGCCTGGCCACCGAGGTCGTGCCGGTGCTGCAGTGGAGCGAGCAGCGCCAGCGCACCGCGCAGCAGCTGCGCGAGCTGCACCGGCAGCGGCTGTTCGCGCGCTCCGACGAGCGCGGCATCAGCGACAAGCGCGCGCAGCTGCTGGCGCTGTTCAAGGCGCAGGAGGCGGCCAGGGACAAGCTGGCCGACCTGGAGCAGCAGCGCAAGGAAGCGCGCCAGGCCTTCGAGGCGGCGCGCGACGGCGAGCGCCCGATGGAGCAGCTCGCCAAGCGCGAGGACGACCTGAAGGCGTTGGCCGCGGTCGAGACCGATGGCGCCGCGCTGACGGCCAAGCTCGAGGAACTGGGCACGCGCCAGCATCAGCTGCGCGAGAGCTTCACGCGCCAGAACGACCAGCAGCGCAAGGCGCAGCAGGCGATGGACGAGCTGACCGGGCACCGCGTGCCGCCGCCGCCGTCGGAGGTCACGCGTTTTCGCAAGGCGCTGGACGAAGCCGGCATCGCGCACCACGTGCTGGCCGACGCGATCGACATCGCCGACGACGCGTGGCGCGCCGCGGCCGAAGGTTTCCTGCGGCCGTCGCGCTGGGTGGTGGTGCTCGCGCGCTCGAGCGACGAGGGCCAGGCCTACCGCATCGCCTCGCGCGAACGCTACCGGCATTACGTCGTCGCCGACGGCGAGCATGCGCCCGCGGTGAGCCCGAAGGACAGCCTGCTGTCCGTGCTGAAGTTCAACGCCAAGGCGCCGGGCTGGCTACTGCGGCAGCTGGCCTCGATCCGCTGCGTCGCCGACACCGAGAAGGGCGCCCAGGCCGGCGGCGAGTGGATCACCACCGAGGCCTACTACCGCGATGGCCGCGGCGGCCGCAGCCTGTGGGTCGAGCCGCGCGAGTACCAATTCGGCGACTCCGCGCTCGATGCGCGCCGCGCCTCGCTGGACAAGGAGCTGACGCGCTACGACCTGGAGCTGTCCAAGCTCGCCAAGGAGCAGCTCGAGATCGAGCGCCAGCTCAAGGACGCGCAGCGCGCGGCGCAGGGCCACAAGGCGGCGCAGGAGCTGGTGGAGCGGGCCGAGGAATTCGCCGAGGCGCGCGCGCGGCTGCCCGGGCTGCGCCAGTCGCGCATCGAGGCGGCGACGCGCATGGCCGCGCTGGACCAGGAGCACGACCGGACGGTGGCCGCGGCCACCCGCACCGAGCGCGACTACGAGTCCGCCCAGGCCAGCCTCAAGGCCAGCGAGGACAACGTGCTGCGCGCCGAGCGCGACTGGGCCGGCAAGCGCGACGACCTGATCGCCACCGCCCGTGCCTCGCGCGAGGCGCGGGCGAAGTTCCCCGCCGCGTGGGTGCATCCGATGCGGCTGCAGGCGCTGCGCGACGAGTTCGAGAACGCCAAGCAGGCGGAGATCGCCTCGCGCCACGTGCAGCAGGAGCTGGACACCGGCGTGTGGGAGACCGATGCCGGCGTGCAGGAGCGCCATGCGCGGATGCAGGTCGCGGTGCTGGAGCAGACCACGCAGCTGGACGACCGCCGCGCGAGCAACGAGATGGCGCGCATCGCCGCGTTCAACGCGCGCGAGCGCTACATCGACGTGCTGCGCGCGACGGTGCGGCGCTACAAGAAGAATGTGCAGGAGCTGGGCGAGCTTGCCGGCGTGCATGCGCAGGCCGAGCTGCCGCACCTGGACAACGACGACACGGTGCTGGCGCAGGCCGGGCTGCACGTGAAGTTCAACTTCGACGGCAAGGGCGAGGTGGGCCTGAACGACGGCGAGGCCTCGGGCGGGCAGCAGGTGCTCAAGAGCCTGATCCTGCTGGTGGGGCTGATGAAGGACGACGACGCGCCTGGCGGCTTCGTCTTCATCGACGAGCCCTTCGCCCACCTGGACGTGCGCAACATCCAGCTGGTGGGCCACTTCCTGAAGAGCACGCGCGCGCAGTACCTGCTGACGACGCCGATCACGCACAACGTCGAGGTCTTCGAGCCCTCGGAGATCACGCTGGTGACCAGCAAGAAGCCGCGCGGCGAGCGCTGGGCGCCGCCGATCGCGGTGCTGGCGCGGCGGCCGGAGAAGTCGGTCTACGGCTGAGCGCGCGGGCGCGTCGGGCGACGCGGACCGGCCTGTCGACCACGACGGGGCCGGGCGTCCCGATTGCCCGCGCTGCGGCGTGTCGACGCGCGCCCGCGCGGCGCATGGCGGCATTTCCCCTTCCATGGAGGGGCGGAGGCACCCGATCCGGCCATGCGCGCCGAGGATGTCGATCTCGCGCGCCGCCGTTCGTCGTGCAGGACGTGGCCGTGAGCCGCGTGATCAACCGGAGTGACCGCAATGAACTACGTGGATGGTTATGTGATCGCCGTGCCCACCGCCAAGCGCGAGGCCTATCGCCAGCTGGCGCAGGAGGCCTCGGCGGTGTTCAAGGACCACGGCGCGCTGCAGGTCGTGGAGTGCTGGGGCGACGACGTGCCCGAGGGCAAGGTGACCTCGTTCCCGATGGCGGTGCAGCGCAAGCCCGACGAGACGGTGGTCTTCTCCTGGATCGTCTGGCCGTCGCGCCAGGTGCGCGACGAGGGCATGAAGAAGTCGATGGAGGACCCGCGCATGAACCACGACCCGGCGAGCATGCCGTTCGACGGCCAGCGCATGATCTTCGGCGGCTTCGAGGTCATCGTCGAGGCTTGAGCACGGGCGTCCGCGCGCCGCCGCGCCGCCTGCCGGGCGCCGCTGGCGCGGGCTCGCGCCTTCTCCGCGACGGGGCCGGATCAGCGCCGGCTCGAGAACTCCTTCGACAGCCAGGCGCGGAGCTCGTTCAGGCCGCGCTTCGATCCGTGCGCCGGCGGCCAGGTGAGGAAGTAGCCGTTCCCCGAGGCTATCTGAGTGCCGAAGGGCGTCACCAGCATGCCGTCCGCCACGAGCTCCTGCAGCATCCGCGGGTCGGCGATGGCCACCCCCTGTCCGCGCATGGCCGCCGACAGGGCCAGGTCCAGGGTGTCGAAGACATGGCCGCTGGCGCCGTCGACGCCCTCGACGCCAGCGCCATCCAACCAGTGTCGCCACTCTCGCCGCTCGGGGCCGGGATGCAGCAGCTCGACCTTGGCCAGGTCGGCGGGCGTCTTCAATCGCGTCGCCATGGCCCGCGAGCACATCGGCGTGAGCCGCTCGCGCATCAGCAGCACCTGGTCGACGTCGGGCCAGCGACCGTGCCCGTGCGCAATGATCGCGTCGACACTGGAGCGCGCGAAGTCCGGCGCGTCGGTCCAGTTGGTGGAGATGCGCAGTTCGAGGTCGGGCAGGGCCTGGCGCAGGCGAGGCAGGCGCGGCAGCAGCCAGCGGGCCGCGAGCGTGGGCGGCACCTGGAGGTTGATCACCGCCGCCTGACGGCGGATCGCCGCGCTCGCCGCGCCGATGCCGGCGAGGGCCTCGCGCACCGCCGCCAGCAGCACGGCGCCCTCGGAGGTCAGTGCGAGGCCTCGGGCCTGCCGCGTGAAGAGCGCGCAGCCGAAATGCGCCTCCAGCGCCAACACCTGCCGGCTCACCGCGCCCTGGGTGAGATGCATCGCGGCCGCAGCCTGCGTGAAGCTGCCCGCCTCCGCGGCAGCGACGAAAGCCTGCAGGTTCTGCAGCGGTGGGAGGGTGGATCGCGGCGTCATCGCCATGATCCTAGTGCATGGCTCGCATGAGAAGCTTTCGCTGGTTAACGAGAGGATTGCTTCGTAGGATCCAGCCAACTTCCTACTGCAGGCATGCGTACCACTCATGAATCAGTACATCTCCGAATCGACGTTGCCGGACGCCGGGAACGTCGCCGTGGTCGAGCGCTACCTCGATCGCCTCGAGGCCTCCGACGTCGAGGGCATCGTGGCCTTGTTCACCGAGGACGCGCAGGTGGTGTCGCCGTTCCTCGGCTGCATGAGCCCGCGGCCCTTCTTCGACAAGGTACGTGACGCCTCGGGGCAGAGCCGAATCGAGGTGCTGGACATCCTGCTCAGCGCCCAGGGCGCATCGCGCGCGATGGCCTACTTCGTGTATCACTGGCAGCTGCGGGACGGCACCGAGGTCCGCTTCGATTGCGTGGATGTCTTCGACTTCAACGAGCAGGGCCGGATCCAGCGCATGACCATCGTGTACGACACCCACCCGGTGCGCGCGCTGGTCGGTGACAAGTACGCCTGAGGCGCATCGAGGAAAAAGCAAGAAGGAAGAAGGAAGAAGAAAGGAGCACGGGCGATGACACGGGAGATCCTGGTCCTGGGCGCCGGCATGATCGGCACCTGCACCGCGCTGGAGCTGAGCTTGCGCGGCCACGCGGTCACGCTGGTGGACCGCCGTCCGCCCGGGCAGGAGACCTCCTTCGGCAATGCTGGCGTGATCCAGCGCGAGGCGGTCGAGCCGTATGCCTTCCCGCGAGACGCGAGATCGTTGCTGTCCGCGGCCCTGGGGCGGGGCCTGGAGGTGCATTACCACCCGCGCGCGCTGCTGGCCGCGCTGCCGCAGCTGTGGCGCTACTGGCGCCACTCCGCCCCTGCGCGACACCAAGCCATCGCGCGCGACTACGCTGCCTTGATCGCTCACGCGACCACCGAGCACGCCCGCTACATCGCGCTGGCCGGCGCCGACGACCTGGTGCGGCGCGACGGACTGCGCCTCGTCTTCCGCACGCCGCGCGCGCTCGACGAGGCCGTGCGCGACGCCGAGCGGGTGCAGCGCGAGCACGGCGTCCGTTTCGTCGCGATGGATGCGGACGCGTTGGCAGCGGCCGAGCCCGATTTCCGGGCGCGCCTGGCCGGCGCCGTGCACTGGCTGCCGTCGTGGAGCGTCGACGATCCGGGAGCACTCGTCGAGCGCTACGCGCAGGCCTTCCTGCAGCGTGGTGGACGCTTCGTGCAGGCCGATGCGATGGCGGCGCGGCCGAGCGCCCATGGCTGGACGCTGGAGACCGATCAGGGCTTGCTGGAAGGCGCGCAGGCCGTGGTCGCGCTGGGGCCTTGGTCCGACCGCTTCGTGCGCGCGCTGGGCTACCGCCTGCCGCTCTTCGTCAAGCGCGGCTACCACCGCCATTACCGCGGTGGCGGACGCGTGACGATGCCGACGCTGGACGCGGAGCGCGGTTATGTACTGGCGCCGCAACGGCGCGGGCTGCGACTGACCACTGGCGCCGAGATCGCCGGCATCGACGCACCGCTCACGCCGCGCCAGCTGACGGGCGCCGAAGTGCAGGCACGCGGGCTGCTCGAGCTGGGGGAGGCGGTGGAGTCCGAGCCCTGGGTCGGCAGCCGACCGTGTAGCGCCGACATGAAGCCCGTCATCGGCCCGGCGCCGAGGCATTCGGGGCTGTGGTTCAACTTCGCGCACGGCCACCAGGGCTTCACGCTCGGCCCCGCCAGCGCGCGGCTGCTCGCGGACCTGATGACGGGAGAGTCGCCGTTCATCGATGCGGCGCCGTTCTCGGCGCGGCGGTTTGGCGGATGAGAGGGCGGCACTCGACAGGCTGAGACCGACGAACGGCGGACGGCGCGCCCGAAGGTGTCCCCCATCGGAAGGCCGTCTTCAGCGTGAGACCTTTGCTGGCGTGGCCTGTCACTGAGTGCGCGTGTCGCAATCCTGCCGGGAGGTTGAATGAGGAGTGCCGTGTTCTTGGTCGATGGATTTCAGCGCTGGATGAGGAAGCAGGCGCTGCGCAGAAGAGGACCTGTGCCGCGCCGTCGCTGAAATGGAACGCGGGCTGATCGATGCAGATCTCGGTAGTGGACTCTTCAAGAAGCGGATCGCACGATCCGGGGCTGGCAAGCGCGGTGGGTATCGCGTGATCGTCGCGACGCGAGGGGATGGCCCCTGGTTCTTCCTCGAGGGTTATGCGAAGAGCAAGCAGGATCAGATCGATACAGCCACCTGGGATGCATGCCGCGCGATCGGGCAGGCGCTGACGTCCAAATCAGTCCGCGAGCTGTCCGATTCAATCGAGAGCAACAAGCTGAAGGAAGTGAACTGTGATGCGCAAACGCAAGTCTGAAACGATGGAACGCCTGCTTCGGTTGAGCCGCGACCTCCACGGTTGCGGGACCTTCAACGACGAGGACCTGCGCACGATCGAGCGCGTCGGCATGTCAGCGCCGCAACCGCTGCGTGCCGAGGACTTCCGCGCCATCCGCGAGCAGTCGACCTACAGCGTGTACACGCTGGCCCGCATCCTCAATACGACGGCGCGTCAGTTCCGGCGGTGGGAACAGGGGCTTGGCAAGGGACCGCAAGGAGCGGAACTCCGGCTGCTGCGCATGGTGCGTGATCGCGGGCTCGCCGCCGTGTTTCCATGAACGACGGCCCGGGCAAGCCCGGGCCGTTCGCTTGTTTGTGGCTCGGCGCATCCGGGCGCCGGCAGGCGGACCTATTTCAATCCACCGCTCAGGAACGCCTTCAGGCGCTCGCTCTGCGGTTTGATCAGGACCTCGCGCGGGTCACCTTGCTCCTCCACGCGGCCCTGGTGCAGGAACATCGTGTGCGAGGACACCTCGCGCGCGAAGCCCATCTCGTGCGTGACGACGATCATCGTGCGGCCTTCCGCGGCGAGGTCGCGCATCACCTTCAGCACCTCGCCCACCAGCTCCGGGTCCAGGGCTGAGGTCGGCTCGTCGAAGAGCATCACCTCCGGCTCCACCGCCAGCGCGCGGGCGATCGCCACGCGCTGCTGCTCGCCACCGGAGAGCTGCGCCGGGTAGACGTCCTTGCGGTGCGACACGCCCACTCGCGCCAGCAGCGCTTCCGCCTTCTCGATCGCCTCGGCCCGGGACTGCTTCAGCACATGCACCGGCGCCTCGATGACGTTCTCCAGCACCGTGCGGTGACCCCACAGGTTGAAGTTCTGGAACACCATCGCCAGCCGCGCGCGCCAGCGCTGCAGCTGCGCGGCGTCGCCGGCCTTGAAGCTGCCGTCGCGGTCGCGCACCAGCTTCAATTGCTCGTCGCCCAGGCGGAGCGTGCCCTCGTAGGGCTGCTCCAGCAGGTTGAGGCAGCGCAGGAAGGTGCTCTTGCCCGAGCCGCTGGACCCGATCAGCGTGATCACGTCGCCCGGTTTCGCGGCGAGGCTCACGCCCTTGAGGACTTCGCGATCGCCGTAGCGCTTATGGAGGTTGTCGACAACAAGACTGGCCGCGGACATCAACGGGCTCCCAACAGTTTTCCGGTGCGGGTCGCCTCGCGGCCCGCGACTTTCGCCACACGCGCCCCGGCCGTGACCAGGCGCAGCGTGTCGCGTGCAAACAGCAGCCCGTCCACCGGGCTCTTCAGGTCGGTGACCTGGGCGGTGATGGGGTCGATGACCTGCGCGATCACGTCGCCGGCCTTGACCTCCGCGCCGACCTCCCGCAGGAAGGTCAGCACCCCACCCACCGGCGAGGGGATCGGCATCGAGCCGGCCAGCGGCCGTGCGTCGCCGACCGGCACCGGCACCGGCGGCACCGCGCCGTCCGCGGCGATCACGCCGCGGTGGATCAGGAAGTCGACGATCGCCTGCGCGTCCTTGGCGGCCAGTTCATGGCTGACGTCCTGCTGGCCGCGCAGCTCCACCGTCACCGACAGCGTCGCCTGCGGAATCGGGAAGCGATCCCCGAAATGCCGGGCCCACTTCCACCAGACCTGCGAGCAGGCTTCGTCGAAGGGGTTGTCGCCGGAGTCCGTCGCCAGCAGCGTCACCGCCGCGCCCAGGTAGGCCGCCAGCGGCTCGCACTGCGGCCAGCACGGCGTCTCGGTGTAGAGGTGCATCATCGCCTGCGCGTCGCAGTGCAGGTCCAGCACCACGTCGGCGTCGCAGGCCAGCAGCATCAGCGTCTTGCGCAGCGCCTTGAGCTCGGTGTCGGCGCTCCCGGCCTGGATCTCGGTCCGCAGCGCGGCGCGCAGCACCGCCACGTTGTGCGCCGCGTCGGCCCCCAGACGAGGCTCGGCATGGCGCGCGGCGGCCTCGATGTGCTCGGGGTAGTGGCGGTTGAAGTTCTCGCCGGACAGGCCCTCGAAGCGGCCCAGATGCGATTGCAGCCACCACTGGGACATCCCGATCGGGTTGGCCATGGGCACCAGCACGATCTCGCCGCGCAGCCGCCCGGCCGCCTCGAGCGCGTCGAAGTGGCGGCGCAGGTGCCAGGCGGTCAGCATGCCGGGCAGTTCGTCGGCATGCAGCGAGGCCTGGATGTAGACCTTCTGGCCCTCGCCGGGGCGGCCGTAGTGCAGCGAGACCAGCTCGCGCTGCGTGCCCGGGGTGGGGCTCGGAAGCGGATGTTGTCGGAGTTGCATCGGAGTGGGGTGGCGGCGCGGGCCGCGGGGAGGCGGCGCGCTGGAAATGGGGAAGCGGGGCGGGGGCGGGGCGAGAAGCGTCAGCGCGGGGCCAGCGCGGGTCAGCGCGGCATGAGGGGCTTGAGCCAGCGCTTCTCCGCCTGGTGGAACAGCCCCACCAGCACCAGCGTCATCGTGAAGTAGAAGAGCGCGGCGGTGATGAAGGCCTCGAACGGAATGTAGTAGGTGGCATTGATGTCGCGGGCGATGCCCGTGACGTCCATGATGGTCACCACGCTCGCGAGCGCGGTGCCGTGCAGCATGAAGATCACCTCGTTGCTGTAGGCCGGCAGCGCGCGGCGCAGCGCGTGCGGCAGCACGATGCGGCGCAGCATCACCCAGCGGCTCATGCCCAGCGACTTGGCGGCCTCGATCTCGCCGTGCGGCAGCGAGCGGATCGAGCCGGCGATGATCTCCGTCGTGTACGCGCCGGTGTTCAGCACGAAGGTCAGGCAGGCGCAGAACCAGGCCGAGCTGAACAGCGGCCACAGCGCGCTGCGCTGCATCCACTCGAACTGGCCCAGGCCGTAATAGATCAGGAACAGCTGCACCAGCATCGGCGTGCCGCGGAACACGTAGGTGTAGGCCCAGACCGTGCGCGACAGCCACTTGATCGGCAGGGTGCGCAGCACCGCCAGCGGAATGGCCAGGGCCAGGCCGATCAGCAGCGAGACGATGAGCAGCTCGAAGGTGACGACCGCGCCCTCGAGGTAGCGCGGAAGGTTCTCGACGATGGCGTCCAGGTTCATGGGGAAATCGTTCGGTCGGGTCGGGTCGGGCGGGAGCGGGACGGCGCGGGCGGCGGGTCGCGCTCACAGCGAGTGGCGTCGCACGCCGGTGGACAGGCGCTTCTGCAGCTGGTCGAAGACCAGTTCGGACACCGAGGTGAAGAGCAGGTAGATCAGCGCCACCGCGAGGTAGAACACGAAGGGTTCGCGCGTGCCGGCGGCGGCCTGCGAGCCCCGCATCATGAGGTCGTGCAGCCCGATGACCGACACGATGGCGGTGCTCTTGATCAGCACCAGCCAGTTGTTGGACAGGCCCGGCAGCGCGTGCCGGAACATCTGCGGGAAGGTGATGCGCCAGGCGACCTGGGCCGGGCTCATGCCGAAGGCCAGGCCCGCCTCGCGCTGTCCCGGCGGCACGGCCAGGAAGGCGCCGCGGAAGGCCTCGGTCAGGTAGGCGCCGAAGATGAACGCGATCGTCGCCACGCCGGCCACGAACGGGTTGATGTCGATGTACTCCTCGTGGCCGAGCTGCAGCGCGATCGCGTTCACCGCGACCTGTCCGCCGAAGAAGATCAGCAGCATCAGCACCAGGTCGGGCACGCCGCGGATCAGCGTCGTGTAGACGGTCGCGACGCCCTTGGCGACGCGGTACTTCGACAGCTTGGCCATCGCGCCGAGCAGCCCCAGCACCATGGCCAGCGCCATCGAGCTCAGGGCCACGCCCAGGGTCAGCAAGGCGCCCTCGAGCAGGCTGGGCAGGTAACCGTGCAGGTTCATCGGTGGGGATCGCTATCGTTCGCGGGGAGTGGGGCGGGAGTGGCGCGAGAGTGAGGCGGGGACCCGGCGCCCGGGGGAGGGGCCGCGCGGGCGGGCCCTCCCGGGGCGGACCGGCCGCTTACTTGGCCGTCTTGCCGGAGATGTCGTACTCGAAGTACTTGTCGTTGAGCTTCTTGAAGGTGCCGTTGGCCTTCACCGCGGCGATGGCGTCGTTGAACTTCTTGCCCAGCACCTTCTCGTCCGCCTTGCGCAGGCCCACGCCGGAGCCGACGCCGAAGTACTTCACGTCGTCGTAGCTCGGGCCCACGAAGGCGTAGCCCTTGCCGGCGGGCGTCTTCAGGAAGCCGACGTCGGCGGCGACCAGGTCGGCCAGCGTCAGGTCCACGCGGCCCGACTTCAGGTCCAGGAAGGCCTGGTCCTGCGTGGCGTAGCGGACGATCTCGCTCTGCTTGAAGGTGTCGGTCGCGAACTTCTCGTGGATGGTCGCGCGCTGCACGCCGATCTTCTTGCCCTTCAGGCCGGCGGGCGAGAAGTCGAACTTGGCGTCGGCCTTGGCGGTGAAGCGGGCCGGGGTGTTGTAGTAGGGGTTGGAGAAGGCGATGACCTTCTTGCGTTCGTCGGTGATCGACACCGAGGCGATGATCGCGTCCACCTTGCGGGCCTGCAGCGCCGGGATCAGACCGTCGAAGTCCTGCTGCACCAGCGTGCACTCGGCCTTCATCTCGGCGCACAGCGCGTAGGCCAGGTCGATCTCGAAGCCCTTGAGCTTGCCGTCGGCGCCGACTTCGGAGAACGGGGGGTAGGCGCCCTCGACGCCGATGCGGATCTTCTTCCAGTCAGGGGCCTGGGCGTGCACGGCACCGGCGGTGGCCAGCAGGGCGCAGGCGGTCAGGGCGGCGCGGGCGATCAGTTGTCGTCGTTGCATGAAGGCTCCTTGTGATTGAGCAGGAATCGTGGAATGGACTTCCGGTTCCGCCTCTTGGGCGGCTCGCTCCCGCTTCGGGGGAGGCGGGTCCGGAATGGGGGGGATTGTTGCAATGCCGCAGGCGTGGCGGCCATCAGGGTTAAGGAGAGTGCAAAAACGTGTGAACGGCCTGGACGGTGGACGCGGGGTCCTCCTCCTGGGGGACATGCCCCAGTCCGGGGAAGACCTGCACGGTGCTGTGCGCGATGGCCTCATGCAGGCGCGCGGCCGCCACCAGCGGGATCAGGCGGTCCCGGCCGCCCCACAGGATCAGCGTCGGCGCCTGGATGCGGGCCAGCAGTTCGACGTGGCGGCCGGGCGTGCGCTGTGCCAGGCGTTGCGTCAGCGCCTCGCGGTTGCCTTCGCGCAGCGTCAGCTCGAAGTAGCGGTCCACCAGCGCCGCATCGACCTTGGAAGGATCGCCGTAGACCTCGCGCACGCTGCGGTCCACCAGCGGCCGGGGCAGGAACACGCCGGCCAGCCAGTGCAGCAGCCGCGAGTCCGGCAGCCTGAAGCCCGCCGGCACCGCGGCACTGGGCAGATCGAGCCCGCCGGCGTCGACCAGCACCAGCGCCGCCACCTGTTCCGGATGCCGCGCCGCGTACTGCCACGCGAGGGCGCCCCCCATCGAGTTGCCGCCGAGCACCATGCGGCTGATCTGCAACTGCTGGAGGAAGGACCACAGGAACGAGCCATAGGCGTCGTCGCTGTAGTCGCCTAGAGGAGAAGGACCGGTCAGGCCGAAGCCCGGCAGGTCGAGCGTGATGACGCGGCGCGTCGCGCTCAGCGACTTCACCCAGCCCTCCCAGGTGTGCAGGCTCGCGGCGGTGCCGTGCAGCAGCACGATGGGGGTGGTGTCGGAGCGGGGACCCTCGTCGCGGAAATGGACCAGCTGCACCTGGCCGCCCGGCAGCTTCAGCTCGAGGAAGTCCGACGGCGGCGGCGCCCAGCGCGCGATCAGGCTTTCCAGCGGCCGGTCCGGCGCGCGGAAGGCCATCGCGAGCAGCGCCGTCGCCAGCACGGCGAATCCCAGCAGCTTCATCAGCCGGGCGCCGAAGGTCGGGCGATCGCTCATTCGATGACGGATTCGGGCGAGGCCGCCAGCTCGGGGTCGACGGCGCGGCGCTCGTCGAAGACGAAGCAGTCGCCGTGGTAATGCGCGCCGCCCACTTCCTCGAAGTACTTCAGGATGCCGCCTTCGAGCTGGTAGATCCGCGCGTCGACGCCATGCGCGCGTGCGTCCTGCTCGAGGTAGAGGGCCGCTTTCTCGCAGCGGATGCCGCCGGTGCAATAGCTGACCACGGTCTTGCCGGCCAGTTCGGCGCGGTGGGCCTGGACCGCCTCGGGGAACTCGCTGAATTTGGCGATGCGCCAGTCGATCGCGCCATCGAAGGCGCCGACGTCGACCTCGAAGGCATTGCGCGTGTCCAGCGTCACCACCGGGCGGCCCTCGTCGTCATGGCCCTGGTCCAGCCAGCGGCGCAGCGTGGCGGCCGGCAGCGCGGGCGCGCGCGGCGCCTGGTCGGGGCGGATCGTCGGATGGTTCATCCGGATGATCTCCGGCTTGACCTTCACCAGCAGCTTGCGGAACGGCACGGTGTCGCTCCAGCTTTCCTTGGGCGCCAGCGCGGCGAAGCGGGGGTCCGCGCGCAGCGCGCCGACCCAGGTCCGCACCGCTTCGGCGGGCCCGGCCAGGAACAGGTTGATGCCTTCCTCGGCGATCAGCACCGTGCCCTTCAGATCGAGCGTGCGTGCGCGCTCGTGCAGCGTGTCCCGCAACGCGTCCGGCGCCTCGATGGCGACGAACAGGTAGCAGGAGATGTTCAGGACGGGCAGGGGTTCAGGCGGGACAGCAGCGTTCATGCCGGTGCGGCGGCGCGGGGCCGCGCAGGATCAGCAAAACGCGCGATTGTAGGGCGGCCGGCGACCGCGCCCCGGGGGCGCGGATGCGCTCAGCGACGACTCTCGGGCGACTTCGGCTCGTTGAGCTTGACCTCCGGCCCGTCGGCCGGCTTGACCCGCACCGGGACGGCGGCGCTGCACAGGTCGGTGTAGCCCGGGCTGTGCACGAACCAGCCGCCCCGATGGCGGCGGGCGTCGAGCAGCTCCTGCCAGGTCGGCGTGTCGGTGCGCAGCACCTGCAGCGCGGGCCGCTGCTCGGCCGGCAGCGCCGCGGCCAGAGCCACGCGCTCGATGCCCAGCCGCTGCTCGGGCTTGTCGTAGAAGCCCATCGCCGCGCCGCCGCGCGGCAGCGAGGACAGGAACTCCATGCCCTTGAGCACGCGGCCCACGACCGTGATGTTCAGATCCAGCCCGCGCGGCGCCTGGCCGATGACGGCATAGAGCTCCGCGCCGGTGCTGGAGTCGGCCGCGTTGCCGCGGCCGGCGCCGACGCTGCCGTAGCAGTGCGCCAGCCAGGCCTTGCCGGCCTTGGGATCCGCCGCCGCGGCGAAGCCGTCCACCTGGCCGACCCGCGGCGCCCAGCCGTCGACGTCCGGCAGCACCGTCATCGGCACCCCCTTGAGCGGGATCGAGAACTCCGCCGGCAGGTGGGCCTTCGCCCCCGCGGGGAAGGGCTTGCCCTTGCCTTTCATGCCGGTGTCCTCGTCATCGGCGTTGGGGTCGCCCCATTGGGTGACGAAGTTGTCCTGGACCCGCACGATCGCCAGCCCGTCGTAGTAGCCGCCGCGGGCCAGCGCCCGGATGTTGTCCACATGCGCGGGGGCGAAGCGCGGCGCCAGTTCGATGAACACCTGGCCCTGCGGCAGGGTCATCACCAACAGGTTGTCCGGGTCGACGTCGCGCCACACGGACGCCGGCGCGGTGGCGAGGATGTCCGCGCTGCTGCGGGACGGTTTCGCCGGCTTGGGCGGCTGGGCCGTGGCGGCCAGCGCCATCAGCGGCGCGCACAGCGCCAGCGCGGCCAGCGCGGTCGCGCAGGACCGGGAATGGGGCCTGGTCGAGAGGCGCATCGTCATGCTGGTCGTCATGCTCATGGTCCTGCGGGCGCTCCGCGCGTGTGTTCGATGGGGGGCGAGCATAGCCTTCTTACAATCCGCCGATGGCTTTCGTTCACCTCCGCACCCATACCGAGTACTCCGTCGTCGACGGCACCCTGCGCATCGACGACGCCGCCAGCGCGGCGGCCAAGGATGGCCAGGTCGCCCTGGGGCTGACCGACCTCGCGAACATGTTCGGCGGGGTGAAGTTCTACAACGCCTGCCGCAAGAAGGGCGTCAAGCCGGTGCTGGGGGCCGAGGTCTGGCTGGAGCCGGACGCCACCGACAAGCCGCCCAGCCGCGTGCTGCTGCTGGTGCAGAACTTCCAGGGCTACCTCAACCTGAGCGAGCTGCTGTCGCGCGCCTGGATCCAGAACGTGCAGCGCAACCAGGCGCTGTTGAAGCTGGAATGGATGCAGGAACTCCACGAGGGCCTGATCTGCCTGGGCGGCATGCAGTTCGGACCGGTCGGCCAGGCGCTCATCGCCGGCGACGAGGCCAAGGCCCTGGACTGGGCGCGGCGCCTGGCCGCGATCTATCCGGGCCGCTTCTACATCGAGCTGCAGCGCGCCGGCCTGCCCGGCCAGGAGGCCCTGCTGCGCCAGCTGGTGCCGCTGGCCGCCAAGGCGAAGCTGCCGGTGGTGGCGACGCATCCCATCCAGTTCCTGAACGAGGACGACTTCGAGGCGCACGAGGCCCGCATCTGCATCGCCGATGGCGAGACGCTGGCCAATCCCAAGCGGGTCAAGCGCTTCCTGCCGAGCCAGCACTTCAAGTCGCAGGCGGAGATGGAGAAGCTCTTCGCCGACCTGCCCAGCGCGATCGCCAACACGGTGGAGATCGCCCGGCGCTGCAGCCTGACGCTGGTGCTGGGCAAGCCGCAGCTGCCCAACTTCCCGACGCCGATCCAGGCCGACGGCACGCCGATGCCGATGGAGCAGTACTTCCGCATGCTCTCCTACGAGGGCCTGGAGGACCGGCTGAACCTGCTCTACCCCGACCCCGCCAAGCGCGAGGCGGTGCGCCAGCGCTACGTCGACCGACTGGAGTTCGAGCTCGAGACCATCATCAAGATGGGCTTCCCCGGCTACTTCCTCATCGTGGGCGACTTCATCCGCTGGGCGAAGAACAACGGCTGCCCGGTGGGGCCGGGCCGGGGTTCCGGCGCCGGCTCGCTGGTGGCCTACGTGCTGCTGATCACCGACCTGGACCCGCTGCAGTACAACCTGCTGTTCGAGCGCTTCCTGAACCCGGAGCGGGTCTCGATGCCCGACTTCGACATCGACTTCTGCCAGGGCAACCGCGACCGCGTCATCGAGTACGTCAAGGACAAGTACGGCCGGCCGGCGGTGAGCCAGATCGCGACCTTCGGCACGATGGCGGCCAAGGGCGCGCTGCGCGACATCGGGCGGGTGCTGGGCATGGGCTTCGGCCATGTGGACTCGATCGCCAAGCTGGTGCCGGCGCCCCCGGGCAAGACGGTGACGCTGGCCAAGCTTCCGCCGGACTTCGACCCGGACAAGGCCAAGATGGTCTACGCGCGCCACGAGTCGCCCGAGATCGAGGAGCGCGAGGCGCAGGACGAGGAAGTGGCCGGCCTGCTGGAGATGGCGGCGCGCGTGGAGGGCACGGTGCGCTCGATCGGCATGCACGCCGGCGGCGTGCTGATCGCGCCGGGCAAGATCACCGACTTCTGCCCGCAGTACCAGCAGCCGGGCTCGACCTCGGCGGTGAGCCAATACGACAAGGACGACGTCGAGGCCATCGGCCTGGTCAAGTTCGACTTCCTGGGCTTGGCGACGCTGACCATCCTCGAGCTGGCCAAGGACTTCATCGTCGCGCGCTATCCCGAGCACAAGGACTTCGCCTTCGAGACCATCCCGCTGGACGACAAGCGGACCTACAAGCTGTTCTCCGACGGCCTGACCGAGTCGGTGTTCCAGTTTGAATCGAGCGGCATGCAGCGCATGCTGAAGGACGCCAAGCCCTCGCGCCTGGAGGACCTGATCGCGCTGAACGCGCTGTACCGCCCGGGCCCGATGGACCTGATCCCCAGCTTCGTCGCGCGCAAGCACGGCAAGGAGGTGGTCGAGTACCCGCATCCGCTGGTGGAGCCGGTGCTGTCCGAGACCTACGGGATCATGGTCTACCAGGAGCAGGTGATGCAGACCGCCCAGGTGCTGGGCGGCTACTCGCTCGGCGGCGCGGACATGCTGCGCCGCGCGATGGGCAAGAAGAAGGCCGAAGAGATGGCCATGCACCGCGAGCTGTTCCGCAAGGGCGCGGCCGAGAAGGGCATCGATCAGGACAAGGCCGACGAGGTCTTCGACCTGATGGAGAAGTTCGCGGGTTACGGCTTCAACAAGTCGCACGCGGCTGCGTACTCGCTGCTGGCGTATCACACCGGCTGGCTGAAGGTCCATTTCACGGCGGAGTTCTTCGCCGCGAACATGACGATCGAATCGGACGACACGGACAAGCTCAAGGTGCTCATGAACGACGCCAAGCTGTTCGGCATCGAGTTCGAGCCGCCCAACATCAACCTGGGCGTGGGGCGTTTCGAGCCGATGGGCGCGGACGAGGGCACGGTGCGCACGCCGCCGAAGGAGGGCGCCAAGCCGGGCGTCACGCCGCGTGCGCGCAAGATCAACTACAGCCTGGGGGCGATCAAGGGCACCGGCGCCGGTGCGATCGAGGCGATCGTTCGCGCCCGCACCGAGGGCGGGCCCTTCACCAGCTTCTTCGACTTCTGCGCGCGGGTCGACCGCAAGGCGGTCAACAAGCGGGTGGTGGAGGCGCTGATCAAGGCCGGCGCCTTCGATGCGCTGCATCCCGACCGCGCGCGGCTGCTGGCCAGCGTGGCGCTGGGCTACACCTACGCGGACAACCTGGCGCAGAACGCCAACCAGGGGGGGCTGTTCGACTTCGACGGCACGCATGGTTCCTCGACGGCGGAGCCCGAGTTCGTCGACGTGCCGCCGTGGGGCATCAAGGAGCGGCTGAGCCTGGAGAAGACGGCGATCGGCTTCTACCTGTCGGGCCACCTGTTCGACCAGGCGGAGACCGAGCTGCGCAAGATGGTCAAGCGCCGGATCGTGGACCTGCAGGACAGCCGCGAGCCGACGACGGTGGCGGGCATCGTGTCCGACATGCGCGTGATCAACGGGTCGCGCGGCCGGGTGGCGATCTTCAAGATCGACGACAAGACCGATGCGATCGAGGCGGTGGCGAATGAGGAGCTGCTCAACGCCAACAAGGAGCTGCTCGCCGAGGACGAGTTGATCATCGCGGTGGGCAAGGTGCAGAACGACCGCTTCTCGGGCGGGCTGCGGATGAACGTGCAGCAGGTGTTCAGCCTGGCGGCGGCGCGGGCGCGCTTCGGGCGCTACCTGCGCACGGCGCCCAACCTGCCGGCGGCGACGGTGCTGGAGCTGGTCAAGAGCTGGCCCGCCAAACGGGTGGAGACGGAGCAGGGCGTGCTGAGCCAGGGCCTGGAGCTGCGCATCCCGATCAAGCGCGCGGGCGCGACGGCGGAGCTGGGCCTGGGCGGCGCGGGCAAGTTCTGGCCCAGCGACGAGGCGCTGGAGCAGCTCAAGCCGGCGGAGATCGTGTACTCGGAAGGCGGTTGATCGCCGCTGATCAGTGTTGGGCCATGGAAAGTTAAAAAAGTTGCTATAGCAAGATTTTTAAGCTAAAAATCTTGCTGTATGAAGAGTATCAAGACCCTGCCGTTCATCGTCGAGGACTCGCTGGTCGATCTCGGTGAACGGATTTCACTGGCCCGGCGGGCGCGTCGGATCACGCAACCCGATCTGGCCGCGAAGGCGGGCATCGGCCTCAGCACCCTGTCGGCGGTGGAACGGGGCGCGCCCACGGTGCAGATCGGCTCCGTCCTGATGGTCCTGTGGGCCTTGGGCCTGGAGGGCACCTTCGACACGCTGTCCAACCTGGGCTCCGACAAGGAATTGGCCGAGCTGATGGCGGACACCGTTCCGCGGACGGTGCACGCAAAGAGGAAACCTCGATGAGTGCTGCGTCCAAGCCGGATCTGAAGCCGCGCCGCGTCGGCCGGCGTCGTTGATCCCGGGATCGCTCGCGATCCCGGCTGTTCGCCATCCCCCATTTGCCGGGTAAACCGGCGACACCCCGCCGTCCTGCCCGGCGTAAGCTGCGCCTCATGCAGGATGCCAAGCCCAAGACCGGCCTCATCCTTACGGGAGGGGGGGCTCGCGCGGCCTATCAGGTCGGCGTGCTCGCGGCCATCGCGCAGCTCCGGCGCGACGCCTGCACCACCGGCGACAACCCCTTCCAGGTGATCGCCGGCACCTCCGCCGGCGCGATCAACGCCGCCACGCTCGCCTGCCAGGCGGACGACTTCTGCTCCGCCGTCGACGGCCTGATGTACATCTGGCAGAACATCCACGTCGACCAGGTCTATGCCGCCGACTCGCTGGGCGTCATCCGCTCCGGCGCGAAGTGGCTGACGATGGTGTCGCTGGGCTGGGCGCTGAACCGCTGGCGCCGCACGCGCCCGCGCAGCCTGCTCGACAACACGCCGCTGCGCGGCCTGCTCGGCCAGTGGATCAAGATGGACCGGCTGGACGACATGCTGGCCAAGGGCTACATCGACGCGCTGGCCGTGACCGGGTCCAGCTACACCTCGGGCCACCACGTCACCTTCTACCAGACCCACCAGCAGCGCGAGCCCTGGGTGCGCACGCAGCGCATCGCCACGCGCATCCCGCGGCTGTCGATCGAGCACCTGGTCGCGTCGTCGGCGATCCCGTTCATCTTCCCGGCCGAGCCGCTGGACCTGGCCGGCGCGGTCGAATGGTTCGGCGACGGCTCGATGCGGCAGACGGCGCCGATCTCGCCGGCCGTGCACCTGGGCGCGGAGAAGGTGCTGGTGATCGGGGCCGGCCGCATGCACGAGGCCGGTGGCGAAGGCCAGCACGGCCCGACGCCGACCGGGCATCCGAGCCTGGCGCAGATCGCCGGGCATGCGCTGTCCAACATCTTCCTGGACGCGCTGGCCGTGGACATCGAACGGCTCAAGCGCATCAACAGCACGCTGGCGCTGCTGCCGGAGGAAGCGCTGCGCAACACGCCGCTCAAACCGATCGAAGCCCTGGTGATCGCGCCGAGCCGGCCGCTGGACAGCCTGGCGGCCGAGCACCAGGGCGCGCTGCCGCCGCCGATCCGCGGGTTGCTGAGAGGCATCGGCGTGTCGGGGGAGGGCGCTTCGGCGAGCGGCTCGGCGCTGGTCAGCTACCTGCTCTTCGAGCCGGAATACACCAGCGAGCTGATCACGCTGGGCATGGCCGACACGCTGGCGCGGCGCAGCGAGATCCAGAAGTTTTTCGACTGGCCGGCGCAGGCGCCGCAGGTCGATCCGGCGACGATGCGCAAGCGCGCCGGCGGCTTCGCGCTGCAGATGCCGCCGAATCCGCCGGGGCCGCCGCGCCTGGTGGCGTGAACGGGATCAGGGCCTCGCGGGCGGAAAGCTCCGCATCGCGCGTTCCGGATTCCAGCAATGCTGCCAGTCGTAGGGCAACGCCGACGGCATCGGATTGGACAGCTCCAGGGTCGAGCGGTGCTCATCCACCCGGTAATGCGCCCAGTCCCAACGTTTCACGAACGCGGCGGTCATCTGCACGCGGGTCGGAATGGCGCATTTCCAGGTGGGGAGATCGGACGAGGGCGGCGCCACCGGCTTGAGGGCGGTCGAGGTCCCGCGGGGCGGGTTCCGATGAATCTCCAGCAGCAGCATCTGCCCGGGTTCGATGGCAATGGGATCCGGGCCCGTCAGGCCCAGGCCGGCCACGGTGTTCCCCTGGTCGTCGACGATCGGATTGATCACGATGTCCTTCAAGGTCACGATGGTGCGCTCCTGGTTCAGGATCGCCAGGAGGAGGCTTGTCACCTCCCGCGTCGGGATCTCGGTCGAGCCGTCCTGCCGGGTTTCTGCCTGGCGTGCCGGATCCGGTTCGGGGTCGACGACCGTGTACCAGTTGGCGCTGAGCTTGGGCATCGGCGCGCAGCCGACCAGGCACGCCGTCATCCAGACTCCGAGCGCTCTCATCGCCGCGGACGGCCGCATCATGGCCGGGCTCCTTCGCCGCCGCGCACGTTGGATCGTGGTGGCACCTGCGTGACGCTGCGCCTGATGGCGGCGATGTCAGTGGCCATGCCGCTCATCGTCTTGCTGGCCGTGGCCGCGCTGTCCGCTGCCGAAGCGGCCTGCGTCGCGGCGGTGTCGGCGCGAGTGGCGGCCGAGCTCGCGCTGGTCGCGGCGGCAGCGCTGGCGTTGGCGGCCTGCTTCAGCCGCTCGACGTCGGCGGCGTCGAGCTTGACGGTCAGCGTGCCGTCTCGTCGACCGACGCCGCTGGCCGCGGAAGCGGCAGCGACCACCTCGAGCGTGAAGGTCTGGGCCGAACTGGAGGCGTTCCTGATCTGCGAGGCGAATTCCGCCAGGGAGAGGTTGACGTCGCCGTTCCCCGCCGGCGGCGTCGGAGGCGCGACCGTTGTCGCCGGCGGCGGCGCCGGAGGCGGGGCGGCGGGCGGCGCGGACGACCCGACCGACGAGACGCCAGTGACCGTGACGACGCTCACCAGCGTGCCGGCGGCCACCATCTGCGCGTTGTCGCTGAGACTGCCGAGCAACTTGCTCAGCGCCGATTCCCCCGCCTGGGCCGGTTTTCCGCCTTCTCCTTCCGGGCGCGGTGGCGCGGGCGGCGCCACGGCGACCGATTCGATGGCCCGCGACAATCCCCCGAAGCCCGGAAGCGGCGATCCAGCGGTGCCGGGTGCGGCCGATCCGGGGGGCGGACCGTACGCCGCCAGCACGGTGTGCAAGCCCAGCATGCGATAGCTCTCGAACTGGGACTCGTCGAAGAACTGGTCCGAGGTCGGTTGCTGCGGAAAGCGCTGGTTGCCGCGCCGGCTCTCCTCGGCATAGCGACGGACATCGAGCGGCAACCATGGACCGCGCGGATCGTCGTGCACCAGCGCGGGCTTGATCAGCAGCAGCGTGCCGTCCGGCGCGGCCGCATCGGCCTGGCCATATCGGATCCGCGCCCGCGCCACCGCCGCGCCGGACCGTTGCCGCTCCAGCGGCCCCGGCATGTTGGTGGTGAACTCGATGCCGATGCCCAGGTCGATGCGGATGCGGCGGACCGTCGAGAGCAGGTCGTCGTATTGGTAGTCGGGGTCCGCGCCGGCATCCACGACGACGATGTGACGGACCCGGCGCCGCACCATCTCGTACAGGCCGGTGTTGTCGAAATGCCCGCCGTCCGACAGGTTGACGAAGGCCGTCTCGGCGGAAGTGTTGCCCCAGGCCTCATCGATCATCGTCGACAGGCCCAGCGCCGGTTCCGAACGTTCCTGGGGCCACTTCGGGGAACTCGCGCGCATCGGGTTGGGGGACCAGATGCCCAGCCGGACATTGAACAGCGTCATCACGAGCGCGAGCGGCACCGAGCTGTGATAGCCCATGTTCGGCGACGCCGCCGCGCCCGAGACGGTCATCGCGCATCCCAGGCTGATGCCGTCGATGTGAGGCGTCTGGAGGTAGTGCTTGGACGGGATGTAGCCGGTGGTCCTGCTGCCCGAGTAGAGCGGGGAGATGGTGAAGGCGACGGCTTTGCGGTCCTGCCACTCCAGGCGACTGCCCGTCGGCTTCACGAGGTTCAGGGCCACGTTGACGATGTGCATCAGCCGCGGGCGGGCGTCCCGCTCGGCATGCTTCTCGGGCCAGGTTTCGTGGATGGGCAGGTTGTCCTGCGGATCGAAACCGGTGAACCAGTGAGGCCGGCGATCCTCGTCGCGACGGCTGGCCGCCAGGTAGGCCCGCACGAGCCGGTTGCCGTAGAGGCTGTGAAGCGAGAACGCGTTGACGCCGATGCGGTAGGACGTGCCGAGCGCCAGGAGGGCGGCCACGAGCAGCGCCCCGACGAGCGGCAGCGGGTCGATCGTCGTCAGGAGGGAGGCGGTGTAGAAGTGGGCGGCTTCGTCCGTCCAGGGGGCGCAGCGCTTGCCGGCGTGGCCGCAGTCGAGCGGCCGGCAGCTTGAGCCCAGGCTGAAACGTGTCTCGGGATCCTGCGCCTTGAGCTTCGCGCAGACCATGCGCGAGAAGGCGGGCGCCTGCACATCGACGCCGAGCCGCGCCTCTTGCGCCTTCAGGTAGGGCTCATGCAGTCGCATCATGGCCGTGATCGCGTACGACAGGCCGGTCAGGAACAGCACGATGAAGACGATGGAGAGCAGGTCGGCGATGCGCATGCCGGTCTTGTCGGCGAACGACTCGGCCTTCTGGCGCCAGGCGGGCCCTTGTTTGCTGATGAACCCGATGGTCGCGAGCAACAGCCCGAGCACCCCCGTCCCGGCGCCGAAGGCCGCCGCCTGTCCGCCCTGCAGCTTGAACAGCGCGAGCATCTGGCTGGGCAGGTAGAACACGAGTCCGACGCCGAGGATCCAGCAGGCGGACGGCAACATCCAGCGCGCCGCGGCACGCGCCCACCACTCGCGTTCATCCTCCAGGCCGACGGGGCGCCGCCATCCGGCATAGACGGTGACGCCCACCCAGAACAGGGTCATCAACAGCGGCACGCCCCAGAGCGCCAGCAGACGCAGGTCGTGCGGGGCCAGGCCGATCTCGACGGGTTGCCACGGCAGCGCCTCGGGCGGCGGGGAGAAGGTGATCAGCCAGCGGATGACCCAATACAGCGCCGCGCCGGTGCCGCCGCCCGCGACGGTGACGGCGATGAAGGCCCAGCCATCCGCCGGACGCGTCCCCGGCTCCCGCGCCCGCGCCTTGCGCAGCACGAGTCCGCCCAGCAGTGACGCGGCGCCTTGAGTGAAGGCGCCCAGCACGAAGCCGAGCAGCGTGACCTGCCATTCGGGGTCGGGCGTGACGGCGGCGAGCGCCTGGCGCGCCCACCCCGGCAGCCAGATCGACCAGACGGGCCTGCCCGCGGGGTCGCGGACCTCCCAGCCGATCAGGCAGGTCAGCAGCAACGCGGCGGCGAACAGCGGGAGCACCATCTGCCAGGTGTCGTCCGGCCTGTCCGGGGGCGGCCCCTTGAGCCGCTCCTCCGTGCGCGCGGCCGCTGCGCCGGAGGAGGCCGGCGGCGCGCCGGCCTGCAGGTGCTGGACCGGCGATCGCGGCTTGCGCTTGGGCGGTGGCGCCGGCAGGTCCGACGCCATGTAGGCGATGGTCCAGACGATCAGCAGCCAGGCGGCCCACATCATGGCCTGACGCCAGCCGTCGCCCGGCAGCCCCGCCTGAAGCCAGGCGAGGTAGAGGCGCGGCAACAGCAGCACGCCCAACAGCGCGGGGATCCACACCATCCAGTTGAGCGTCAGGTTGCGCGCGTAGATCGCCAGCAGCGTGAGGAAGTCGGCGGACACGCCCCGCATCGGACTCAGGTAGCTGCTGAAGGCGCGCAGGCGCCGCACCGGTTGGGGCTCTTCCGACTGGGCGTCGCCGACCCGGCCCAGGGTGTCGAGCACCGCCGCCCGCGCATCGCTGAGCGCCGGCCCCTCGGTCTGGATCGGCGCCCGGGAGCCCATGCCGGCATTCATGTAGTCGGCCAGGCTCATGCCGGCGGCGTCGGCCTGGCGCAGCAGGGCCTCGTTGCGGATCCAGGCCGACAGCAGGCTGGTGATGTACCCGCCGCCGGAAACGGAGGACAGGTAGTGGAAGTCCCGCATGACGCCTTTGGCGGCGAGCCCCTGGATCACGCCCAGGCTGAAGGTCGCGCTGCGGATGCCGCCACCCGACAGGCAGAGCGCTGCCGGAGCCTCATCCTCGCCCAGGCGATGGATCCAGGCGCGGAGCCACTTCAGGCGGGCATCGATCAGCGCCTTGCGCCACCGCTCGTAAGTCGCCCAGTCCGAGCTGACAGGGACTCGGGGATGGTCCTGCTTCCATCGTTGCCGCTGCGCTTCGTCGTCCCAGGGGGGCGGGACCTCGATCCGGCGGATCAGGGCCTGCAGACGCGGTCGCAGCGGGGGCAGCAGCGCCATGGCCTCGGCGATCAGGACCTCGTCGTCGCGCCGCGGCCATGGCTGTGCCAGCGTCTGGCGTTCGGACCCGTCTGGCACCGGGGGCGGTGCTTCGGGCGGGGGCGGTGCTGCTGCGGTCATGGCGGCCTCCCATTGGCTCGTACCGCCAATGTCCCGCGCCGCTTGCCCGCCGGCATCCGGGTTGATTCCGAGCCGTCCGCAACCTTGGGGATGAGCCAGGGACTGCGGCTGTCCCTCGTTCGCGTCAGGCGGTCAACCGCAACTCCGCTGTCAACCCACCCTCGGGCCGGTTGCTCAGCACCAGCGAGCCGCGCTGCCGCAGCGTCAATTCACGCGCGATGTAGAGCCCCAGCCCCGCGCCGCCCGTGTGGCGGTTGCGCGAGTCCTCCAGCCGGTAGAAAGGCTCGAACACCGCTTCCAGCTGGTCGGCCGGGATGCCCGGCCCCGCATCCGTCACGCGCAGCCACGGCCCTTGCGCGTCGCGACCCACCTGGACCTCGGCGCGGCCGCCGTAGCGCACCGCGTTGCCGATCAGGTTGCCCAGCACCCGCCGCAGCGCCATCGGCTGGCCCTTGGCCAGCACCTGCGCGTCACCGCCCTCGAAACTCACCGGCATCGCCTGCTCGACCAGGTCGTCCGTCAGCGCCTGCGCCAGCGCGCCCAGGTCCACGTCCTGCAGCGGCTCGGCCGCGCCGGGACCGTCGCCGCGGAACAGCTCCATCACCGCGTCCACCAGCGCATTCATCTCGCGGATGTCCTCCACCGAGCGCTGGCGCTGCAGCTCCTCGATGTCCAGCGTCTCCAGCCGCATCCGCAGCCGCGTCAGCGGCGTGCGCAGGTCGTGCGAGATCGCCGCCACCATCAGGCCGCGCTCGTTGAACTGGCGCCGCAGCTGCCGCGCCATCGCGTTGAAGACCTGCGCGCTTTCGCGGACCTCGAGCGTGCCGCGTCGCTCATCGAGCAGCGGCAGCGGCTCCTGCTTGTGCAGTGACTGGCCCAGCGCCTGCGAGGCTCGGACCAGGTCCCGCATCGGCCGCGCCAGCCAGCGCGACGCGATCCAGGCCGCCAGGCCCGTGACCAGCAGGCGGATGCCGTAATCCAGCGTCAGCTCCCAGCCGGTCAGCGCGCGGAACGCACCGCGCCACGGCGGCGCCTGCGCCTGGGGCTGCGCCGATGGCGGCGGCGGGAAGCCATGGAATTCGTCGCGTGACGGCATTGGGAGGTCGCCGGGCAGCGGCACGTCGTGTCCCGGGTCCTCCGGCGGTGGCTCGGATCGCGGATCCTGTGGTCCCTGCGGACCCTGCGGACCCTGCGGACCCTGCGGACCCTGCGGTCCGGACGGGTGCGGCGGCTCGCGCATCAGACCGGGCAGCGGCGGCAGCGACGGCGCCCCGGGCACGCGCGCGGCGGCGAACTCGCCGCGCGACCAAGTCACCACGCCGATGGCCAGCGCCTGCGCCGCCACCAGCGTGACCCACAGCAGCAGGAAGATCCGCCGCGCCAGGGTGTCGCCGAAAGCGCGCCCCAGCTGCTCTCGCCATGCGGCGAACCATCGCTGCCCGCGCGTCGGCCCGTTCAAGCCTGCACCTGGGCGTCGAAGAGATAACCCTCGCCCCGCATCGTGCGGATCAGGCGCGGCTCCTTGGGCGAGTCGCCCAGCTTCTGGCGCAGCCGGGAGATCGTCAGGTCCACGCTGCGGTCGTTGACCTCCACGCCGGGCGCGCGCGTCAGCTCGATCAGCTGCTCGCGGCTGAGCACCCGGCCGGGACGCTCGACCAGCGCGCTCAGCATGCGGAACTCCGCGCTGGACAGCGGCACCACCACCTGCTGCGGCGACACCAGCTGGCGCAGCAGCCGGTCGAAGGCCCAGCCCTCGAAGCGGAACTCGCGGCGCGTCTGCGCCTCGTGGTCGCCGCGACGCGCGCGGCGCCGGATCGCATGGATGCGGGCCACCAGCTCGCGGGGCTCGAAGGGTTTGGCGAGATAGTCGTCCGCGCCCATCTCCAGCCCGAGCACGCGGCTGATGGGGTCGCCATGCGCCGTCAGCATGATCACCGGCACCGACGGGTGGTGCTGCTGGATCCATTGGCACAGCGTCAGGCCGTTCTCGTCCGGCAGCATCAGGTCCAGCACGACGACGTCGAAGACCTGCATGGCCATCAGCCGGCGCATCTCGCGGCCGTCGGCCGCGGCGCTCACCGTCACGCTGAACTTCTGCAAGTACGCGTCGAGCGAGCGACGGATCTCCGCGTCGTCGTCGACCACCAGACACCGCGTCATGCGCGCCTCCACGACCGCGGCCGGCGGCATGCCGGCCTGAGCCACGGACGATACACCGCGCGTCCCGTCGTCGGCGGGGAGCTGCATGGGCCGCGCCGTCAGACCGAGATCCCCACCGTCAGCGTCGCGGTGTAGCCGTTGGTGACGTCGCCGCTCAGCGTGGCCAGCTGCGTCGTGTAGCCGTCGCTGAAGACGTTGTCCGTCGAGAAGCTGATCCGGTTGAAGTTGGTCAGGCTGCTGCTGTAGCCGGACGCGGTGCTGTAGACCGTCGTGCAGACGTCGGTGGGGAACGCGATCTGCGAGGTCTTGATCTTGTTTGCGTAGGAGGTGGCCGCGCTGGCGCTCGGATAGACCTCGAAATGCATGTGGGGCATGCGGCCGTCGTAGCAGCCAGGGAAGATGGTCGTGAAGGTGACCGTGCCGTCGCTGCCGGTGCTTTGCACGCCGCGCAGGTAGTTCTCGTTGACGATGCTCGCGCTGTACAGCGAGTAGCGGCCCTCGCGGTCGCAGTGCCACAGGTAGATCGCGTAGCCCGAGAGGTCGGCGCAGCTGCTGTTGGTGTTGACCAGGTCGATCGTCAGCGTCAGCGGCACGCCGCCGGCCGTGCCGCTGGCGGTGCCGATGCTGCTGCGGATGTCGCTGCGCACGATGCCGCTGAGCGCCAGCGCGTTGGTCACGCCGCTGCCGTTGCTGTTGGAGCCGTCGCCGGGGTAGGGGCCGGCGGTCTCCTCCGGGATGACCGAGCAGCTGCCGGTGGTGCCGGTGCTGCCCGTGCTGCCCGTCGATCCGGTGGAGCCCGTGGATCCGGTGCTGCCCGTGCTCACGGTGCTGGTGCCGGCGTCGGAGCCGCCCCCGCCGCATCCGATCAGCGACAGGCCGCCGATCCCGGCGAGGCCGGCCAGCAGGCCCAGGGCGCGGCGGCGCTGCTGCAGCACGGCGAGGTCGTGCGCCAGGCCCTGGTCATGGTCGTGGCCGCCCTCGTGCTCGTGCGAGTGCGAGTGGTCGTGGGCGAGAGTGTGGCGATGAGGCTGCATGCGGGGCTCCGGAAGTGGATGACCCGCATTGGATCGAGGCGTCTTGTCCGGCGCTTATCGTCTTTGTGTCAAGGCCGACAAGCAGTGAAACAGGCAGGCCCCGCAGCCTTCAGTGCTGCACCTTCACCATGCCGGCGTAGACGCCGTCCCGGGCCATCAGCGCGTCGTGGTCGCCGGACTCGACCACCTGGCCGTCGGCCAGCACCTGGATGCAATCGGCGCGGCGGATCGTCGACAGCCGATGCGCGATCACGATCAGCGTCTTGCGACCCTGCCACTGCTCCAGCGCCTGCTGCACGGCGCGCTCGCTCTCGGTGTCGAGCGCGGAGGTCGCCTCGTCGAAGATCCACACCGGCGCGTCCTTGTAGAGCGCCCGCGCGATCGCCAGGCGCTGTCTCTGGCCGCCCGACAGCTTGCTGCCGTTGGCGCCCACCGTCGTGTCCAGTCCCTCAGGCAGCGACTGGACGAAGTCCCACAGCGCCGCCGCGCGCAGCACCTGCTCGAGCTTGGCGTCGTCGCGCTCCTGCGCGTAGGCGATGTTGTCCGCGATGGAGAGGTCGAACAGCACGATGTCCTGCGACACCACCGCGAACTGGCGCCGCAGGTTGGCTTTGGTCAGCTCGTCGATCGGCACGTCGTCCAGCAGGATGCGGCCGCTGTCCGGACGCTCGAAGCCCAGCAGCAGGTTCACCACCGAGCTCTTGCCCGCGCCCGAGCTGCCGACCAGCGCCGTCGTGCGGCCGGCCGGGATGTGCAGGTCCATGGCCGCGAGCGCGTCGCGGTTGGCGCCGGGATAACGCAGCGTGACCTGCTGCAGCGCGATGTCGCCGCGCACGTCGCGCAGCTCGCGGGTGCCGGTGTCGGGCTCGGGCGGCGTGTCCAGCAGGCCCATGCAGCCGCGTGCCACGACCAGCGCGTTGGTGATGGGCTGCATCACGTCGCTGAGGTGGCGCAGCCGCGAGCTCATGAAGAGCAGCGCGGCGACGAAGGACGCAAACTCGCCCACGCCGGTGCCGTTCACCCGCGACTGGTACAGCGCCAGGCTGACGATGATCGAGATGCCGACGCTGGCCATCAGCTGCGACAGCGGCTGCGCCATGGCGTTGGAGGCCGCCGTCTTCAGCGTGCTGCGCTGCACCTCGCGGGCGCGCTCGGCAAAGCGGCGGCGCTCGTAGTCGGCCGCGTCGAAGCTGCGCACCACGCGCCAGGCGCGGGTGACGTCCTCGATCACCGAGACCAGCCGCAGCTGCGCGTCATAGGCCCAGCTGCCCATACGCCGCACGCGCCGGTTGACCTTGCGCACCACGAAGGCCAGACCCGGCACGGTGATGAGCGAGAGCAGCGTCAGCTTCCAGTTGATGAAGAACAGGAATCCCATCAGCGCCAGCGCCGGCAGGCCGTCGCGCAGGATGGTGATCAGCGCGCCGGCGATCAGGGTGACGACATGCTGCGGATCGTTGACGACCTTGGTGACCGCGGTGGCGGGTTGAAGGCTGGTGTAGACGCGCGCGTCCGCGCGCAGCAGCACCTGCAGCAGCGCGGTGCGGATGTCCATCACCGTGCGCGAGATCGTCCAGTTCAGCATGTACTGGCCGCAGAAGGTGAACAGCCCGCGGACGGCGAACAGGCCGATCAGCACGATGGGCACCATCCAGATCGGGAAGCTGTAGTTCTGGTTGACCTCGGCCAGCGAGGGGCGGGACGGCGACGACGCCGCGGACGCGGACGGCGCGACCACGCCGGCCGACGATGCGATCGATGCGGCCGCGGTGGTCGAAGCGGCAGGCGCCACCGCCGGCGCGGACGCGGCCGGCGCGCCGCCCGGGATCGAGAAACCGGCGACGTTCGTGGACTTGGCGTTGAAACCCTCGCCGAGCGCGTAGCCCAGCAGCTTGGGGATCAGCGGCTCGGTCGACGCCACCAGGACGAAGGCGATGACCGACAGCAGCAGGCCCCAGCGGTGCGGCTTCATGAAGCGCCAGAGGCGGCTCGCGGTGGGGCCGAGCGGTTCGGTGTCTTTGGCGGAGGCTTGATCGGTCATGGCGCAGGCCGGCGCCGGGTGCGAGGCACCGGCTCAGGCCAAGGGGATCGAAGGAGGAAGCGGCGATTGTGCCGGAGTGCCGGGTCGTCCCGGGCCGCCCCGATCGGGCCGGCGCGGCCGCGAGGGGGGCTCAGCGGCAGTCGTCGAGCCAGTCCGCCACCACCCGGGCGATGCGGCGCTTCCACCGCACCCACTTGTTGGGGGTCTCCCGGCGCACGAAGCTGCGGTGGTACCAGGCGGTGTCCACCAACTGGGGGGCTTCGCGGGCGATCAGGTCCAGGCTGGCCTGACGCAGGATCTGCCGTTCCTCCCAGGCGGTGCGGCCGTTGCGGTACACCTTCCCCCCGCTGGTCACCGGGCGGCGATGGCTGGCCATCACCGCGTCCAGCAACGCGGTGCGCGTCTGGCCGCGCAGTTGCTGGAGCGTCGGGATCATGAAGCGGTCCAGCCCCCAGGACGAGATGTTGTCCTGGTAATGCGCGCGCGCGGCCATGAACAGATCGCCGCGGTAGAACGGCATCATCACCTCGACCCAATCCACCTCGCGGTAGATGCGGTGCGGCTGATGCCGCATCCAGTGATGGGAGTAGGGGCTGTCGTGGCTCAGCGAGGGCGAGAACACGTCCAGCCGCTCGCACCGGCCCAGGTGCAGCGCGGTGTTGATCTGCGCGACCGAGAGCAGGATGTCATCGTCGATGATGCCCACGTACTCGGGCCAGGGGCCATTCCCGACATTGGGTTCGACGTCGGCGATGGTGGCGGCCAGATGGTCGGCGAGGTGCTTGAAGATCTCCCCCTTGCACTCGGTCGCCGCGGCGAGCACGGTGACCGCCTGCCCGCGCAACTCACGCGGGCCCGGCGCCTGGCGGCCGGTGTAGTCGAACAGGACCCAGTCGAACTCGGGTGTGGCGTCCAGGTGCACCAGGCCCAGCGGCAGGCTGACGCCATCCCAGGACACCAGCACGAGGGGACGCCGGACCGCGTCGCGCGGCCGGTCTTCGGAATACAAGCTCATCCGTCTTCAGGCCTGCGGCGGTTCCAGCAGGTCCTGCGCCGTCTTCAGCGCGGCGGCGACGATCTGGTCCATGTTGTAGTAGCGATACTGCGCCAGGCGGCCAACGAAGGTGACGCCCTCGGCCTTGTCCGCCATCTCGGCGTAGCGCTTGTAGAGCGCCTCGTTCTCGGGCCGCGGCACCGGGTAGTACGGGTCGCCCTCGGCCTGCGGGTACTCGCGCACGATCGACGTGCCGGCATGCGTCTCGCCGGTCAGATGCTTGAACTCCGTGATCCGGGTGTAATCGTGGTCGTTGGGATAGTTGACCGTGCCCACCGGCTGCACCTGCGCGGTGGTGGGCAGGTGCTCATGGTCGAAGCGCAGGCTGCGGTAGGGCAGCGGGCCGTGGCAGTGATCGAAAAATGCATCGATCGGGCCGGTGTAGATGATGTGCGCGCCGGGGAAGTCGCCGCGAACATCCTGGAAGTCCACGCCGGTGCGGACCGTGATGGCGGGATGATCCAGCAGGCGCTCGAACATCGCGGTGTAACCATCCGCCGGCATGAACTGGAAGGTGTCGCCGAAGTAGCGGTCGTCATCGTTGCTGCGCGTCGGGATGCGCGCCGCCACGCCGGCCGAGAGCTGCGAGAGGTCCAGCCCCCACTGCTTCTTCGTGTAGCCCCGGAAGAACTTGTCGCACAGGTCGCGGCCGACACTGTTCAGCACCACGTCCTCGCTGGTCTGGATCGGGTCGCGCGGCTCGCGCACCGTCTCCAGGTAGCCCTGCACCTCGTCCTCGGTCAGCGACAGGCCGTAGAGCTGGTTGATCGTCGTGCGGTTGATCGGGATCGGCAGCAGCTGCTCGCCGACCTTCGCCAGCACCCGGTGCTCGTAGAAGCGCCAGGTGGTGAAACGGGACAGGAACTCGAAGACCTTCTTCGCGTTCGTGTGAAAAATGTGCGGACCGTACGGGTGGATCAGCACGCCGTGGGCATCGCGTTCGTCGTAGGCATTGCCGCCAATGTGCGGCCGCTTGTCGATCAGGTGGACGGTCTTGCCAGCATCGGCCAGTACGCGCGCGCAAACCGAACCGGCGAAGCCGGCGCCGACGATGAGGTAATCAGTCTTCATGGTTCGGCCTGGCGGCCGTCTCCTGCTTCTGGATATGCGCGGATTGTGGCCGCGCCCGGCGGGGAAGGGACTCGGAACAACCCAGTTTTGGGGCGGGATTCTCGCTCTCCTGCGCAACGCTCGGAATTCACTCTGGATCGAGGACTGCCCCGCCCGGCGGCGTGGCGGGGCAACGCTGGACCGAGGACTGCCCCG
>NZ_JBQEOF010000006.1:240235-346122 GCF_052044995.1 Roseateles sp. 22389
TTCGCTCCAAGGGGCACCGGCTCCGCCGCCGGGCTCCAGCACAAGCCGTTCCCGCCACACCACCACCTGCCACGGGGCTCATCACCGTGTCGGTGGTGGAGTGGCTGTGGGACTTGCGGGTCGGTAACCGAACGTGCGCCGATACACTGCCGCGATGCTCCCTTCCTCCCCGAGCACGACGGCAACGCCCTCACGCCGCCGCGTGCTGCACTTCGTCACCGGCGGCTTCTCGGGCGCCACGCAGGTGGCCGTCGACCTGTGCCTGGCGCAGCTGCACAGCGAGCGCATCGAACCCATCCTCGTGCTGCGTCGCAAGCAGCGCACCGAGAACCCCACCAAGCTCGACCGCATCCAGGCCCTGCGCGACCAGGGGCTGCCCGTCTACCTCGTGCCGGGCTGGGCCCATCTGGTCACCGTCTGGGCCCTGCGTCGCCTGTGCGAACGCCTGCGGCCCGATGTCGTGGTGGCGCACGGCTTCCCCGAACACCTGCTCGGCCGCCGTGCCGGGCGCCTGGCCGGCGTGCCGGCCCTGGTGCAGGTCGAGCACAACTCGCGCGAGCGCTACACCCCCTGCCGACGCGCGCAGGCGCGCCGTCTCAGCGCCGTGAGCGCGCGCCTGGTCGGGGTGTCGGAAGGCGTGCGTCGACGCCTCGTTGAACTGGGCATGCCGGAAGAGAAGACCGTCGCCATCCCGAACGGCATCCGCCTCGAGCGCTTCGCCGCCGCGGACGCCCATCCGGCCAGCGGTCGCGAACCCGGCATCGTGATGTCGGCCCGCTTCGCCCGTCAGAAGGATCCGCAGACGCTGATCCGCGCGCTCGCCGTGCTGCGCGAGCGCGGCCTGCAGCCGGTGCTGCAGCTCGCCGGCGGCGGCAAGGCCTCCTATCGACGCGCCACCGAGCGGCTGACCCGCCGACTGGGCCTGGACGGACAGGTGCGCTTCCTCGGCCATCACGGCGATGTCCCGGGCCTGCTGATGAGCCAGCGGATCTTCGTGCTGTCGACCCACTGGGAGGGCATGCCGCTGGCGCTGCTGGAAGCGATGGCAGCGGGGTGCGCCTGCGTGGCCTCCCTGGTGCCCGGTGTGGAAGGCGTGCTGGAGGAAGGACGCACCGGGTTGCTGGTGCCCGAGGCGGACCCGGTCGCGCTTGCCGACGCGCTGGAACGCCTGCTGCGGGACCCGGAACTGGCCGGCCGCCTGGGCGCTGCCGCGCGGGCGCGCGCCATCGAGGAGCACGGGGTCGATCTGATGATGCGTCGCTACGAGGCGCTGCTGCTGTCGCTGTGAGGCGTGCCGCGAGGCCTGCGGGCGGAGCTGCTCCCGACGCGGCGGTTCAGGTCGCCGCGGCGGTGCGCGGCCCTTCGGCGCGGCGCAGCCAGTAGCGCAGGCGCAGCGCGCGGACGAACCAGCCGCGCCGCTTGTAGGCCCGGTCGAGCTCGCGCAGCGCGATCGGCGACGCTTCCTCGAAGGCCTGCCGGAACATGGCGACCGCGCTGGTGCAGCCCTCGGGCAGCGCCTTGTCCGCCATGCGCGAGGCGCCGATGAAGTTGCGCGCGGCAAAGTGGGCCCAGGCGAACAGGGCGTCGTCGTCCAGCCCCTTGCCGACCGCCGCGTCGCGCAGGTTGGCGAGCGCGTGGGCCAGGTGCTCGGCCTTGGTGAGGTTGGGGGTGGCCAGGATCGAGCCCTGGCGCTGGCGGTAGGCGACCCAGACCGCGGGCTCGTACCACGCGGTGTCGGCCAGCAGCGCCAGGAAGGGCGTGGTGGCCATGTCCTCGAAGTAGCGGCCGACCGGGAATCGCAGCTGCTCGCCCCAGAGGCTGCGGCGCGCGATCTTGGACCAGCTGTGCATCTGGCCGGCCTCGAAGAGGCCGCGCAGCAGCCGCGACGGGTCGCGCAGCAGCTGGCGCTCCGGGCCGAAGAAGGTGCGCCGGTGCATCTCGCCGCGCAGCTTGTGCTTGAGCTTGACCCGCTCGCGCAGCATGAAGAAGTCGCACAGCACCAGCGCCGGCGCGTGCTCCCGGACCACCGCGCGCAGGCGCGGGATGGCGCCGGGCATCAGGTAGTCGTCGGAGTCCAGGAACCAGACGTAGTCCCCGCGCGCCGCCTGCAGCGTCGTGTTGCGCGCGCCGGAGAGCCCCTGGTTCTGCGCGTGGAACAGCCCCCGCACGCGCACCGGCCCGGACGCGTGCGCCGCCACCAGTTCGCGCACCAGCGCGTCGGAGCCGTCGGTGGAGCAGTCGTCCACCATCAGCACCTCGACGCCGTCGTCGGCCTGGGCCAGCACTGAATCCAGGCACTCGCGCAGGTAGTCCTTGACGTTGTGGACGGGAATCAGCACCGACAGCCACGGCGCGGTGGTGCCGGCGTCCTCGTTGACGCCCGGGGACGACAGGTCGGATGGGCTGCTCATCGGCGCCTCACTCATGCCAGTGGTCGGCGATCCACGCCGCGGGTTTCGGGCGCCGCCAGTTGCCGTTGCTGCGGCCGGCCAGCGCGTCGGGCGGATTCATGACGCCGTGGAAGATCAGGATCCGCGCGCCGTCCGGGATGAACGGCGCCCGGAAGTAGTTCATCGGCCAGCGCGGGATGCTGTGGTACTTGAAGCTCGCGCACCAGTCCGCGTCCCAATAGCTCAGCAGGCCCTTCTTGTGCATCTCGTCCGAGAGGTAGGCCTGTTCGTTGCGGAACTTCGCGCGGATCGCATCGAAGTCGCGACGGAAGGTCGCCAGCACCTCCGGATGAGCGCCCAGGGTGAAGCGGTAGACCGACGAGTTGCCGGTGATGCGCCAGGGGCGCTTCCAGTCGTGAATGATCAGGAACTCGCCGGGCACCTCGAAGAAGGGCGTGATGTCGTCGACGATCACCACGTCCAGGTCGAGGAAGAGGGCGGTGCCGCTCAGGCCGTACTGGGCGACCAGGTCATCGCTGAAGGTGGTCAGCTTGGTCCACCCGCGTTCCGGACTGCCGGGCGGCAGGTCCAGCGGCGGGATGGGCCGGCACTCGACCTCCGGCCGGATGCCGTCGGTGCGATCGGTCAGGCAGACGAAGCGGAAGTCGCCGCGCAGGTGCCGGCGCACCATCGCGTACAGGCGGTTGACGTACTCGGGACCGTACTTGGTGCCCCACTTCATGCAGAGGATGACGCGGTCGCCGCCCGGGGCCGCGGCAGGCGGCGGGGTGGTCGCGGGGGAGCTCATCGGTGTGGTCATCGGGCTCAGAGCTCTTCGACGTGACGGGGCGGGTAGCTGTCCCAGCTGAGGCAGCCGGGGCATTGCCAGAAATAGTGCTGCGACTCGAAGCCGCACGCGGCGCAGCGGTAGCGCTGCAGCGGCCGCACCGCGCGCTGCAGCGCGGCGCCGACGAGCTGGGCCTCGTCGTCGTCCAGCGGCTGCTGGCGCGCCTGGCTCTGCTGCAGCAGCTGCGTCGCGGCGGACAGCGCCGGCTCGACCCGCAGGTGCTCGGCCAGGCGACGGCGCTGCGCCTCGGGCGCTGGTTCGAGCAGCGCGATCGCCTGCAGCAGCGCCATGCTCGGATGGCGGCGGTACTGGGCCTCGATCAGCGCCAGCGCCTGCGCGGCGGTGCCGGTGGATTGCGCCGCCTGGGCGTAGTCGCGCGCGACCAGGTTGAAGGCGTCGGGATTGGCTCTCAGCAGCTCGGCGTACAGCGCCATCGCGCCGGTCTGGTCGCCCTGGCGCGCGAGCATCTGGCCCAGCAGCACGTAGGCGCGGGCCGACTGCGGCGCGCGGGCGCGGGCCTGGTCCAGCCAGCGGCGGGCCTCCGTCACGTCCTGGCGGGCCTGCGCCTCCAGGGCCAGTTCGCACCAGTAGTTGGCGATGCGGCTGGCGAAGCTGCCGGTGCCCGCGGCCTCGAGCTGCTCGGAGACCTCCGCCGCCTTGGCCCATTCGCGCGAGCGCTCGTACAGCGACAGCAGCGCCAGCGCCGCCTCGTGGTCGAAGGCGGTGCCCTTGAGGGCCTCGTAGGCGGTCTCGGCGCGGTCGAACAGGCCGGCCTTGAAGAAGTCCTGGGCCAGCGCGTACTGCGCGCGGTCACGTTCGGACTTGGGCAGGTCGCCGCGCGAGAGCAGGTGCTGGTGCACCCGCACGGCGCGTTCGTATTCGCCGCGGCGCCGGAACAGGTTGCCCAACGCGAAGTGCAGCTCGGAGGTGTCGGGATCGGCCTGCACCGCCTCGATGAAGGCGTCGATGGCCTTGTCCTGCTGCTCGTTGAGCAGGAGGTTCAGCCCCTTGAAGTAGGCGCGCGGGGCGTCGCGCTGTTCACGCTTCCACTGGCGCGAGTCCAGCTTGGAGGCGAGCCAGCCCAGGCCGAAGACCAGGGGGACGCCGATCAGCAGCCAGCTCAGATCAAATTCCATCGGGGATCTTGGGGTCGTTGGCGGAGACGGTCGCCGCCGAAGGCGGCAGGTCGTCCGCCGGAGGGAGCGAGCGCGCGGCGGCGCGCTTGTGGCGCCACCAGGCCGGAATCATCGCCAGCACACCGAAGGCGCAGCCCAGCCCGAAGGTCAGCAGCACCACGATTACCAGCGGAGCACGCCATGCCTGGCCGAAGAACCAGTGCACGACGATCTCCTGGCTGTTGTTCAGCGCGAAGGCGAACAGGCAGAAGAACAGGAAGGCGCGGAAGAGCCAGACCAGGATTCGCATGGGGGGCGATTCTAGGCGCGTGCGAGGATCGCCAAGCCCGGTGCATGACGTTCGGCAGGGCGAGTCCCCCGTCAGGGGCGGGACACCCTCCAACGGGCGAAAAAAAAGCGCCGCGATGCGCGGCGCTCCTGCCTTGGGGCGAGGGGCTCAGGCGGCCTGCTGGTCCTCGTCGGTGACGGGCAGCTGCGCGTCGACGGCTTCGCGCAGGGCCTTGCCCGGCTTGAAGTGCGGCACCAGCTTCTCGGGGATCAGCACCTGCTCGCCGCTGCGCGGGTTGCGGCCCATGCGTGGCGGGCGGCGGTTGATCGAGAAGCTGCCGAAACCGCGGATCTCGATGCGGTGGCCGCGGGCCAGCGCGTCGGACATCGCGTCCAGGATGGTCTTGACCGCGAACTCGGTGTCTCGCTGCGTGAGCTGGCCGAAGCGCTCGGACAAGTGGGCCACCAGGTCGGATCGGGTCATGGTCGTCAGCATCTGAAGAAAAAACAGGCTCGCTGCGGAGCGAGCCTGTCGAAGCGCTTGAGCGTCGGTTGGGCGTGTCTGCGGCGGTCAGGCTAACTCAGCCCGCCGCCGACCAGAACAAGGGATTCTCTTGAGCCCCGGACACCACGCTGCGCGTGGCGCCCAGGTCCCGCGAGGGATCAGCCGTTGTTCTGGTTGTCCAGCTTGGCGCGCAGCAGGGCGCCCAGGCTCGTCGTGCCGGCGTTCTCACGCTCGTTCGACTGCGACAGGCGCTGCATGGCTTGCTGTTCGTCGGCGTTGTCCTTGGCCTTGATCGACAGCTGGATGCTGCGCGACTTGCGGTCGACGTTGATGATCACGGCCGAGACTTCGTCGCCTTCCTTCAGCACGTTGCGGGCATCTTCCACGCGGTCGCGGGCGATTTCCGAAGCGCGCAGGTAGCCGGTGACGTCCTCGCCCAGATCGATCTCGGCGCCACGCGCGTCGACGGTCTTGACCTTGCCGGTCACGGTCATGCCGCGGTCGTTCACCGACACGAAGGTCGAGAACGGGTCGCCGTCCAGCTGCTTGATGCCCAGCGAGATGCGCTCGCGCTCGACGTCCACGGCCAGCACGATGGCTTCGACTTCCTGGCCCTTCTTGTAGTTGCGGACGGCGGTTTCACCCGGCTCGTTCCACGACAGGTCGGACAGGTGCACCAGGCCGTCGATGCCCTGGGCCAGGCCCACGAACACGCCGAAGTCGGTGATCGACTTGATCGGGCCCTTGACGCGGTCGCCACGCTTGACGTTCTCGGCGAACTCTTCCCACGGGTTGGCGCGGCACTGCTTCATGCCCAGCGAGATGCGACGCTTGTCTTCGTCGATCTCCAGGACCATGACTTCCACTTCGTCGCCCAGCGAGACGACCTTGGAAGGAGCCACGTTCTTGTTGGTCCAGTCCATTTCGGAGACGTGCACCAGGCCTTCGATGCCCGGCTCGATCTCGACGAACGCGCCGTAGTCGGCGATGTTGGTGACCTTGCCGAACAGGCGGGTGTTGGCCGGGTAGCGGCGCGACACGCCGAACCACGGGTCGTCGCCCAGCTGCTTCAGGCCCAGCGAGACGCGGTTCTTCTCGGCGTCGAACTTCAGGACCTTGGCCGTCAGTTCCTGGCCGACCGTCACCACTTCGCTCGGGTGACGGACGCGGCGCCAGGCCATGTCGGTGATGTGCAGCAGGCCGTCGATGCCGCCCAGGTCGACGAACGCACCGTATTCGGTGATGTTCTTGACCACGCCGTTGACGATGGCGCCTTCGGTCAGCGTCTCCAGCAGCTTGGCGCGCTCTTCACCCATCGAAGCCTCGACCACCGCGCGACGCGACAGCACAACGTTGTTGCGCTTGCGGTCCAGCTTGATGACCTTGAATTCCATGGTCTTGCCCTCGAACGGGCTCATGTCCTTCACCGGGCGGGTGTCCAGCAGCGAACCGGGCAGGAAGGCGCGGATGCCGTTGACCAGGACGGTCAGGCCGCCCTTGACCTTGCCGGAGACGGTGCCGGTCACGAAATCGCCCGATTCCAGGGCGGTTTCCAGCGACAGCCACGAGGCCAGGCGCTTGGCCTTGTCGCGCGACAGGATGGTGTCGCCGTAGCCGTTTTCGATCGCGTCGATGGCGACCGAGATGAAATCACCGACTTGGACTTCGACTTCGCCCTGGTCGTTCTTGAATTCGTCGACGGGCACGTAGGCTTCGGACTTCAGGCCGGCGTTGACGACCACGAAGTTGTGCTCGATGCGGACGACTTCAGCCGAGATGACCTCGCCGGCGCGCATGTTCGACTTCTGCAGCGATTCCTCGAAGAGGGCGGCGAAAGATTCCATTTGGGACATGTGAGATTTCCTTGCCAGGCACAGAGCGTCCGGCGGCTTGATGCGTCAAGCGGCCTGATCCGAGAGGTGCGAAGGCTTGTGTTGCAAGCGGACTTGCGGGTTAGGTTGTCGAATACGTCACCCCCAGTGGACTGGCGTCCGGAGGGAGGGGTGACGCTCCTTTTGCGTGTCGACCTGAAAACGCCTCAGGCCTTGAACGGACCGCGTTCCTGCCACCAGCTCAACACCAGATCACGGGATTCCCCGATGGTCTGCTGCGAGTTGTCCAGCTCGATCGCGTCCGCGGCGGCCTGCAGCGGAGACGCGCTGCGACCCTTGTCGCGAGCGTCCCGCGCTTCCAGATCAGCGCGCAAGCTGTCGATATTAGCCGGAATTCCCTTGGAAATCAATTGCTTGTGACGCCGCTCGGCTCGCGTGGCGGCACTGGCGGTCAGGAAGACCTTGAGCGCCGCGTCGGGGAAGATCGCCGTGCCCATGTCGCGCCCGTCGGCCACCAGGCCGGGCAGGCGGCGGAAATTCAGCTGCAGCTGATGCAGCGCGCGACGCACCGCCGGATGGGCGCCGACCTGCGAGGCCATCAGCCCGGTCGCTTCCTGGCGCAGCTCGGCCGAGACGTCCTCCTCGTCCAGCAGCACCCGGCCGGACTCGAACTTCAGGTCCAGCGTCGGCACCAGCGCCGCGACCGCCTCGCCATCGGCCAGGTCGACATGGTGGCGCGAGGCGGCCAGCCCGGTCACCCGGTACAGCGCGCCGGAATCCAGCACGTCGTAGCCCAGCGCCTGGGCGACCTCGTCGGTCAAGGTGCCTTTGCCCGAGGCGGTGGGGCCGTCGATCGTGATGACGGGAATGTCCTCGACGTCGGCGCGGACGACGCCGAACAGTGTCTCGAAGTAGTCGGGGAAGGTCTTGGCGACGCATTGCGGATCCAGGATGCGCACCGGCACGGCGGGTCCCTGGCGGTCGTCCTGCAGGCCGTTGAAGGCTGCCAGCGAGAAGCACATCGCGACGCGGTGGTCGTCGTAGGTATGGATGGCCGCCGGCTTCCAGGCCTTGAGCGGATGCACGCGCAGCCAGTCCGGGCCTTCCTCGACCCGCGCGCCGAGCTTGCGCAGCTCGGTCGCCATCGCGGCGATGCGGTCGGTCTCCTTCACGCGCCAGGAGGCGATGTTGCGCAGCGTCGTCGGGCCGTCGGCGTACAGCGCCATCACGGCCAGCGTCATCGCGGCGTCCGGGATGTGGTTGCAGTCCAGGTCCAGCGCCTTGAGCGGCCAGGCGCCGCGGCGCACCTCCAGCCAGTTGGGGCCGATGTCGACCTGGGCGCCCATCGCCTGCGCGGCCTCGACGAAACGGACGTCGCCCTGCACCGAGCTCGAGCCCACGCCCTCGATGCGCACCGGCGCGTCGGTGGCGGCGATCGCGCCGAGCGCGACGAAGTAGGACGCCGACGACGCATCGCCCTCGACGTGCACCTCGCCGGGCGAGCGGTAGCGGCTGCCGGCGGGAATCACGAAACGCTGCCAGTCGTCGTCGCGCTGGACCTGGACGCCGAAGCGCGCCAGCAACTCCAGCGTGATGTGGACGTAGGGCTTGGAGATCAGCTCGCCGGTGACCTCGATGACGAGATCCCGCTGCGCGACCAGGGGCAGGGCGAGCAGCAGGGCGGTGAGGAACTGGCTCGAGACGTCGCCGCGCACGCGCACCGGCGCGTCCAGCGTCAGCGCTGCCGGCCCGTTGAGCCGCAGCGGCGGATAACCCTCCTGGCCGAGGCAGTCGATCGGGCAGCCCAGCGCGCGCAGCGCGTCGACCAGGTCGCCGATCGGGCGCTCATGCATGCGGGGCACGCCGGAGAGTTCGAACTGGCCGCCCTGCGTGGCCGCCAGCAGCGCGAGCGCAGCGGTCAGGGGGCGCATCGCCGTGCCGGCGTTGCCCAGGAAAAGCTTGGCCTGCCGGGTAGTCAACCGGCCGCCGATGCCGGTCACCGACAGCACGCCGTCCGCGCCGGTCTCGAGCTGGCAGCCCAGCTCGCGCAGTGCGGCCAGCATGACCTTGGTGTCGTCCGAGGCCAGCAGGTCGTGGACCCGGGTCACGCCCTCGGACAGGCCGGCCAGCAGCAGCACCCGGTTGGAGATGCTCTTGGAGCCGGGCAGGGACACGGTGCCCGCGGCGCCGCGCAGCGGGGGCAGGTCCAGGAAGGGAATCTTGTACATGGCGCGGTGGGCGCGCGGCGCGCCGCGCACACGGAAAGGGGTTACTTGGACTTCGACGGCGGCGCGGCCGGGGCGCCGAGCTGCCATTGCGCGCGGCCTTCGGAGGCCTGCCGGATCATCGTCTCGAGCGCGTGCGCGTCACCCTGGCGGATCGCCTGCTCCATCTGGTCCAGCACCTCGCGGAAGCGCTGCGACTGCGTCAGCAGGTCCTGCCGGTTGGCCATCAGGATGTCGCGCCAGACCGTCGGATCGCTGGCGGCGATCCGGGTGAAGTCGCGGAAGCCGGAACCGGCCAGGCTCAGGAAGTCGCGGCCCGAGGGCTGTCTGGCGACCGAGCTGAAGTAGGCGTAGGCCAGCAGGTGCGGCAGGTGACTGACCGCGGCGAAGGCTTCGTCATGGTGGTGCGGCGCCATCTTGAGCACCTGCGACCCCAGCGCCGACCAGACGTCGGTCGCCTTCTGCACCATCTCCGGCCGGGTCTGCTCCAGCGGCGTCAGGATGACCTGGCGACCCTGGTAGAGCGCGGCATCGGCATGCTGCACGCCGGCAGTTTCCTTGCCGGCGATCGGATGCGCGGGCACGAAGCTCGGGAACTGCTTGCCGAGCGCGCGCTTGGCCGCGTCGACGACATCGCTCTTGGTCGAGCCCACGTCCATCAGCAGCACGTCGGCCCGCACCAGGTGGCGGATGGCCTTGAGCGTGGACTCGGTCGCGGCGACCGGCACCGCCACCAGCACGATGTCCGAACCGGACACGGCCAGCAGCGCCGATTCGGCGGCGATGTCGATCACGCCCATGCGACGGGCGGTGTCGGTCGTCGACGGGCTCTTGCTGTAGCCCACTACCCGGCGCACCAGGCCGGCTTTCTTCATGGCCAGCGCGAACGAGCCGCCCATCAGGCCGCAACCGATCACGCCGAGTTGGTTGTACATCGCGAGGAACCTCTTTCGCTCAAGACTTCAGCGTCAGGACTTCAGCGGGTAGGCGCCGATGACCTTGTAGAACGCGCACAGCTCCCGCAGCTCCGCCAGCGCCGAGGCGACGTGCGGCTGCGACGGGTGGCCGTCCAGGTCGATGTAGAAGTAGTACTCCCACTGACCGGTGCGGGCCGGACGCGACTCCAGGCGGGTCATGGACACGCCGTGCTTCTTCAACGGCACCAGCAGATCATGCATCGCGCCCGGGCGGTTCGCCACGGAGACGATGAGGCTGGTGCAGTCGCGCCCCGTGGCCGGGGGGGTGGCCATGGTCTGCGGCAGGCAGATCACGGCGAAACGGGTGCGGTTGTAGGCCTCGTCCTGCACCGCGTGCGCGGTGATGTGCAGGCCGAACAGCGTCGCCGCGCGCTCGCTGGCGATCGCGGCGTAGGCCGGGTTCTCGGCCGCCAGCCGCGCGCCTTCGGCGTTGCTGGACACGGCGCGGCGCTCGGCGTTCGGCAGGTGCTTGGACAGCCAGTTCTGGCACTGCGCGAGCGCCTGGGGGTGCGCCAGCACCGCCTCGACGCCTTCCAGCGAGTTCTCCTTGCGCAGCAGGTTGTGGCGGATCAGCAGGCTGACCTCGCCGACCACATGCGTGGGCGTGTGCAGGAACAGGTCGAGCGAGCGCGTCACCACGCCCTCGGTCATGTTCTCGACGCCGACCACGCCGTACTGCGCGCTGCCGGAGGCGGTCGCGTGGAAGACCTCGTCGAAGCTGTTGCAGTAGATCAGGTCGGCGGCGCCGCCGAAGTATTCGATCGCGGCCTGCTCGCAGAAGGTGCCGAAGGGGCCCAGCACGGCGACCCGCTGCGGCGACTCGAGCGCGAGGCAGGCGGACATGATCTCGCGCCAGATGGCGGCGACGTGTTCGCCCTTGAGCGGGCCCTGGTTGGCTGCCTTGATCTTGGCGATGACCTGGGCGACCCGGTCGGGGCGGAAGAAGGGCGTGCCGTCGCGGCGCTTGATCTCGCCGACCTGCTCGGCGACATGGGCGCGCTGGTTCAGCAGCGTCAGCAGTTGCGAGTCGAGCGCGTCGATCTGGTCGCGCAGCGCGAGCAGTTCGGGGTCGGCCACCGGGGCCGGCGGGATCGGGGCGTCGCCGGGCGCCTCGGGCAGGGAGGTGTTCGGCGTGTCAGCCATGTCGGGTTTCGAAGTCTTTCAGGTAGCTCACCAGAGCCTGGACGCCCTCCAGCGGCATCGCGTTGTAGATCGATGCCCGCATGCCGCCCACCGACTTGTGGCCTTTGAGTTGCAGCAGCCCCCGCTCCTTGGCGCCAGCCAGGAAGGCGTCGTTCAGACGCTCGTCGCGGAGGAAGAACGGGACGTTCATCCGCGAGCGGCACGACGCCGCCACGCGGTTTTCATACAGGGAGGAGCCGTCCAGCGCCGCGTAGAGCAGGGCGGCCTTGTCGATGTTGCGCTGCTCGATCGCGGCCAGGCCGGTCTTGCCGCCGTAGGCGAAGCGCTTGAGCCACTGGAACACCAGGCCGGCGACGTAGATGCCGAAGGTCGGCGGCGTGTTGTACATCGACTGCGCCTCGGCCACGATCTTGTAGTCGAAGGCGGAGGGGCAGATCGGCAGCGCGTGGCCCAGCAGGTCCTCGCGGACGATCACCAGCGTCAGGCCGGCCGGACCGATGTTCTTCTGCGCGCCGGCGAAGGCGAGCCCGACCTTGGACCAGTCCACCGGGCGCGACGCCACGTGGGAGGAGAAGTCGATCGCCAGCGGCGCGTCATGGCCCAGCGCCTGGAGGTCGGGCAGGGCCTGGAATTCGATGCCGTCGATGGTCTCGTTGGTGCAGACGTGCACGTACGAGGCGTCCCGGCGCAGCTGCCAGGTCGAGGGTGCGGGAATGTCGAGGTAGCGGCCGTCGGCGCCGGGGAGCTCGGCGGCATTGGCGGCGATGCGAACGTCGGCATAACGCCTGGCTTCGGCGGCGCTCTTCTTCGACCAGGAGCCGGTGACGACGACGTCGACCGCGCCGCCGCGCGACAGGTTCAGCGGCAGGATCGCGTTCTCGCCGAGCCCGCCCCCTTGCATGAACAGGATGCGGAAGTTTTCGGGCACCTGCAGCAGCTCGCGCAGGTCGGCCTCGGCGGCTTCGTAGATCGAGATGAACTCGCGGCCGCGGTGGCTCATCTCCATCACGCTCATGCCGGAGCCGTGCCAGTCCAGCATCTCCTCGGCCACCTGGCTCAGGACCTCGGGGGGGAGGGCGGCGGGACCGGCGGAGAAGTTGAAGGGGCGGACGGCTGGCATGGGGAAGGCGCGGTGAGAACGGGACGACAGCCGGGGCGCCGATGCCGGTCGACTGGATCGACGCGGCGGGGCGCCCCGGGCGGAGCGATGCCGGCCTGGGGCCGGCACCGGGCCGCGGTGGCGGACTTACTTCTTCGGCGTCGGCGCGGGCTTGGCGGCCGGCTTCGGGGCCGAGGCCGCCGGCGCCGGACCCGCTTCCAGGCCGAGCTGCTTGGCGACGCTCTGCTGCAGCGCGGTGAACTTCTCGTCCAGCTGCTTGCCGTTGTCGTCGATCAGCTTCTTCGTGTAGAGGCTCTGCAGCTCCTGCGAGGACTCGGCGAACTTCTTGCTCACCGGCGATTCCAGCCAGGCCAGCAGCTGCTTGAGCTCGTCCTCGGTGAACTTCTCGTCCAGCGCCACGCCCATGGTCGACGGGGCCAGCTTCATGCCCTTGTCGACCAGCGGCTTGGCGTTGTCTTCCAGGAACTTGCGCAGGTCGGCATCGATCTGCTTGGCGGTGGCTTCGCGCTTGGCTTCGGGCACGTTGCGCAGGGCCGGCGCGGCCTTGGCGGCCAGTTCATTGACCGGGCGGCTCAGCACGCCCATGGTCAGGGCCTCGATCGCGGGCTGCTGGATCTTCAGGATCTTCGCGATGACGTCCTTCTTGGACTGCGGGCTGTCAGCCTTCTGCGCGAAGACGACGGGGCTCGCCAGCAGCGAGGCGGCGATGGCGCCGGCTTGGATGGACTTCAGCAACAAGGTCATTCCTTCACGTCGGGGGTGGAGTCGCCCGCGGCGCTCGTGGCGTCGCCGGCATCGGAACCGGCGCCGCCCGCGGCGTCGTCGGTCGATTCTGTCGTCTCGTTCGCATCGTTCTCGACGATGCGCTGCAGGCCCGAGAGCTTGGCGCCCTCGTCCAGCGAAATCAGCGTCACGCCCTGCGTGGCGCGACCCAGTTCGCGGATCTCGGCCACCCGCGTGCGTACCAGCACGCCAGTGTCGGTGATCAGCATGATCTCATCCTCGGGGCGGACCAGCGTCGCCGCGACGACCTTGCCGTTGCGCTCGCTCTGCTGGATGGCGATCATGCCCTTCGTGCCGCGGCCGTGGCGCGTGTATTCCACGATGCTGGTGCGCTTGCCGTAGCCGTTCTCGGTGGCGGTCAGCACGCTCTGCGTCTCGTCCTCGGCCACCAGCATCGCGATCAGGCGCTGGTCGGGTTCGAGCATCATGCCGCGCACGCCGCGGGCCTGGCGGCCCATCGGGCGGACGTCGTCCTCGTCGAAGCGCACGGCCTTGCCGCCGTCGGAGAACAGCATGACGTCATGCTGGCCGTCGGTCAGCGCGGCGCCGATCAGGTAGTCGCCCTCGTCCAGGTCGACGGCGATGATGCCGGCCTTGCGCGGGTTGCTGAAGTCCTTCAGCGAGGTCTTCTTGACGGTGCCCAGCGCGGTGGCGAAGAAGATGAAGTGGTCTTCCGGGAACGAGCGGAATTCGCCTGTCAGCGGCAGCACGACGTTGATCTTCTCTTCGGGCTGCAGCGGGAACATGTTGACGATCGGCTTGCCGCGCGCGTTGCGCGAGCCCTGCGGCACTTCCCAGACCTTCAGCCAGTACACGCGACCGCGGTTGCTGAAGCACAGCATCCAGTCATGCGTATTGGCGATGAAAAGCTGGTCGATCCAGTCGTCGTCCTTGGTGGCCGTGGCCTGCTTGCCGCGGCCGCCGCGGCGCTGGGCGCGGTACTCGCTCAGCGCCTGGCTCTTGATGTAGCCGGTGTGGGACAGCGTCACGACCATATCGGTCGGCGTGATCAGGTCCTCGGTGCCGAGTTCCTGGGCGTTGTGCTCGATCACGCTGCGGCGCGCGCCCAGCTTGGTCTGGCCGAACTCCTGGCGCACCGACGCCAGTTCGTCGCCGATGATCGTCGTCACGCGCGCGGGCGTGGCAAGGATGTCCAGCAGGTCGGCGATCTGCGCCATCACGTCGCGGTATTCGCCGACGATCTTGTCCTGCTCCAGCCCGGTCAGGCGCTGCAGGCGCATCTGCAGGATCTCGCCGGCCTGGTCGTCGGACAGCTTGTAGAGCCCGTCCTCCTGCATGCCGTATTGCGCCGGCAGGCCTTCGGGACGGTAGGCGTTGCGGCCGCCGGCGGTCTCGCCCTCGGCGCGCGACAGCATCTCCCGCACCAGCGAGGAATCCCAGGCCCGCGCCATCAGCTCGGCCTTGGCCACCGGCGGGGTCGGGCTGCGCTTGATGATCTCGATGAAGTCGTCGATGTTGGCCAGCGCCACCGCCAGGCCTTCCAGCACATGGCCGCGCTCGCGCGCCTTGCGCAGTTCGAACACGGTGCGGCGGGTGACGACCTCGCGGCGGTGCTCCAGGAAGACCGTGATCAGGTCCTTCAGGTTGCACAGCTTGGGCTGGCCGTCGACCAGCGCCACCATGTTCATGCCGAAGCTGTCCTGCAGCTGGGTCTGCTTGTACAGGTTGTTCAGGACGACTTCCGGGACCTCGCCGCGCTTGAGCTCGATCACCACGCGCATCCCGGACTTGTCGGACTCGTCCTGGATGTGGCTGATGCCCTCGATCTTCTTTTCCTGGACCAGCTCGGCGATGCGCTCGAGCAGGGTCTTCTTGTTCACCTGATAGGGGATCTCGTCGACGATGATCGCCTGGCGCTGGCCGCGGTCGATGTCCTCGAAATGGACCTTGGCGCGCATCACGACCTTGCCGCGGCCGGTGCGGTAGCCCTCGCGCACGCCCGACAGGCCGTAGATGATCCCGGAGGTGGGGAAGTCCGGCGCGGGGATGATCTCCATCAGCTCGTCGATCGAGCAGTCAGGATTCTTCAGCGCGTGCAGGCAGGCGTCGACGACCTCGTTGAGGTTGTGCGGCGGGATATTCGTGGCCATGCCGACCGCGATACCGGCCGCGCCGTTGATCAGCAGATTCGGAAGGCGCGCCGGCAAAACCAGCGGTTCCTTTTCGCTGCCGTCGTAGTTCGGGCCATAGTCGACGGTTTCCTTGTCGATATCGGCCAGCATTTCGTGGGCGATTTTCGACAAGCGGATTTCGGTGTATCGCATGGCCGCGGCGTTGTCGCCGTCGACCGAGCCGAAATTCCCCTGTCCGTCCACCAGCATGTGGCGCAGCGAGAAGTCCTGCGCCATCCGGACGATGGTGTCGTACACGGCGCTGTCGCCGTGCGGGTGGTATTTACCGATGACGTCGCCGACGATACGGGCCGACTTCTTGTAGGGCCGGTTCCAGTCGTTGTTCAGTTCGTGCATCGCGAAGAGCACGCGCCGGTGCACCGGCTTGAGGCCGTCGCGGGCGTCGGGCAGCGCACGGCCGACGATCACGCTCATCGCGTAATCCAAGTAGGAGCGGCGCATCTCCTCTTCGAGGCTGATCGGCAGGGTTTCCTTGGCGAACTGGGTCATGCGCTGGGGGCCGCGCGCACGCGTGCGCAGCCTCTGGAGAGATCGGAAGTCGGTGATTCTAATTGCGCGCGCTTGTCGTGCTTGCGCAACACGTTCATGAACAGTTGCAGCGCGTGCCGCGAGAATGGAGGCGTCCTGTTGCCCTATGGCACAATCGGTTCGTCCCTAGGAGAAACCCTTGGTCAGGGAACTCCTGAGGTTTTAGTTCCGACATTGGACGTTTCGCAGGGCAACTGCGGCTTTCCTTGAGAGGAGAATCATGAAGAAACTGAACCGCGTGGCAGCGCTCTTTGCTGTCGCCGCTGTGGCCACCTCGGGCGTCATGGCCCAAACCGTGGACAACTGGCGCGCAACGGATGGCACCGTTTGGAAGAACGGCACCAACGAGCTGTGCTGGCGCGATGCATTCTGGACCCCGGCCACGGCCGCCAAGGACTGCGACGGCGCCCTGAAGCCGGTGGCTGCTCCTGTGGCTGCTCCGGCTGCTCCGGCCCCCGCCCCGGCGGTGACCCCGGCCCCGGCGCCCAAGCCGGTGGTGGCTCCGACCAGCGAAAAGGTCACCTACGCCGCTGACGCCTTCTTCGACTTCGACAAGTCGGTCCTGAAGCCGGAAGCCAAGGCCAAGCTGGATGACCTGGTCTCGAAGACCGGCGGCATCAACCTGGAAGTGATCATCGCCGTCGGCCACACCGACAGCGTCGGCACGGATGCCTACAACCAGAAGCTGTCGGTTCGCCGCGCTGAAGCCGTGAAGGCCTATCTGGTGTCGAAGGGTCTGGAAAAGAACCGCGTCTACACCGAAGGCAAGGGCAAGAAGCAGCCCATCGCCGACAACAAGACCGCGGAAGGCCGCGCCAAGAACCGCCGCGTCGAAATCGAAGTGGTCGGTACCCGCGCCGTCAAGTAAACGGTACGGTGGCGACTTCGGTCGCCATCCCGCAAACCCCGCCAGCCATCAGGCTCGCGGGGTTTTTTCATTGATGTGTCATCGGCGCGGCGCGCGCGGAATCGAGCCTCCCGCCGGTGGGCTCGGCTACCATTGCGCCCCATGGCGAATGTCGATGCAAAAGAGCTCGAGAAGTTCAGCGAGCTGGCCCACCGCTGGTGGGATACCGAAAGTGAATTCAAGCCGCTTCACCAGATCAATCCCTTGCGATTGAACTGGATCGACGGCCTCTGCGGCTTGCAAGGCAAGACGGCGCTGGACGTCGGTTGCGGCGGCGGCATCCTGGCCGATGCGATGGCGCGCAAGGGAGCGAACGTGCTGGGCATCGACCTGGCGACGAAATCGCTGCGCGTGGCCGAATTGCATGCGATGGAGGCGGGTACCGAGAACGTCGCCTACCAAGAGATCGCCGTTGAAGATCTGGCGCGGGAGCGCCCCGCCTCCTTCGATGTGGTGACCTGCATGGAGATGCTTGAGCATGTGCCGGACCCTGCGTCGGTGGTCACCGCGCTGGGGCAACTCGTGAAGCCCGGCGGGTGGGTGTTCCTGTCGACGCTGAATCGCAACGCCAAGTCCTTCCTCTTCGCGATCGTCGGCGCGGAGTACGTCCTGCGCATGCTGCCCGCCGGAACCCACGAATACGCGCGCTTCATCCGCCCGTCGGAGCTGGCGCAGATGTGCCGAGACGCCGGCTTGGAAGTGCAAGGCGCGAAGGGCCTGACCTTCAACCCGCTCACCCAGCGCTATGCCTTGAACGCGGATACCGACGTCAACTACCTGCTGGCTTGCCGCCGTCCCGCATGAGCGCGGCGATGCTGAATTCGCCTGTCGGCGTGGGCACGCGCGCCGCGATCAGGACGGTGTTGTTCGACCTGGACGGCACGCTGGTGGACAGCGCCCCGGATCTGGCCGGCGCGACCAACGAAATGCTCGTCGCGCGCGGCCTGCCCGAGGTGCCGTTCGAGCGCCTGCGTCCGATGGTGGGCGCGGGCGCGCGCGGAATGATGGGCGTGGCCTTTGGCGTGTCGCCAAAGGAGATGACGTTCCCCGCGCTCCGCGACGAGTTCTTCGACCGCTACGAGCGACGCCTGCTTCGCGCGACACGCCCGTTCGACGGTGTCGCTGCGATGCTGCAGGCGCTGTCCGACGACGGCTTGAGCTGGGGCATCGTGACCAACAAGTCGGAGCGCTTTGCGCTGCCGCTGGCGCGGGGGCTCGGTTGGTCCGAACGCGCGGCGGCGGTGGTTGGAGGCGACACGACGCCGCACAGCAAGCCGCACCCGGAGCCGCTCCTGGAGGCGGCCCGTCGGGCCGGCGTCGCGCCGCGCGAGTGCGTGTATGTCGGAGATGACGCGCGCGATGTGCTGGCGGGACGAGCGGCGGGCATGCCGACGATTGCCGTGCGCTGGGGCTACCTGGGGGATGGCGAACCGATCGAGGCCTGGGGCGCGGACGTGGTTCTCGACACCCCATCGCAGCTCGTCGAGTGGCTGAGAGCCGCGCGCTGAGCCTGTGGCTCAAGCGTTCAGGGTCGCCGCGAATCGAACTTCAGAAAGATTACTGCCGCCCGGGGCTTGAAGTCCGCGCGACTGGCATAATCTGCGACTTCTCTCTCTGGGGCCGACCTGGTTTCGACGTGGGTACGGATTCGGAGTAGGGCATGCCGAGGGCCAGGCACCTCGTAAATCCATCTGGAAAAAACCAACTGCGAACGATAACACGTACGCTCTCGCGGCTTAAACCCCGCGGACCTCTCACCGGTTGGCCGATGGGCCGGGTGAAGGGACGCAAGTCCTGACACAGAGAGGTTATTCACATTGGCTGGCTGTCATTCGTGCACCTTGGGTGACGGCGAGATTTAGGGTGCTGGCTGATTCCGCAGCGTGCTCCTGCGCGACGGGGTTGGCGAGAACCAAATCAGAGAGCTAAGCATGTAGAACTGCCCGATGAAGGCTTGCGGACGCGGGTTCAATTCCCGCCGGCTCCACCATCTTCGACACCCAGCGCCAATGAACGACAAAGGCGCTGGGCTCGTCTGAACGTCGGAAATTGGCGTTCATAGGCGTTCGATTCGCGCCGAAATTCGCACCGATATGGCCGTCACACGTCGGTCAATCGGCGGTCTTGGAGTTCGTTTGCCCACCTTTGCAGACCGGCTGCGCAAAGAGCGCCAGAAGACGGGAATGAATCAGACGGACTTTGGCGCGCTGGGAGGCGTGGCCAAGTCGGCCCAAATCAACTATGAGAAGGGCGAGCGCAGCCCGGGCGCGGACTACCTGTTGGCGTTGATTCCATACGGGATCGATGTGTCTTACCTGCTGACCGGCGAGCGCGTCGCAAAGCGGAGCACCGCCTTGGATGAGCGTCGCTCCGGACTCTTGGCCCTGCTCGAGGTGCTGAGTCCGGAACAACTGGACGCTCTGGAAGTGGTGCTGAAAGGGTTGGCGAAGCGAGGCGACTGATCGACCTCAGGCTCTGCCGGATTGTTTCTCGCCGCGGGCCTGAACCCCTTCATGGCGCCGCACGGCTTGGCCCCATCCGTCGCGGCCGACGGACAGTTCCTGGATTTTTCGCGACCTGCTCGCGCAGGCGTGTACCGGACCGCGCGGCGGTTGACGATACTTCCGCGCGTCGCGCCTCGAGGGAGCTGCCGCACGGTGCGGCGGAGCGAGGCCACAGCGCGTCCACCATGCTTGCATCCGTCCTTGACCATCGCCACCGCGGCGCTTCGTCGCTGCGTTCCTCCGGGCCCTGGCACCTCGTGGCCATCGCCGTCGCCACCGCGGCGCTGACGGCCTGCGGCGGCGGCTCGTCGGACGACGACCCCGCGCCTGAGGTCGCGCCCCGGACTGCGGTGACCCTGGTGCGCGTCGCTGCGGAGGCGGCGGGAAGCCACTGCGCCGCGGGCGGCACGCGCGTGGAGTCCGGCGCGGATGCCGACGGCAACGGCCAGCTCGCCGACGGCGAGGTGTCCAGCACGCAGTACGTCTGCAACGGTCTGAACGGCGGCGCGGGTGCCGAGGGCCGGTCGATGCTGGTTCGAGTCCGAGCCGAAGCCGTCGGCGCCAACTGCGCGCAAGGCGGCTCGGCGGTGATGGCGGGACTGGATGCCGACGGCAACGGCGCGCTGGACTCGGGTGAGGTCAGCAGCGTGGCCTATGTCTGCAATGGCGCGAACGGCTCCAACGGCTCAAACGGCACGAATGGCTCAAACGGCACGCCAGGCTCCGCCGGCCCCACGGGACCGACCGGCGCCTCGGGCCTCGACGCCCTCGTCGCGGTCACCGCGGAGTCGGCCGGCGCGAATTGCGCCTATGGCGGCCAGCGCGTGCAATCCGGCCAGGACGCCAACCGCAACGGCGTGCTGGATGCCGGCGAGGTGACGTCCACGGCCTATGCCTGCAGTGCCGCGCCGGCGGACACGCGCTGGGTGAATGTGACGTCCTCCACCGCGCAGGCCGACTCGAACACCGGTTATCTCGCCAATTCGAGCGGGCCCGTGGTCCTCACGCTGCCCGCTTCACCGGCCGTGGGCGACTGGATCAAGGTCACCGGAGTGGGCGCCGGCGGTTGGACGATCGCGCAGAACGCCGGCCAGCGGATCACGACGACCGGATTGCCCGGCGGCAACACCGTGACCTGGACGGCCCAGGCACCGACGGGCACCTGGGTCGCCGTGGCGATGTCGGCTGACGGCGCACGCCAGGTCGCCGCGGCGGCATCCGGCGAGCTCTACACGTCCGAGGACGCCGGCGCGCACTGGACCGTGCGTCTCACCGGCCAGACGTGGTCCAGCGTCGCGATGTCCTCCGACGGACAGACGATCCTGGCGGCGGTCGATGGCGGAGCGCTCTACCTGTCGACGGACGGAGGGAACAACTGGTCCAACGACGGCAGCAGCAGGGCGTGGACCGCCGTCGCCAGTTCGGCCGACGGCACGCGCCTGGTGGCCACGGCCTACCTCGGACAGATCTGGACCTCGGCCGACAGCGGCGGCAGCTGGACGGCGCGCGACAGCAATCGCGCCTGGCGCACCGTGAGCGCCTCGGCGGACGGCCGCGTGCAGGTCGCGGGCACCAACGGCTCGCAGCTGTACGTGTCGACGGACTACGGCGTCAACTGGACCGCGCGGGCCTCCGCCCAGTTCTGGTGGGGGTCGGCGGCATCGGCCGATGGACGGCGCCTGTACGCCACGGTCGACACGGGCGCGATCTGGCGCTCCGATGATTTCGGCACCTCGTGGGAAGCCGTGACGGTGAGCCGGGACTGGCGCGGCATTGCGACTTCGGCGGATGGGCGTCATGTGGTGGCCGCCACGAATGGCGGCGCGCTCTACGAGTCGTCGGACGGTGGCCAGACCTGGCGGTCCACGGCCGATGCGAGCGCCTGGACGACGGTGGCCAGCAGCGCGAACGGCCTGACCCTGCTGGCCGGCAAGTCCGGCGCGGCGCTGTACGCCGGCACGCGGCGGACATCCACCACCTCGGGGGTGAGCGGCTCGCTGTCCGGGGGGCAGGGCGACACGCTGCAACTGCAGTACGTCGGCGGCGGCGTATTCATGCCGATCAGCTATGTCCTGGCGAACCTGACGTTCTCGCCGCAGTGACCCCGCCCGTTCGAGCGACCGAATCCCCCTGTGGAGGATTCGCGTCCTTGGAACGCGTGTCAGGCCGCCGGCACGCACGCCATCGCGATGCTGACCCACACGCCGACGCTGAAATACGGCGTCAGCCACAGCGCATCGGCCTTCCAGGCCTCCCAGGAGCCGCTGGGCACGCGCCGATGCCAGGCATCGCGGGCGCCCGCGTCCAGGCGCAGGTAGACCTGCCCGCTGGCGCGCCCGTGCCGGTAGCGGCGCCAGTACATCGGCATGTCGACGGTCACGACATAAGCGACGAAGGACATTGCGCCCACGATGCCCGCGACCGACAGCGCCTGCACCCAGCCCCCGCTGCCGAGGGCGATCACGCCCAGCAGCACGGCCATCCAGGTGAAGCCGCCGGCCCACAGCGCCGATTCCACGGCCTGCGTGATGTGGTTGAGCGTGAGCACGCTGTGCCAGCAGAAGGCCTGCGCCACCACCATGAACATCGGAACGGCCCAGGCGGCCGCCTGCACGGCGGGCAGGCCGGCATGGGCGGCCAGTTGATGGACGAACAGGCCCAGCTGCAACGCGAAGCAGATCTCGGCCACCGTGGCCGCGGTGCGGCCCAGGAAGATGCTGGACAGGTGGCTGTCCACCACCACGAGCCGCTCCAGATCCACCCGCGGCAGCAAGGAGCGATAGGCACACACCAGCACGTAGACGCCGGACAGCCCCAGCTGCACTCGCCCATGAACGCCGGCGACGGGGCCGGCGAGCGCGACGGCGAGCCACAGGCCCAGGTTCAGCACGGCCAGCGCGCGCAGCGCCCGGCACCATGAACGCACCTGCGTATCCATCGCTAGTCGATCACGATGTCGCCGTCGACCGAGCCCGACAGCGCGGCGAGGTAGCCCAGCTCCAGGCTGCGCGTGAAGGCCGGCGTGTCGAACAGCGGCGCGGTGTCGCGTTGCGCGCGCAGCCGGTCGCGCAGCGCCGCGAGTGGCTCTGGCGCGGCCGCGAGCGCGACGGCCCGCTCGACGTAGTCCTCGGTGGTCTCGACGATCAGCTCCGGCAGGCCGACCGCATGCAGCAGGCTGGCCGCCATGCGGCCGGCGAAGGCGCGCCCCCGCTGCGTGAGCACCGGCAGCCCCATCCAGAGCGCATCGCTGGCCGTCGTGCCTGCGTTGTAGGGCAGGGTGTCCAGGAACAGGTCGGCCGCGGCGAGCCGGGCGAGGTAGTCCTCGCGCGCGCAGCGCCGCGCGAAGACCAGCCGCTCCGGCGCGAGGCCGATCGCGGCGGCTTCGCGGCGCAGGCGGTGGATGGCCTCGTCTTCCTCGGCCAGCAGCCACAGCACGGCGTGCGGCACGCGCGACAGGATCCGGCCCCAGGTGCGGAACATGGCCGGGGTCAGCTTGGCCGGGTTGTTGAAGCAGCACAGCACGACCGCGTCCGGCGGCAGGCCGAGCGCGCGCCGGTCGGCCGCGGCGGGCCGCGGTCGCTGGCGATCGTTGGCCTGGTAGCACGGCAGCACCAGCAGGCGTTCGTGGAAGCAGGCGCGGGTGTCGGCGTCGATGAGGCGCGGGTCCGCGACGAGGTAGTCGTAGGCGCCCGAGCCTGAAGTGCCGAGATAGCCCAGGTAGAGCATCTGCACCGGTGCGACGCGGCCGGCGAACAGCGCGACGCGGCCGCCCTCGGTGTGGCCGGTGAGGTCGACCGCGATGTCGATGGACAGCTCGCGGCACAGCGCCGCCACCCGTTCATCGCTCCAGCCGCCGACGTCGAGGAAGGCATCGGCGGCCGCGCGCAGCCGCTGCTGCATCGGGTCGTCCCTCGCCTCGCCATGGTTGATCAGCGCGACGTCGAAGACCTCGCGGTCATGCAGCTCCAGCGTTTCCGCCAGCAGGAAGGCCACCGGATGGGCATGGAAGTCGCGGGAGACGTAGGCGATGCGGATCTTGCGTCCGGCCGGGAAGCCCGGCCGCATCGGCGGCGTCGCGGCACGGGGCGACGCGTGCCGCGCCCAGGTCCTTGCCGCCGCCTGCTGCAGCGCCGGGTCGTCCGTCAGGTTCTGGACCACCAGCGGCTGCGCGACCGCCTCGCCCCGAGCCACCTGGTTGAGCAGCGCATCGCGCCGCGCGTCGAAGTCGCGCCAGTCGTAGACATGCATCGCCGCGTAGAGCCTCAGTCCGGCGAGCCAAGGGGCGTGCGGCGTGAGCCGCAAAGCCGCGTCGAAATCGTCCACCGCCAGCGTGAACCGGCGCGCGCGCAGATGGAGATTGGCCCGGTTCTGCAGCGGCGCGGCGAAAGCCGGATCGTGGCGGATCGCGGTGCTGAAGGCGTCGAGCGCCTCGGCCTCCCGGCCGCCCTGGCGCAGCGCCATGCCCATCAGGTTGCGCGCGACCGCATGGCCCGGCGCCTCGGGACCGATGACCGCGAGCGCCGGCAGCGCGTCGCGCCAGCGGTCCGCGTCGATCAGCTGCTCCGCGCGCTCGAAGCGGAAGTCGTCGCAAGCGGGATCGGCATCGATGGCCAGCTCGATCGCCATCAGCGCCGCGTCGCGGGCGCCCAGGTCCCGGTAGCTCAGGCTCAGGCCATGGAAGGCGCGGGCGTAGGCGGGGTCCCGCGAGGCGGCCTGCTCGAACGCCGCGATCGCGTCCTCGATCCGGCCGGTCTCGCGTAGCGCGATGCCCCAGTTGTAGAGCAGCGCGGCGCCAGCGCCGGCCGCCTGCGCCAGCGCGCGGTACTCGGCCTCGGCGGCGATCCAGTCGCCGCGGTCGGCGAGGGCATGGGCGCGTGCCAGCGTGGCGGGTCCGCGTGGCTGTTCCAGCTGTCCCTTCGAAGCGCTCAATCACCACCTCCCGTGGCTCAACGCGGCGGATCATAGCGAGGCGACGTTGGCGCGAGCAGCCGAGGCTTCGCTGGTGCACTGCAGCATGCCTGACGGCTCGCGTTTCCAGTGGACGGGCGCTATCCCATCGATAGCCACATCGCGTGGCGCGCCGGGAGTCGCGGGCGTAGCATCGCTTCACCCCGGCTCCAGGTCCCCGTCATGGCCGTCTGGCAGTTCGATCTGGCCTTCGCGCATGGCAGCGCCAAGGCCTCCTGGCATCCCTCCTCGCGCAGCGACGTCATGCATTACCTCGCGTCGCGCGTCGGCCCGAGCACGCCGATGCTGGAGGGCTGGCGCTACTTCGGCGACGAGGCACACAACTGCATCGACATGGTGTCCGATCCCGACGGCCACTACGAGCTGCATGCGCGGCTGGACGCCTGCGCCACCGAGACCGACCACTTCATCGACGTCGTCTGCGACGTGGCCCATGCGCTCGGCTGCGAGTTCTTCAGCGCGGAACTGGCGGCCTTGTTGCCGCCGCGCTCGCGCGCGCTCAAGGACGCGCTGCAGCGGTCGACGGCCTGGCGCTTCGCGCTGGACCCCGAGGGCTTCGACACCGACGCCTGACCGGCCGCGGACGTCATCGCAGCAGCGCGCTGAATCGCAGCGCATCGTCGGCCGCCGCGCCCGACGCGGTGTTGTCGAAGACGCACCAGATCGAGGTGCCGGCCGGCCAGCGCGCGAGCGCCTGGGCCCGCGCCTGGAGGAAGGCGTCGTCGTAGCGCGACCAGTACATGCGCGGCGAGCCATGCCAGCGGTAGTAGACGACGGCGCCACGCCCGTCGCCGTGCTCGCCCAGCCAGCCGCCCGGTTCGTCCGCGCCGGCGGGGCGGGCGGGATCGGCGGCCACGCGGCCGATGCGTTCGTCCACCAGCAGGCGATCCGCCGCCGCGCTGAACCACGAGGCGTGCCGCGGCTCGCAGACGATCGCGCCGTCGAAGCTCGCGTGCAGCGAGCGGAAGAAGGCGCGCGCGGTGCGTGTCTCCAGCGGCAGGGACGGCGGCAGTTGCACCAGCAGCACGGCCAGCCGTTCGCCCAGCCCGGCCAGCGAGTCGACGAAGGCGCGCACCTCGGCCCGCGGCACCTTCAGTCGCGCGTCGTGCGTCATCGCCCGCGGCAGCTTGACCGAGAAGCGGAAGCGCGCCGGCGTCTGCTCGGCCCAGCGCGCGAAGGTGTCCGCCCGGTGCGTGCGGCTGAAGGTGGTGTTGATCTCGGTCGCGTTCAGCACGGCGGCGTAGCGGCTGAGCTGGCTGCCCTCCGGCGGGAAGGCGGCGGCGACGGCGCGGGGCACGCTCCAGCCCGCGGTGCCGATGTGCAAGGGCGTTGATTGCGACATGGACGCCTGCCGGCAAGCGGCTTGCCCTGGTCGGGGATCGACGCCCGCGTCGCCGACAACGCTCCCGACCGATGGACGCCTTCCTCGATGCCCTGCAATGGCCCGCGATGGCCGTGACCCTGCTGGCCGCCTGGCTGGTGGCCGCGCGAAGCGCCGCGCGCCGCCGCTGGGGCTTCGGCGTCTTCGTCGCCAGCAACCTGCTGTGGAGCGCCTGGGGCCTGCACACCCAGGCCTACGCGCTCATCGTGCTGCAGGTCGGGCTGTTCCTGCTCAACCTGCGCGGCGTGCGGAAGAACCGGCAGGCCGACGATGGCGTCGATCGCTCCGCCACCCGCGCTCCCGACGACGCGACAGGCGAGCGCACCGCTCGAGCGCGGGCCCGGGAGCGAGGCTTGCTGTGAGGAGGCACATGGCCAAGGAGCACGACATGAGCGATCAAGCGCTGAGCGACACCGAACGACGCGAAAAACTCTGGCACCTCATCAAGGACATGCGCTTCGGCATGCTGACGACGCAGCACCCCAACGGTCACCTGCATGCGCGTCCGATGACGCTGCAGAACCGCGGCGTCGACGAGGGCGATTCGCTGTGGTTCTTCATGTCCCGGGGCGGCGAAGCCTACGAGGACATCGTCGGCGCCGCGCAGGTGAACGTGGCCTTCGCCGATGCCGACGACGACACCTATGTCTCGGTGTCCGGCACCGCGGAACTCGACGAGGACAGGGCGCGCAAGCAGGCCCTCTGGAATCCGGCCGCCGAGGCCTGGTTCCCCAAGGGCGTGGACGACCCCGACCTCGCGCTGCTGCGGGTGCGCATCAACCATGCCAGCTACTGGGACGTGAAGGCCTCGAAGCTGATGCAGCTGTACGCGATGGCGAAGTCGGCGGTGACCGGCCGGCCGCCGAAGGACCTGGGCGAGACGGGGCAGGTCCGGATGCGGTGAAGGTTTCCCCCGGGGGCGCAGGGCTCGACGCGCCGGATGGCTTCCTCATTCATCTTGAGGATGCCGCGGCCGGCGATCCCTGAGGCCCCCGCGGCGGGCCGCCCACGCCTGTAGTCCTTCGCCCGACGGCCGATCGGCGCGCGGGCTCACCCGCACTGGCGTCGCGCCGGCCTCGCCAGGCCGTGATCGATCTCCCATGATTCGTTCAAACAGGGAGATCACCATGAAAGTCGCACTGATCGAAGACAACGCGCTGCTGCGCCGGCTGATGGTGACGCGCCTGCAGGCGGAGGCGTCCATCACCGTGGTGGGCCAGGCCTGTAGCGAGAACGCCGCGCTGAGCACCATCGCGCTGTGCGCCCCCGATGTGGTGCTGGTGGACCTGGGCATCGACGGCGGCTCCGGCCTGGGTGTGATCGAGCGCCTGCGCGCGGCGCGCTTCCGCGGCCGCATCCTGGTGCTGAGCGCGCAGGACCGCGCCGCCTACGAGCCGCGGGTGCTGTCCTGCGGCGCCGACGGCTTCTACGACAAGGCCAGCGACTTCGACCGCCTCGTCGACGAGCTCGGCACGCTGGCCAACAGCGCCTGGATGGCCGAGTGAGCGCGGCGCGCGGGTAGGCCCAGCGGAGGGATCCGGACTCGGCCACCTGGGGGATGACAGGGGGAGGCGGCACCCGCATCGTGGCGACTTCGTCCGCGCCCGCGGACCGTCACGCCAGGGAGTCCCCGCTCATGAACCGACCGATCAGCCATGCCCACGGCGCGCCCGTGGTCGACAACCTCAACATCCAGACCGCCGGCCCGCGCGGCCCCGCGCTGCTGCAGGACGTCTGGCTGCTGGAGAAGCTCGCCCACTTCGACCGCGAGGTCATCCCCGAGCGCCGCATGCACGCCAAGGGCTCCGGCGCCTATGGCCGCTTCACCGTCACCCACGACATCAGCCGCTACACGCGCGCCAAGCTGTTCTCGCGCATCGGCAAGACGACCGACGTCTTCCTGCGCTTCTCCACCGTCGCCGGCGAGCGCGGCGCCGCTGACGCCGAGCGCGACATCCGCGGTTTCGCCGTCAAGTTCTATACCGAGGAAGGCAACTGGGACCTGGTGGGCAACAACACGCCGGTGTTCTTCATGCGCGACCCGCTGCGCTTCCCCGACCTCAACCACGCCGTCAAGCGCGATCCCCGCAGCAACCTGCGCAGCGCGCAGAACAACTGGGACTTCTGGACGCTGCTGCCCGAGGCGCTGCACCAGGTCACCATCGTGATGAGCGACCGCGGCCTGCCCGACGGCTACCGCCACATGCACGGCTTCGGCAGCCACACCTTCAGCTTCATCAACGCCGACAACGAGCGCCACTGGGTCAAGTTCACCTTCAAGTCGCGGCAGGGCATCCGCAACCTGACCGACGAGGCGGCCGGTCAGCTCATCGCCGGCGACCGCGAGAGCGCGCAGCGCGATCTCTTCGAGGCCATCGAGCGCGGCGAGTTCCCGCGCTGGACGCTCTACGTGCAGGTGCTGAGCGAGGCCGCAGCGCGCGCGCTGCCCTACAACCCGTTCGACCTGACCAAGGTCTGGCTGCATGCGGACGCGCCACTGATCGAGGTGGGCGAGCTCGAGCTCAACCGCAACCCCGAGAACTACTTCGCCGAGGTGGAGCTGGCCGCCTTCTCGCCGGCCAACGTGGTGCCGGGCATCGGCTTCTCGCCCGACAAGATGCTGCAGGCGCGGCTGTTCAGCTACGGCGACGCGCACCGCTACCGGCTGGGGGTGAATCACCATCAGATCCCGGTCAACGCGCCGAAGTGCCCCTACCACCTGTACCACCGCGACGGCGCGATGCGGGTGGACGGCAACGCCGGTGCGGCGCCGGCCATCGTGCCCAACAGCCGCGGCGACTGGGCCGACCATCCGCAGCTGCAGGAGCCGCCGCTGGCCATCGACGGCGCCGCCGCGCACTGGGACCACCGGCTGGACGACGACTACTTCACCCAGCCGGGCCTGCTGTTCCGCCTGATGGACCCGGCGCAGCGGCAGGCGCTGTTCGACAACACCGCCCGTGCCATCAACGGCGCCAGCCCGGACGTGCAGCAGCGCCACATCGACCACTGCACCCTGGCCGACCCGGCCTATGGCGAGGGCGTGCGCAACGCCTTGCTGGCGCTGCGCGGCTGAGTCCCTGGCCCCGGGTCCCGAGCGCGCTCGTGCGCGTCGGCGCCGGTCGATCAGCCGCGGCGCAGCTTCACCGACGGAAAGTCGACCGGCACGGCGAAGGCCACGTTCACGTAGTTCGTGAACAGGTTCAGCGCGACGTGGGCGAGGATCTCCACGATGGCGCCGTCATCGAAGCCCGCCTCGCGCAGCGACTGGACGTCGGCGTCGGTGACCTGCGCGCGGTCGTTGACGACCTTCAGCGCGAAACGCAGCGCCGCGGCGGTCCTGGGATCGGCGGACTCGCCGGCCTGAGCCGCGGCCATCTCCTCGGCGCTGGCGCCGGCCTTGCGGCCCAGCATCGTGTGCGCGGCCAGGCAGTACTCGCAGGCGTTGCGGTCGGCCACGGCCACGGCGATCTGCTCGCCGAGCCGGGCCGGGATCACGCCGCCGCCCAGCGCGCCGAAGCTGCCCCACAGGCTCTTGAGGGCGGCCGAGGAATTGGCGACCGCGCGGAACATCGCCGGCGTCGCGCCGAAGGCACCCTGGATCTGGTCGAGCACGACCTTGACATCGCCCTGGGCCTGCTTGGGATCGACGAGCGCGACGCGGGAAACGGTGGAGGTGGCGGTGGAGGTGGCAGTCATGGAAAGTCCTTTCAGAAGTAGGAGAAGAGGTCGTCGGCGAGACCGGTCCGGTCCTTTCGGGGATCTCGCAGCGTGTGCCGCTGGACGTCAGTGTGGGTGAGGATGTCGTAGCATTGGCCGCGTTTCATCCGATAAACATACCCAAACGTCCATGAGCGCCCCGATCCGAACCCCGAGCCCGGCCCCTGCGACCGCCGCCGTCGTCGCCGGCCCCGCCGCCGCGCCGGTCGACCGGCTGTCGTCGCTGCTGGAGCACTTCCGGGTGCGCGCGCGGCTGTTCCATGTCGGACCGCTGTGCGGCATCAGCCCCTTCGATCCCTTGCCGGGGCGAGGCTTCCTGCATGTGATGCAGCGCGGCGAGATGGAACTGCGCCACCCGGCCGGCGCGGGCCTGCCGCGCAAGCTGCGGGTGGACGAGCCCTCGCTGCTCTTCTATCCGCGGCCGGTCGCGCATGAGTTCCGCAATCCGCCGCGCGACGGCTCGGACTTCACCTGCGCCGAGCTCGAGTTCGACGGCGGCGTGCTCAACCCGCTGGTGCGCGCCTTGCCGCCGCTGGTGCTGCTGCCGCTGGCGAAGGTGAGCGGGCTGGAGCTGTCGCTGCAGCTGCTGTTCTCGGAGACCGAGCGCGCGCGCTGCGGTCAGCGCCTGCTGGCGGACCGGCTCTTCGAGGTGGTGCTGATCCAGCTGCTGCGCTGGCTCATCGACCATCCCGCCGAGGCCGGCGTGCAGCCCGGGCTGGTGTCGGGCCTGTCGGACCCCCGCATCGCGCTGGCGCTGGCCGCGGTGCATGAGGCGCCGGGGCAGGCCTGGTCGCTGGCGCGCATGGCGGAACGGGCGGGCATGTCGCGCAGCGCCTTCGCGGCGCGCTTCCGCGACCTGGTGGGGCAGGCGCCGGCGGCTTACCTCGCCGATTGGCGATTGAGCCTGGCGCAGGAGCAGCTGCGGCTGGGACGGCCGATCAAGCAGATCGCCGACCAGCTGGGCTACGCCAATGCGTCGGCGCTGTCGCGTGTGTTCACGCAGCGCGTCGGGCGCTCGCCGCGTGAATGGAAGCAGGCCCTGGGCGCCGGCGAGCCGGCGTCGACCTGAGGCCGGCGCGCCGAGGCCTCGCCCCTCAGGAGACGGCGCGCGGCGCGCCCAGCAACTGCTGCATCACCCGCTCGAGTTCGTTGAACTCCACCGGCTTGACCAGGTGGGCGTCGAAGCCCGCGGCGGCCGTCGCCTCGCGGTCGGAGCGCTGGCCCCAGCCGGTGATGGCGATCAGCGCCAGTTCGTCCCTGGGCGCCATCGCGCGCAGGCGCCGCGCGACCTCGGTGCCGGAGATGCCCGGCAGGCCGATGTCCAGCAGCATCACCCGCGGGCGCAGGCGCTCGAAGTGCCGCAGCGCGTCCTCGCCGCTGTAGGCCACCGAGGCGCGGTAGTGCGCGCCGCGCAGCACCTCGGCCAGCGTGTTGGCGCCGTCCACGTTGTCATCGACCACCATCACGCAGGGCGCCTCGGCGGCCGCGATCTCCGCCGTTTCCGCGACCGCGGCGGGCGCGGCCGGGTCCTCGGCGCGCACCGTCCCGCCCGGCGCGAGCGGCAGCTCGACGATGAAGCGGCTGCCGTGGCCGACGCCTTCACTCTCCACGGCGATGCTGCCGTCGTGCAGCTGCACCAGCTGCTTCGACACGGCCAGCCCGATGCCCAGCCCCGAGGGCGCGGCGCCGCGCGCATCGATCCGCGTGAACAGCTCGAAGACGCGCGGCTGCATCTCCATCGCGATGCCGATGCCGCGGTCGGTCACGGTGATGCGGGCCCGGTCGGCCTCGGCGGCCACGTGCACCGTCACCTCGCCGGGCTCGGGGCTGTACTTGGCGGCGTTGTCCAGCAGGTTGCCCAGCACCTGCTGCAGCCGAGTCGGATCGCCGTCCACCAGCACCGGCCGCGGCGGCAGCGAGAGCGAGACCCGGTGCTTCATCTCGCTGTACAGCGGCTCCACCGCTTCCAGCGCCTGCCGCACCACGGTGCGCAGGTCGATGAGCTGGCGCTTGAGCTCGACCACGTTGCGGGTGATGCGGCTCATGTCGAGCAGGTCGTCCAGCAGCCGGGCCATGTGGGCGGACTGGCGCGCGATGATGTCGGTCGCGTGGGCGCGCGTGGCCTCGGTGCCGGACTGCCGCAGCATCGCCACCGCATAGCGGATCGGCGCCATCGGGTTGCGCAGCTCGTGCGCGAGCGTGGCCAGGAAGGCGTCCTTGCGCTGGCTCTCGCGGCGCAGTTCCTCCTGCGCGGCGGAGAGCTCGGAGACATCGACCGTCGCGCCGATCACGCGCTGCACCTGGCCGTCGTGGGCCTGGACGGGGCGCAGCGAGGTCAGCAGCTGGTAGGTCCGGCCGCCATGCGACACCTGCTGCGCCAGGTTCATCGGCCGGGCCGTCGCTACCGCCTCGCGGACGATCTCGGCGAACTGCGGCTCGCCGACCAGGCTGCCGACCTCGGCGCCGATCAGCGCCTCGCGCGAGAAGCCCATCGGCGTGTTGAAGGCCCAGGTGTAGCGGCCCTGCAGGTCGCATTCCCAGGCCATCACCTTGCCGCTGTGCAGCGCCAAGTGGAAGCGCTCCTCGGCCGCCTGGCTGGCGCGCAGCGCTTCCTGCTGGGCCGTCACGTCGACCGCGACGCCGTAGGCATGCGCCGCGCGGCCCTTGGCGTCGAGGCTGACGTAGCCGTCGAACTGCGTCCAGACGACCTCGGCGTTGTCCGGCCGCGTGATCGGGCAGGCCAGGCTGAAGCGGCCGCCGCTTTCGGTCGCGTAGCGGTAGCGCTCGCGGAAACGCCCGGCGTCCTCGGCCGACATGTCGGCCAGCATGTCCTCCATCGTCGACCAATGGCGGCCGAAGAGCTGCTTCGCGCCGCCCGCGGTGTTGGCGAAGCCGGTGACCATGTCCCAGTCCCAGGTGACCATGCGGCCGGCGGCCAGCGCGAGGTTGAGGCGGCGCCGGCTGTTGCGCTCCTTCTGCATCAGCCGCCCGGCCCAGGCGGAGACCGAGGCGATCAGCGCGCCGGCGGCCAGATACAGCACGACCAGCGTGGCGTCGGGCAGCGAGTTGACCGGGAAGATCTGGCCGATGGGCTCGATCCAGAAATAGAGGACGGCCAGCGCCGAGGCGGCGAGGAAGGCCAGCGCCGGCCCGAGGCCGCAGGCCAGGCCCACCAGGACCAGGGAAGGGAAATAGGGCAGCAACGGTCCGCGGCCGTTGAGATAGGGCTGCAACTGCAGGTTGAGCCACGTCGCCGCGACGAAGACGAGCGCGGCGGCGGGCCAGCGCAACCAGTGCCTCTCGATGACCATGGAACCGACTCCGGGCTGGAACCTCCGGCGACGGCCGGCACGGGCGAGGCCTCCCGCCTCGGGCGGCGACGCGGTCCGCAGCATAACGGTCGCTGGGGCAACTTCCGTGCCCCGTACATCAGCGGGCGGGTGGGGCGCCGTACCGTCGCAGTCGCGAAAGGAGGAGTGGCTCGACCGATGCGTCGCCGCGCTCGCGGCGGCCTCCCGGACGCCGTGCGGAGGAAGGCCCGGCCGGGCGGGGCTCGCACGGGGTGACATTATTTGTCCCCTCCGTCTGACAAAACCTGACCCTCATTCCGGCGGCAAGCGCCGGTGGCTACCTCTTTCGAATTAACGTTTTCGTTGTCGTATGGTGATGAATGTGTTTTTCGACGTCGGTTGTGACCGTCTGCAACCGGCACGTTCTCTGCATGAACGAGGCGAAAGTCCGCTGGAGCACCGCGCTCCGGTATTTCGTTTTCCGGATCTGCAGGAGCGTCATGCGCCACCCCGTTTCAGAGGCTGACCCGAAGTTGGCTTGCCCGCCCCCACCGCGCCCGTGGGGCCTCGTATTCACCGCCGTGGTCGCGCTCAGCGCCGCCGGCACGCTGGCGGGCTGCGGCGGGGGAGGCGGCTCTTCCGGGGATTCGACCGGCACGCCGCCGGTGTCGGGCACGCCCGCCGCACCGCCGCCGGCAGCGCCCGCGCCGCCGGCTTCCGCGCCCGTCGGCAGCGATGAACCCGAGCTGCCGCCCGCCGCGCCGGCCCCGCCGACCCTGCCGACCGGCACCGACAACGCCGCGCCCGCGCTGCCGCCGGCGCTGCAGCTGCCCGCCGGCCTGGACCTGAGCCAGCCCGGCGCCGCGGTCGCGGTCGTCAAGGCGAGCTCCAGTGCGACCGAGAACGACGCCAACGGCCCGGACAAGGCGATCGACGGCAACCTGGCCAGCCGCTGGTCCAGCAAGCCCGACGACAAGGCCTGGATCCAGTTCGACTTCGGCGCCAAGAAGCCGCTCGGCTACCTGAAGCTGGTGTGGGAGAACGCCTATGGCAAGGAGTACGCGCTGCAGGTGTCCGACGACGGCGAGACCTGGTACCAGCTGCGCTACGTGGCCGGCGGCAAGGGCGGCACCGAGGAGTTCTTCAACCTGAACGCCAACGCGCGCTACCTGCGGCTGCAGGGCGTCGCGCGGGCCACGCAGTACGGCTACTCGCTGTTCGAGGTCAGCTTCGCCGCGCCGGGCAGCGACAACACGCTGCCGACGCTGAGCACCTCGGCCTTCCCGGTGCCGCCCGCGGGCGCGACGCCGGTGACGCCCGCCGCGCCGGCGCTGCTGGAGCAGGTGCAGTTCTCGCTGCCGGACGGCACGCTGGTGACCCGCTTCGGCTTCGTCGGCCGCTCGCGCCATGCGCGCGAGCGCGGCGAGGACTGGAACGAGGTCGGCTTCGGTCCCAACGACACCGTGGACGCCAACGGCAAGCCGCAGGACAAGGGCCCGGGCGCCTACCTGAACTTCATCTCCAACTACTTCAAGAACCGCACCTGGGGCGTCGAGTTCATCGACAACAGCCGCGTGGCCGGCGTCACCAAGCCCCGCATCATCGTCAACCAGTACTACCAGCAGGCGCAGCGCGGCGGTGGCCATTCCTTCTTCCGCCGCTTCGACGACGCCGGCGTCACCGGCTACGGCTGGATGTCGCCGGGCCGGCTGCTGGACAACACCACCTACACCGACGGCTTCAAGGACCTGACCTCCTGCCCGGTGGTGCCCAAGCCGCCCGAGGGCGCGCTGCTCAAGCCCACCTCCGGCTTCGCCGGCGTCATCGGCGCGAATGACGGCTGCTCGGTGGTGCTGGACAACGTGCCGGGTCACCAGGACGTGGCCGCCAACGCCAACGGCGTGCTGGTGCCCAACGGCGTCAACGTGCCCTCGCGCGACCTGAAGATCGGCGACGCGATCGAGTTCACCGGCTCCTTCTTCGCGAGCCGCGCGTCGATGGACGCGATCGGGGACAACGGCAACTTCCGCTACTACACCAACGAGGTGACCTATGTCGTGGGCACCGGCCTGCGCCCCTGGTACGGCGTGCAGCCGCGGCTGCTGAACGCGCCGCTGCCGGCCGAGACACTGCTCGGCGGCACCGGCTCGATCTCCTACGACTACGCCGACAACGCGACCTTCATGTTCCAGCAGCCCAACACGCAGATCGGGATGCAGAACATGCAGCGCTTCGTCGAGGGCCGGCGCTGGTTCCACACCAACATGTGGACCGGCGACCACAACGAGGCGGGCAACGACCGCAACACCGCCGCGGTGAAGCTGCAGGGGCCGCGCTTCAACCAGACCAACTGCTTCGGCTGCCACATCAACAACGGCCGCAGCCTGGCGCCGCAGGTGATCAACCAGCGCCTGGACACGATGGCGGTGCGTACCGCCGCGATCGGCGCGGACGGCAAGCAGCAGGCGCATCCGGTCTACGGGCTGGCGGTCCAGATGAATGCGCGCTCCCTCACCACGGGCGCGGCGCAGGATTGGGGCAACGCGGTGCGCGTGGCCGGCTTCGACACCCGGACCGTCACGCTGGCCGACGGCACGGTGGTGACGCTGAGCAAGCCGCGGATCCGCTTCGACGGCCCGACGCCGGCGGCCTATTCGCTGCGCAGCGCGCAGCCGGTGATCGGCCTCGGGCTGCTGGAGGCGGTCCCCGACGCGGACATCCTGGCGCGCGTGCGCAGCACGCCGGACGAGGACGGCGTGAAGGGCCAGGCCAACCTGGTCTACGACCCAGAGACCGGCCAGGTGCGGGTGGGCCGCTACGGCTGGAAGGCGACCAAGGTCAGCCTGCGCCACCAGACGGCCAATGCGGCGCTGCTCGACATGTCGGTGACCTCGCCGATCTATCCGAACCGCGACTGCCTGGCCGGCCCGGCGCAGTGCGACAAGAAGAAGGTGGAGAAGGGCCTGAGCGAGGATGAGCTGCAGTTGATCTCGCGCTACGTCGCCCAGCTGGGCGTGCCGGCGCAGCGCAGCCTGGTCAGCGGCTTCCCGAAGGGCGTGACGCCGCTGTCCTACCTGGCGGTGGATCCGGTCAAGGTCGCGGCGGGCGCGCAGGTGTTCGCGAGCATCCGCTGCACCGCCTGCCACGTCGCCGAGATGAAGACCGGCCTGGCCAGCGAGCTCGCGGAGATGCGCAACCAGACGATCAAGCCCTACACCGACCTGCTGCTGCACGACATGGGCAGCGAGCTGGCCGACAGCCTGTCGGAAGACCAGGCCAGCGGCAGCCAGTGGCGCACCTCGCCGCTGTGGGGCATCGGCTACACCGAGGCGGTGGCCGGTCCCGCCGTGAAGGTGGGTTACCTGCACGACGGCCGCGCCCGCACGCTCACCGAGGCCATCGTCTGGCACGGCGGCGAGGCTGCGGCCAGCCGCCAGCGTTTCGTCAAGCTCAGCACCGCGGACCGGGAAGCCCTGCTGGCCTTCCTCAATTCGCTCTGAGGCGGGGCGGAGAATGGGCCTCCGGATCAAGTTCCGTGGAACAGGAGACCCTGATGATGCCTTTCCGATTGACGCTGATGGCGCTGGCGTTGGCCGCGGCGCCGGCGGCCTGGGCCGCCGGCCCGAGCTTCTCGTGCGCCAAGCCGGCCGGCCAGGCCGAGCGCCTGGTGTGTGAGGACGCCGAGCTCGCCCAGCTCGACCGGGAGGTCGCGCGGCTGTACGGCCTGGCGAGCACCGGCCCCGAGGCCCGGCGGCATCCGGAGTTGAAGGCGATGCAGCGCGGTTGGCTCAAGGGCCGCGATGACTGCTGGAAGCGCGACGACCCGCGGCGCTGCGTCCGCGATGAATACGCGCTGCGCATCGCCGAACTGCGCACGCTGCCGGACGCGCGGCGCGAGGACCGGCGCGGCCTCGCGGTCGGGCCCTTGCCGCTGCGCTGCCCCACTGTCGACGGCGAGGTGACCGTCACCTTCGTCAACAGCGATCCGGGCGCCGCGGTGCTCAAGACCGCGCAGGGCCGCGTGGTGCTCGACCACCAGGTCAGCGCCTCGGGCGCGCGCTACGGCGGCCGGCTCGCGGACGGCGACTATCTCTTGTGGAACAAGGGCCGGGAGTTCCGCCTGGAACGGCCCGGCCTGCCCGCCGCGGACTGCACCGACGCCGCGGCGCGCTGAGCGCGCGCTGGCGGCGGGGGTCAAGCGCTGAAGCGATCCTTACGGGACGAAGACCGGTCCGAGCAGGCCGTCCGAGGGGTCGGCGGCGAGCCGGTCGAAAGTCGCTGAGTTTGTCGACGCCTGAAGCCGGATACCGAATCTCGACAGATCCTCAGGCCTCACGAGCAACCAATCCCGGGGTTTTCCATCGTTGGCGCCGCGGTCGGGCCGCTGCGAGCGGAAGATGATTTCCTTGAGGCGCGGATACTTGGACATGTATTCCTCGTCCTGACGCGCCACCTGCCAAAGGGCCAAATAATTTGAAAGGCCCCATCGCATGACGCCGTCAATGGCTGACGACTGCTGGAAACAAGCCCATGGGCTGCCGTAGAATCCAATGGTTGCATTGGCGAGGATAACCGACCTGGCCGCCGGCAGCAGGTAATTGGCGCAGGCGGACATGCAGAATCCAGCGATCCGTAGCGAGAGCCGAGAAGTTTCCAGGATCTGGGCGATGCGCATGGCGGCAGCCGCGTCGCCACCAAAACTATTGATTTCCAGAACCTTGATTTCAGGGGCTTTACGGATTCTATTGGTCAATGCCTCCGGAGTGCTTGCGTCGATTCGGCCTTCGAGACGGATGACGTCGTCTCCTGAGGACTTGAAGCTGCTCAGGCGGGCGACCGGACGAATGGCCTGGAAATACTCGCGCGTGGCCGATGTGCCACCCGCCGATTGCTTGAAGGAGTGAATCCTCTTGGCGATTTCGAAATCCGTCGGTGGAGACTGACCACAGAGTCCGACATGAATCCTCGCTGTTTCATCCGTCGTCGCGGAAACTCCTGGGGAAAGCATCGAGAGGGCGGTCATGAAAAGGGATAGTTGAAGCGCTTTCATTTTCCTCTCGGAAATCGCTTTGCTGAATCGCTGGCTCGGCGCTGGGAATGGATGCTAATCGGAAAGGCGATATCCGGTGTCAAGTGCTTGTCGTGATTACTGCCTGCGCCGGTGATTGATGGGTTAAATATCGATGCGCCGAATCGCGTAGACTGCGTCGCCTTTTCGACTGGTGGCATCCGAAGGAGTGAGATGACGGTTCAGATGGACTCCGCCGTGGAGCAGCAGGTTTGGGCGGTGCGCCGCGCGCTGCCCTCGGATGCCGAGCAGATCGCCGCGCATGCGTGTCATCGAGAGGAGGACGCCGCGCGGCGCGCTGGCTATGCGGAATGGGTGCGGCCTCGCATTGGCAGCCGCCGCTACATCGGCTTTCTCGCCATGCATGAGGGCCGGGTGATCGGCGGCGCGGGCGTCGTGCTGCTGGACTGGGGGCCGACGCGGGCCAATCCCGGTGCGCAGATGGGGCGAGTCGCCAATGTCTTCACCGACCAGGCGTTCCGTGGCCGAGGCATCGCGACCGACCTCGTCGCGCGCGCGATGGCCGCCTGCGAGGCGCTCGGCGTGCGTGAGTTCAACCTCGGCTCGACGCCGGAGGGCAAGGGCCTTTATCGATCGCTGGGCTTCGTCGAGTACCCGGCCGAAATGCGGCGGCGCGTCGGCTAGTCGCGGGCCGCCGCACAGGCGATGCGTCGGCGGAGGACACCGCTCAGCAGTCGCAAAGGGATCGTTCGGGCACTCCGCGATTCCGCAGCTGCTCGGTCAGCTCTCCCAGCTTTTTCCATGGGAGACCAGTGCGGCGGGTGAAGATGGTGCGGACCATGCCGCAGAAAGCCTGCGTCTCCTCGCCGTCGCGTTCGATGTAGGTCAGCACGCGAAGGACGTCCCGCTCCGTCACGTCGCGGGCGATCTCGTCGAGATGCTCATGAGTCGCGCGCGCGAGCTTGTAGCGGGCCAGCCGCAGGCTGGGACGATCCAGGCCGCAGGTGGCGATGGTCATGCGGCCCCATTCCGAGCAGCCGAGGATCTCGCCGATCCGTCCATAGTCGAAATGCCGGGACGGATCGAAACCTTCATCGAAGGGGGAAAGCAGCCACGGCGTGCAGACCGGCTCGGTTTCGTGCCCTTCGACAGGCGGCCCCTTCGGATGCACCCCATCCACGGGAAAGAAGTTGGCCTTCCATTGCTGATTGCAGATCTGGCAACTGAGCAGATAGTTGTTCCAGTCATAGGCCCGCCACCAGTAGCCGGGCTTGATGGGCTGACCCACCGCTTTGCGTCCCTCCACCGATGAACTCCAGAATCCCTCCTGCCCCCAATGGGCGGGATCGTCCGGCAGGTCATGGATCTCCGCCTTCGGTTGGATGTGCTCGACGTCCCCATACTGCAGGCCCAGGATCAGCCCTTCGCAGTACGCACACTTGCCGCGCTGAGCCCTGCTGAACTTGTGCTTGTGCTTGGACCAGAGACTGGGGAATAGCTCTTCCTTCTTCTCTTCGGCCCGACCCTTCGACTTGCGCTTTCGTTTCTGCGTCGCACCGGAGTCGGGCGCGGCCGGGGCGCCCGGATCGACGGCCACGACGGCCGCAGGCGGCGCGGGCTTGAGGAAATGAGCTTCAACCTTCTCCCGCGCAGCCTTCGTCCGGGCAGAAAAGTTCTCGGGTTCAGCGGGGCGCTGGAAGTTATGCATCACTGATTCCCTTCGCCCCGGCCCCGTCATCCAGGATCTGTCGCAACCGGCCTCGGATCCTTGGATCGGCCTCCGCCCGGGACAGTTCCTGCTCCAGTGATGCGGCCGCCGCCAGCGCGGCGCGATGCGAGCGCGTATGGCCGAACGTGTGCATCCGGTCGCGCAGTTCCAGCGCCATCCGCTCGAGGTCCCGCTCCTGCGCCTTCGTCCGTTTCCTGGCATGGAGCAGGGCGCTGTGCCGGGCCATCAGATCCAGCGTGTCGGCGTCGATGGTCGCCTGCATGCCGAACCAGGGGCCGGTCAACACTTCGTCGGCTCGCGTGCCCGCAGGCACATTGATCTGCTCGACCGCCAGACGCCGGTCCGCGGCATGCCGCGCCATGACCCAGAGTTCGCCCTTGTGGAGCCCCTGCACGCAGAGGGGATCGTGGGTGCTGACGATGAAGCGCACGCGCGGAAAGAGCTGACGCAACTGCGCTACGACCTGGATTTTCCAGCGGGGATGCAGGTGCAGCTCGATCTCGTCGATCATGACCACGCCTTGGGCCGATTCCATGTCGAAGCTGCTGCTGGTGAGGTGGATCATGATGTCCATCGCCAGGGCGAGGACGGACTGATAGCCACCGCTGAGCTCGTCGAGCGGGACGGGAGTGCCGTGCAGCATGGTTTCCATGCGGCCGTCCTTGCGGGACAGCGTCGCATTGCCCGTCAGTGGCAGGAGGCCCTGCAGATCCTCGGCCAGCAGCTTGAAGTTTTCTGGCGGCAAGCGTTGCTCGTCGCAGAGCATGCGCTCGGCATTCGTCAGCGGGTGGCGGGGATCGAAGAGGTTGCGCACGCTGATGGAAGGCACGGCCGCGCTGCGGTCGTCGGTCTCTGCTTCGGAGAGCAGCCGGGTGGAGCCATAGGCCAGCACCGGAAGGGGCGGTGCATCGCCCTCCACCTGGAAGGCGGGAGACCCGCTCTGGAAGGACAAGGTGCGCGCGCTCTCATCGGAGAAAGTGAGCCGCACCCACCCCTTCCGGCCGCTTCCGGCCCGGTTGAGCCAGCCCTCGGCCGGTTGGAGCTTGCCCGCGGCCACCAGGTCCTGCCGTTCGCTGTCGGGCATCAGGGCCAGCGCCACGGCCTGGAGCAAGGTGCTCTTGCCGACGCCGTTCTCGCCCAGCACCATCAGCCATGGCTGCATGACGACGTCATCGCGGCTCTGCGGCTCGGGAAAGACGAGCTTCAGTTTGTCGATCGACTTGAAGTTCTGGATCTCGATGGTCTTGAGCCAGACCGCATCGGGCAACGCGGCGACCGCCGGAGAAGGGGGAACTTCGGGAGGCTCGGAATCCTCGTTCGAACTCAATGCCTGCTCGAATCTCGCGGCCATCATCTCGAAGACCGCATGGTGATAGCCGCTCGACGGAAATTGCTCGCGTAGCACCTGGCTGCGGCGCTCTCCAGGCATGTCTGAATTGAAGATCGCCTGTGCATGCGCAGCGCGGCTCTGGCGCGCGGACACGAGGTAGGGGCTGTTCAGCTTGAGGATCTCGATCGTCGCGGCACCGCGGGAAGACGTGGCCACGACCTGCCCGTCCGGCTCGAATCGGAGATGCTCTCTCGGAATGTCCCGACAGGGGTCGATCAGCAGCGGGCGTTCCGCATCGAGCAGCGACCCGGTGGTCATGACTGGCGCCGGATCGCCCTCGATGGGGAACAGGTTTCTCTTGTTGAGGTTGCACTCCGGGCAACTCAGATAGAGATTGCTCCACTCGTTTGCCAACCACCAATAGTGTTCGCCGTCGATTCGCTTGCCGATACGCATGGCACGCCAGCGAGGGCGAAACCTCTCGACGTTGCTGCCGGCACGCTCGCAGAAGGCGCATTTGCCCTGAAAGAGCGCGTTCAGTCTGGTCACGACGGCATTGCGCACCTTTGCCGGCATGGGGCGGCGCAAGTCCTGTTCGAGGTGATCAGGATCGGGCCGTGACCCGAACCGCTCGAATTCCTTCTTTTGGAATGCGATCAACTCCGGAGGCGGTGGGACTCGATGGCGATCGACGAAGATCATGGACGCTTCATGGAATGAACACGATGCGGCAGAGGATAGCCGCTGATCCCGATCTGCCTCCTGCATTGCCACCGAATGCGCGGCCGCACAATGAAAAACGGCGCCCCTCGGGGCGCCGCTGCGTCGAATGAGCTGTCCGCTCAGGCCGGCTTGACCAGCAGGGAGCGCGCCCAGGCGTCCGCCTCGCGGGCCGGCGTCTGACCGCTCGTCTTGACACGGTCCAGCAGCTCGGCGACGCGGCCGCGGATCTGGCCGACCTCGGCCATCACCGCCGATTCCTCGCCTTCGTTGCGGTACTCGCGCGCCACGCTGATGATGCCGCCGGCATTCACCAGGTAGTCCGGCAGGTAGGTGATGCCGCGGGCCTGCAGCGCATCGCCGTCGGCGGCGGTGGCCAGCTGGTTGTTGGCGGCGCCGGCGATCAGCCGGGCCTTCAGCGCCGGGATCGACTGCGCGTTCAGCGTCGCGCCCAGCGCGCAGGGCGCGACCACGTCGACGTCCGTCGCCAGGATCTCGGTCACGCTCACCGCCGTCGCGCCGAGCTCGGCCTGCGCGCGCGCGACCTTCTCGGCATTGACGTCGGCGACGACCAGCTTCGCGCCGGCCCGGTGCAGGTACTCGGCCAGGTGCCAGCCCACCGCGCCCAGGCCCTGCAGCGCCACGCGCACGCCCTCGAGCGAGTCGCGGCCCAGCACGCGCTTGACGCCTTCGTCGATCGAGACGAACACGCCGTAGGCGGTCTTCGGGCTGGGGTCGCCACCGAAGGCGCCGTCACGCGGAATGCCCGACACATACGAGGTGTGGGCCATCATGCCGGTCATGTCGGCCGTCGTCGTGCCGACGTCCTCGGCCGTGATGTAGGCGCCTTGCAGCGACTGCACCGCGCGGCCGAAGGCCGCGAACAGCGCCGCGCGGTCGAAGTCGCCCTGCGGCTTCAGGATCACCGCCTTGCCGCCGCCGAAGGGCAGGTTGGCCAGCGCGTTCTTCAGGCTCATGCCCTGCGACAGACGCAGCGCGTCGTTCAGCGCGGCCAGCTCGTTGTCGTAGCTCCAGAAGCGGCAGCCGCCGAAGGCCGGGCCGCGCGCGGTGCTGTGCACCGCCAGGATCGCCTTCAGGCCGGTCACCGGGTCGGCGGCCAGCAGCACGCGTTCGTGCGGAGCTTGGTCGGGCAGGCCGAAGAGCGAGGAGGGGAGGGAATCGGACGAGCCGGCGGCCAGCGCGCGGGCGATGTCGGTCAGGGCGTTCATGGGTGAACCTGCACTTGTGATGCTTGAAGGAAACCGGCGCCGCGGAGGGCGCCGTGCGGCCCGCAGGCGCTTGTGGCGCATGGGGGCCGCCAGTGTAAGCGGTGCCCCCGCCGGGGCCGACGTCGCGCCCCCATCGCCCCCCTCCTGGGGACGGGCACCCCCTTGGCGGGTCCCCCGGGTCCGTGATACACCTGCGCGCACAACTTGTGCGCAAGACGCACGCCCAGGGAGGGCACCGTGTCAGACAACCCCGCCGACGACCGGTTCCGGTCGATCGTCGAGGCGATCCCGAACGCCATCGTCCTGGTGGACCGGGAGCGCCGGATCCGGCTGGTCAACCGCAAGGCCGAGGAGCTGTTCGGCTACGCGCGCGAGGACCTGCTGGGCGCGACGGTCGAGACCCTGATACCGACGCGCTTCCGTGAGGGCCATCCCCGCCAGGTGGACGACTTCTTCATGCGGCCCGAGACGCGCGCCATGGGCGCGGGCCGCGACCTTTTCGGCCGGCGCAAGAACGGCGAGGAAGTGCCGATCGAGATCGGCCTGAGCCCCATCGACACCGCCGAGGGCCTGTGCACCCTGGCCGCCATCATCGACATCACCGAGCGCAAGCGCGCCCAGGAGCGCTTCGAGCTGGTGGTGGAGGCCTCGCCCAGCGCGATGATCATGATCGACGCGGCGCGCCGCATCCGGCTGGTCAACCGGCGGGCCGAGGAGATGTTCGGCTACGCGCGGGCGGAATTCCTCGGGCAGCCGATCGAGATGCTGGTCCCCGAGCGCTACCGGGCCGGGCATCCGGGCCACGTGGCGTCCTTCTCCAGCCGGCCCGAGGCGCGGCCCATGGGCGCGGGCCGCGAGCTCTTCGGGCTGCGCAAGGACGGGTCGGAGATGCCGGTGGAGATCGGCCTGACGCCGATCGACGCGCCCGACGGGCATTACGTCGTCGCCTCCATCATCGACATCACCGAGCGTCGCCGCAGCGAGGACGAGCTGCGCCGCAGCAATGCCGAGCTGGAGCAGTTCGCCTACGTGGCCTCGCACGACCTGCAGGAGCCGCTGCGCATGGTGGCCAACTACACCGAGCTGCTGGCGCAGCGCTATGCCGGGCAGATCGACGACCGCGCCGACAAGTACATCCGTTATGCCTCCGACGGCGCGCGCCGCATGCAGCGTCTGGTGGCGGACCTGCTGGCGTACTCGCGGGTGGGCTCGCAGGGCAAGCCGCTGGTGCCGGTGGAGGCGGAGCAGGTGCTGCAGGCGGTGACGCATGCGCTGCAGCGCCTGCTGCGCGAGTCGGGCGGCCTCGTTGAGAGCGACCCGCTGCCGCGCGTGTCGGCCGACGAGGGCCAGTTGCATCAGCTGCTGCAGAACCTCATCAGCAACGCGATCAAGTTCCGGTCGGAGGCGCCGCCGCGGGTGCGGATCACGGCGCGGCCGCAGGGCCATCGCTGGCTGTTCCAGGTCAGCGACAACGGCATCGGCATCGACATGCAGTACGCGCAGCGCGTGTTCCAGATGTTCCAGCGGCTGCACGAGCTGGGGCGCTACGAGGGCAGCGGCATCGGCCTGGCCATCGCCAAGCGCATCGTCGAGCGCCACGGCGGCACGATCTGGATCGACTCCGCGCCGGGGCAGGGCAGCACCGTGTCCTTCACCCTGCTGGCGGCGCGCGCCGAAGGAGTCTGAGCCCCATGAGCCAACCGCTGAACATCCTGCTCATCGAGGACAACCCCGGCGACGCCGACCTGGTGGCCGAGACGTTGGAGCACAGCCGGCTGCGCCTGGACATCGCGGTCGCGGTGGACGGCGCGCAGGCGCTGTCGCGGCTGCTGCGCGAGCCGCCGTATGAAGCGGCCGAGCGGCCCGACCTCATCCTGCTCGACCTCAACCTGCCCAAGCTGAGCGGGCGCGAGGTGCTGGCGCGGATCAAGGCCGAGCCCGAGCTCAAGGAGATCCCCGTGGTGGTGCTGACCTCCTCCGACGCCGAGCACGACATCGTCAAGAGCTACCAGCTGGGCGCCAACTGCTACGTCACCAAGCCGGTGGGGCTGGTGGCCTTCCAGTCCATCGTGCAGGCGATCGAGGGCTTCTGGTTCACGGTGGTGAAGCTGCCATGAGCGCGCTGCCCGACGACCTGGGCCGGGAGCCGCGCCGCGCGCCGCTGCCCATCCTGCTGGTGGAGGACAACGACGGCGACGCCGACCTGATCACCGACCTGCTGGCCGAGGCCACGCCCGCGGCGCCGCGCCCGGTGATGCGGGCGACGCGGCTGTCCGAAGCGGTGGCGCTGCTGGAGCGGCACCGCGTCGCGGCGGTGCTGCTGGACCTGCACCTGCCCGATGCCGCTGGCATCGAGTGCGTCAGCGCGGTGCGCGCGCAGGCGCGCGACACGCCCATCGTCGTGCTCACCGGCATGGAGGACGACGCGCTGGCGATGTCCTGCATGACGGCCGGCGCGCAGGACTATCTGTCCAAGCAGGACGTGCGGCCGCGCACGCTGGTGCGCGCGATCGACTATGCCGAGGCTCGCAGCCGCGAGGCGCGCGTGCGCATGCGGGCCCAGGCCCTGCGCCTGCGCAGCGCCGAACTGGAACTGGAGAACAAGCGCATCCTCGAGGTCAGCCGCCACAAGGGACGGCTGCTGGCCAACATGTCGCACGAGCTGCGCACGCCGCTGAACGCGGTGATCGGCTTCTCGCAGCTGATGGCGGACGGCGCGTCCACGCTGCCGGCGGAGCGGGTGCGCAACTACGCGGGCCACATCCTGTCCAGCGGCCGGCACCTGCTGGACCTGATCAACGACATCCTCGACCTGGCGCGGCTGGAGGCGGTCGGGCTGGAGCTGCATCCCGACCGGACCAACGTCGCCGAGGTGGCGCGCGAGGTGGTGGACGTGGTGACCGGCAGCTTCGCCGACAAGCCGCTGGCGGTGGACATCGAGATCGACGATCAGCTGGGCCTGGTCTGGACCGACACGCTGCGGCTGCGGCAGGTGCTCTACAACTACCTGTCCAACGCCTGGAAGTTCACGCCCGAGGGCGGACACCTGACGGTGCGGGCGGCGCCTTGCGGCGACCAGCGCTTCCGGGTCGAGGTGGAGGACACCGGGCCGGGCATCGCCGAGGAGGACCTGGCCCGGCTGTTCACCGAGTTCACGCAGCTGCCCTCGACGGTCCGCCGCCAGTACCCCGGCACGGGGCTGGGCCTGGCGCTGACCAAGCGCATCGTCGAGGCCCAGGGCGGCCGCGTCGGCGCGAGCAGCGAGGTCGGACGGGGCTCCACCTTCTTCGCGGAGCTGCCCGACCCCGAGACGCCCGGCGAGGCGTCGCCGCCGGCCGGGCCCGCCGAAGCGCGTTGACCAGCGCGACGCGGGTCGGTGCCCGGCGCTCAGCGCTCAGCGCTCAGCGCTCAGCGCTCTCGCAGGCTCTCCTCGCGGTGCTGGACCAGCGGGGACAGCACGTACTCGATGACGCGGCGGCGGCCGGTGCGGATGTCCACCGAGCCCGACATGCCGGCGCTGATCGGGACCGGCTTGCCTTCCACCATGACCTGGTTGCGGGCCAGCTCCACGGTGACCGCGAAGAGCAGCCCGCGCTTGTCGTCATGGACGGCGTCGCGCGAGACGTGCAGCACGCGGCCCGGCACCGTGCCGTAGCGGGTGTAGTCGAAGGCGTCGATCTTCACCGCGACCGTGTCGCCCGCATGGACGAAGCCGGCGTCGCGGTTTTCGATGAAGGCCTCGAACTGCATGCGGTCGCTGGCGGGCACGATCTGCATCAGCGCCTGCGCGGCGGGCACGGCGGCGCCCTCGGTGTGCACCGTCAGCTGGTGCACCGTGCCGTCGACCGGCGAGCGCAGCTGCAGCAGCGCGCGATGGGCGCTGGCGCGGGCCACGTCCTGCGCCGCTGCCTGCGCGATGCGCAGCGATTCGGCCAGGTGGTCCTGCGCCGTCTTGCGCAGGCTGGCGCGCAGCTCGGCCTGCTGGGCGCGGGCCAGGGCGATCTGGCCCTCGAGCTCCAGCCGCGCGGTCTTGCGCTGCATCCACGCGTCGCGCGAGACGTCGCGCGTGGCGGCCAGCGCCTCGTAGTCCCGCTCGCGGTCCTGGGCCAGCGGCAGCGAGGCGGCGTAGCGCGCGATCTCGCGGGCCAGGCGGTCGCTCCGGGCGGTGTACTCGCTCCAGGCGTCGACCAGGAAGAGCTCGCCGTCGCGGCGTCGCTCGGGCGTGATGTCCTCCAGCGGCGGGAGCCGCGGCGCGCGGCCGGTGCCCAGCGCATCGATCAGCGCGCGCTGGACGGCCACCTGCACGGTGGCGGTCTGGCGCTCGCCATCGGCCTTGTCGAACTCGCTGCCGGCCTCGCGCCCGTCGAGCTCGATGAGCAGCTGGCCGGCGCGCACCCGCTGGTTCTCGACCACGTGGATGGCGCGCACCGAGGCGACCTGGGTGGAGGAGATGGTCTTGGTCTCGCCGGTGACGGCGATCTTGCCCTGGCCGACCGAGACCACGTCGACATGGCTGAAGGTGGCCCAGGCCAGCGCGACCAGGATCATCAGCACCAGGCCGCGCGCGACCCAGCGGCCGGCCGGCGAGACCGGGCTGGCCTGCAGCGCCAGCGCGGCGGGCAGGAACTCGGCCTCGTGGGCCTTCAGGTCGGGCGTGCCCTGGGCGGACTGCAGCCGCCAGGCATGCCCGGTGACCTGGGCGTAGCGGCCGAGCAGCTCGGCCGCGGCTTGGAATCGGTGTCGCAGGCTCATGATTGCGTCTCCCGGGAGGTGTCCCGCAGCGTCTGCTGCAGCGAGTTCAGGTGGGTGTAGATGCCGTCGGGGTTGGCGAGCAGTTCGTCGTGGGTGCCGGACTCGGCGACCTCGCCGCGCTCCATGACCACGATGCGATGCGCGTCGCGGACCGCCGAGAGGCGGTGGGCGATGATCAGCACCGTCCGCCCCTGGCAGATCGAGCGCATGTTGTCCTGGATGACCTTCTCGGACTCGTAGTCCAGCGCGCTGGTGGCCTCGTCGAAGATCAGGATGCGCGGATCGCCGACCAGCGCGCGCGCGATCGCGATGCGCTGTCGCTGGCCGCCGGACAGGCCCGTGCCGCTCTCGCCGACGATGGTGTCGTAGCCGTCGGCCAGTTCGCAGATGAAGTCGTGCGCGCCGGCCAGCTTCGCGGCCTGGATGACGGCCTCGATGGACAGGGTGGGATCGGCCAGCGCGATGTTGTCGCGGATGGAGCGGTTGAACAGCACGTTGTCCTGCAGCACCACGCCGACCTGCTGGCGCAGCGAGGCGGTATCGATGACGGCGATGTCCTGGCCGTCGATCAGCACGCGGCCGCGGTTGGGCACGTACAGGCGCTGGACCAGCCGCGTCAGCGTGCTCTTGCCGGAACCGGAGCGGCCCACGATGCCGATGACCTGGCCCGGCTCGATGCGCAGCTTCACGCCGCGCAGCACGTCGGAGGCGTCGGGGCGGTAGCGGAAGGCGACGTTGTCGAACTCGATCGCGCCGGACAGGCGCGGCAGGCGGGTCTTCTGGCCGGCGACCTCGGGGCGGGCGTTGAGCACGTCGCCCAGCCGCGCCACCGAGATGCCGACCTGCTGGAAGTCGTTCCACAGCTGCGCCAGGCGCAGGATGGGACTGGAGACCTGGCCAGCCAGCATGTTGAAGGCGACCAGCTCGCCCACGCTCAGCTTCTGGTCGATCACCAGCAGCGCGCCCAGCCACATGATGGCGGCGGTGACCAGCTTGCTGATCAGCGTGATGCCGGCGTTGGCGACGGTGGCGATGTTGGTGACCGACTGGCCGGCGGTGACGTAGCCGGCGAGCTGCTTCTCCCACTTCTGGATCCAGCGCGGCTCGACCGCCATGGCCTTGACCGTGTCGATGCCGCTGATGGTCTCGACCAGGAAGGACTGGTTCTCCGCGCCCTTGTTGAACTTGGTGTCCAGCCGCGCGCGCAGCACCGGCGTCAGGACCACCGACACGATCAGGTAGAGCGGGATGGAGAGCGCCACGATCAGCGTCAGCGCCGGGCTGTACCAGAGCATCACGCCGAAGAAGACGACCGAGAACAGCAGGTCCAGCACCAGCGTCAGCGCGTTGCCGGTGAGGAAGGAGCGGATGTTCTCCAGCTCGCGGATGCGGGCGACCGAGTCGCCGACGCGGCGCGCGTGGAAGTAGGACAGCGGCAGCGCCACGAGGTGGCGGAACAGGCGTGCGCCGAGCTCGACGTCCAGCTTGTTGCTGGTGTGCGAGAAGATCCAGGAGCGGATGCCGGTGAGCACCACCTCGAAGACGGTGGCGCAGATCAGGCCGACGGCCACGACGTTGAGGGTGCTCATCGCATGGTTGACGAGCACCTTGTCCATCACGACCTGGAAGAACATCGGCGTGACCAGGCCGATCAGCTGGATGAAGAGCGAGATGAGCAGCACCTCGCCCAGGATGCGGCGGTAGCGGACGATGGCGGGGATGAACCAGGTGAAGTCGAACTTGGCCATCTCGCCGGCGAAGCTGGCCTTGCTGGTGAACAGCATCAGGGTGCCGGTCCACAGGGCGACGAACTCGCCGGTGCCGAGCACGCGCGGCGCCTGGCCGGGGTACTGGATCAGCACCTGGCGGCCGCCATCGGGGGACTGGCGGCATTGGGCCAGGAGGAAGCAGTGGCCCTCGCGGTCGCGGCCGATGGCCGGCAGCGGCGCCTTGTCCAGGCGCTCCGCGGGCTGGCGCAGCAGCTTGGCCTTCAGGCCGAGGTGGCCGGCGGCCAGCTGCAGCGTCTGGTCATCGAAGGCCTCGCCGCCGAACTGGTGGCGCAGCTGCGCCTCGTCGGCGGGCAGGCCGTGCAGCGCGGCGATGGAGAGCAGGCAGGCGAGGGCGGGGTCCGGTGCGGCGCCGGACGTGGGGCCGGCGACCGACGCGGCGGTGGATGGCGCCGCGCAGGGGGGGCTGGATACGGTGTCGGACGCCTGGGGGGACCCGGGCATGCGCCGGGTCGATGGCGGGGCGACGACGGCAGCGTCGAGGAGGGTGTCCATGATGAGAGTCCTGGTGAAAGGGGGGCCGGGCGGCCGGAGCCGCCCGGTGGTCGTGCGATGGCCTCAGCGAGGCCTCAGCGGCAACCGGTCATCGAGACGTCGCCAGCAGCGGCGCGGCGGTCTGGGGTCGGTCTTCCGGCGAGGCGGTCGTCATCGCCCCCGAGGCCTGCGCGAACCCGGCCATCGCCTGAACCAGCGCGGCCGTGTCGGTGAGCGCCTGTGCCATCGCCGTCGCGTCGGCGGCGGTCATGTCGCGCAGCGCCTGGCTGCCGTACTCGTCGCCCATCTCGGTGACCGAGAAGTTGCAGCTGCCCGGCAGGGCGTCCAGCTCCTGGGCCGACATCTCGAACACCATGCTGGAGCTCCACGGATTGCGGAAGATGTATTTGCCGTTGGTCTCGTTCACGCCAATGATCGAGAAGGCGTGCCCGCCGACCAGCGTCGTCTTGCCGTTCTCGTCCGTGGCGCTGCGCCATGAGCCGTGGGTGACCAGGCCGGAGCCGTCCTCCAGGGCCGCAACGACCGCCTCACGGGCATCGATGCCGGAGCCGTAGATCTTGTTCACGCCGCCGGTGAGCGAGCGCTGGGCGATCCGGCCGTAGTTCCCGCCCATGCCGATGCTGTAGTCGTTCTCGATCTGGGCGTGGCCGTTGGCGACGAAGTAGCCGCTGGCCATGGCCTCCACATACGCGTCCTCCAGCAAGCGGACCCAGCTTCCTCCGGCGACGCTGGCGCCCTTGGACGAGGCGACGCCATCCACCGTGATGAAGAAGGGGTTGTCGGCGCCGCCGCTGTAGAACTTGACGGCGAAGGTGCCGTTGCCGTTCGCGCTGATCAGGCCGGACAGGCGGTCAGGAGCCACCGCGGCGAGCTCTTCGACGGAGGAGATCAGCCAGCAGTTGCCGTATCCCCCCTGGGCCACGCTGAGCGCCGCCTGGCCGGTCGCGCCCTTGAACAACACCGAATCCGACAGATCCACGTAGGAAGCCGCCTTCGGGTTGTTGGTGCCCAGGAACCACTTGTTGACCGAAGCGGTGAACGCATCCGCGCTCATGCCGGCGGCCAGGCCGTCCTTGCCGATCATGCTGGTCAGCAGCGACGAGACGTAGGTCTGGCCGCCGTTGACCGCCTTGGCGCCGGACAGCATGCCGTTGATGGCGGCGAACTGGTCGACCGAGAGGCCGTCCGCGCCGATGCCCGACTGCATGCCGGTGAGCATCGCCAGCACCGAGTCGTAGCTGATGCCCGCGTCGCGCGAGGCGGCGGCGAGGTAGCCGGCGTGGGTCTTGTCGGCCTTGCCCATCGCGATCCCGCGACGGGTCGCGTCCAGGCCTTGCAGCGCGGCCAGCGACATCTGGTTGACGCCGTCGGCCGGGATGGCGGCGAAGGCCTCCACCGACAGCGCGTTGAGCCAGCGGGCGCTGACCGTGTCGAAGTCGGTGACGCGGCTCAGCTGCTCGGGCCGGATGGCGCTGGCGGCGGCTTCGGGAATCCAGCCGACGTTGGCCACGGCGGCGAACTGCTCGGCGGTCCAGCCCGAGACCGACGCGGCGGTCAGGCTGCGCATCGTCGCGGCGGTGAACCGACCGAAGGCGGTGGTGGGCACCGAGCCCCAGGCGTCGGTGGACAAGGCGCCCAGCCAGCCCGGATTGAGCTTGTTCCACGCGCCGGCCTGGATGGCGCCGACCTGGTCGGCCGACAGGGCCGCCACCGCGGCCGGGGACAGCGCCTCCAGCCCCGGCAGCGTCGCGATGCGGGCCGGCGACAGCGTGCGGATCATGTCCGGACGCAGGCCGCTGGCGCCGGCGGCCGACAGACGGTTGGTGTCGAGCGCGGCGAACTGCTCCAGCGTCAGCGCACCGATGCAGGCGGCCGACAGCTGCGGAACGGAGCCGGTGTACATCGCCTTGATGCCGGCCGCCGGCACCGCCGCCAGGGCTTCCGGCGTCAGCGCGTTGAACCAGGCGCCCCACATGTAGGAGAAGCTGGAGCTGATCGCGCGCACCTGGTCGGGCGAGAGGGCGTGGACCGCCGCGTCGGTCAGGACCTGCAGGTTGGCGATGCGCGCGATCTGCGCGGGCGCCAGTCCGCGGATGGTGTCCGCGGTCAGGCCAGTCGTGCCGGCAGCCAGCGACGGCAGGTTCGCGATGGCGGCGATCTGGTCGGCGTTCAGCGCGCTGACGGTGGCGGCGCTCAGGCCCGCCACGGCGCCGGTCGACAGCCGGGCCAGACCCATCGCGGGCAGCGCAGCCGCGGCGGCTGGCGACAAGGCGTTCAGCCAGGCCGCGCCGACGGCGTTCCAGCCGGCGCGGATGCCGCTGACCTGGTCGGCGCTCAGCACCGCGACGGCGGCGGTCGAGAGCATCTCGGGGTTGCGCAGCGCCGCGACCTGCGCGGGCGTCATCGCGGCCACGGTGGCCGGCAGCAGCGCCTGGATCACCGTCGGCGGCACGAGCGCGAAGGCGCCGGCCGGCAATGCGGCCAGCGACTCGGCCGACATCGCGTTGAGCTGGTCCGCGGTGAACGCGGCGCCGTTGATCGTGGCCGCCTGGCCCAGCAGCGCGGTGCGCGCGGCCGAGGCGTCGGCCGACAGCCGCTCGGTGAAAGGTAGGCCGATCAGTTGGTCAGCGTTCATCGACGCGACCTGCGCCGGGGTCAGCGCGGCGACGGTCGTCGCGGGCAGGGTGGCGAGGGCCACCGGGGCCAGCGCCGTGAAGGCCGTGGGCGACAGGGCCGCCAGCCAGGCCGGCGTGACGCTGGCCAGGTTGAGCAGCGCGCCCGCTTGAGCCGGCGTCAGCGTCGCGGTGATGGCGGCGGGCAGCGTGCCGATGGCCGGCAGGGACGCGATCTGGGCCAGCGTCATGCGGCCCACCACCGCCGCGGTCAGCCGCGGGGCCATGGAGGTGGACAGGCCCGCGATGATGCTCGGCGGAATCGCGGCCAGCGCGGCCGGCGACAGCGCGTCGAACCTCAGCGTGCTCCATTCCGAGGGCATGAACCACGGCGTCTGGTTCGGCGTCAGCGCGGCCACCGCGTCCTGCGACAACCGCGACACGTTGTCCATCACCTTGATCTGGCCGGGCGTGAGCGCGGCGGCGGACGCGGGCGACAGCCGGGCGACCTCAGTGGGCGACAGCGGCTCGATGATGGATGGCGGCAGTGCCGAGATCGCGGCCGGCGACAGCGCGTTGATCCAGTCAGCGCTGTAGGCGTTCATCCGGACCGTCAGGCCGGCCGTCTGCGCCGGGGTGAGCGCCGCGACGGCGGCGAGCGACAGGCTGTTGAGCGCGGGAAGCACCGCGACCTGAGCCGGGGTCATCGCGCGGACCGCGTCGGCGCCCAGCGCGGGCGCGATGGCGGTGGACAGCTTGCCGATGGAGGCCGTCGGGATCGCCGCGATCGCGCTCGCGGGCAGCGCGTTGATCCAGTCGGCCGTCACGTTGTTCCAGGCGATGGGCAGCGCGGCGACTTGCGCGGCGCTCAGGCCGGCGAGCGCGCTCGGCGCCAGTTGCTCGGGCGTGGGCAGCACGGAGAGCTGCGTGGCGCTCATCGCGGCGAGGGTGGCCGCATTCAGTCCCTGGACCGTGGCACTCGGCAACTGCGCGATGGCCGAGGCCGGCAGGATCGCGATCGCCGCCTGGCCCAGCGCGTTGAAGGTCGCGGCGCTGACCGTCGACCAGTCCGGCGTCGCCAGCAGCAGGCCGCGCACCGAGGCGGCGTCGGCGCTCAGCGCGTCAGGCGTCGCGAGCGATGCCAGCTGCTGCGGGCTCATCGCGAGGATGGTGGCGACCGACAGGCCGGCCACCGTGGTCGCGTTCAGCGCGCCGATCGCCGCGGCGGGCAGCGCGGCTTTCGCCTCGCCGGACAGCGCGTTGATCCAGGCCGCGTCGACACGGGTCCAGTCGATGCGCAGGCTGCTCAGCTGGGTCGATGTCAGGCTGGCGACGACGGCCGCGGACAGCAGCTCGGGATGCGGCAGCGCGGACAGCTGAGCGGGCGTCATCGACGCCAGCGTGGTGGCGCTCAGGCCGCGCAGCGTGGCGTCGGGCAACTGGCTCACCAGCGTCGCCGGCAGCAGCGCGATGACCGAGGCCGGGCAGGCGTTCAGCCAGGCGGCATCGATGCGGGCGGCGTCCAGCGGCAGGGCGGCGATCTGCGCGCCCGACAGGTTGGACAGCGCGCTCGGCGCCAGGGCGGTGGGCTGGCTGATCGCGGCGAGCTGGCGCATCGACAGCGACTGCAGCGTGTCGGCGTCCAGCCCGTTCAGCACGCGGGCCGACAGGCGCGAGATGGCGGCCGCATCGAGGCCCGGCAGCGCGTCGTGCGACAGGTTGTCCAGCCAGTCGGAGTACACCTCGCCCAGGCGCGGGCACAGCGCGGCGACCTGTGCGGCGCTCAGCGCGGCGACGGCGTCGGCGCTCAGCAGCGCCAGTGAGGGAATGCCGACGATCTGGTCCGGCCTCAGGCAGGCGATGGTGGCTGGGCTCAGACCGGCGACGGCCCGGCGCGAGATCGAGGCCAGCAACGGCGCCGGCATCGCCGCGAGAGCGTCAGGACGCAGCGCGTTCACCCAGTCGGCGCTCACGGTGGACAGCCCGCCGGACAGGTTGCGGGCCTGCTCGGCGGACAGTTCCCGGACCGCCTCGATGCTCAGGCAGTCGGCGCGGGTCAGGCGGGAGATGGCCATCGGACTGAGGGCTTTCAGCGCCTCGGGCGTGATGGCGGCGATGGCACTGGCCGAGAGCGCGCCGTAGTTGGAGATCGCGGCCAGTTGCGCCGGCGTCATCGCGCCCACGGTGGTCGCGCTCAGGCCGAGCTGGGCCGAGTTGGACCACTGGGTGACCGCGCCCGGCGTGATGGCCGCGATGGCGGCCGGCGACAGGGCGTTGATCCAGGCGGCGCTCGCGGTGGCCCAGCCGTTGCGCAGGGCGGCGACCTGCGCCGGTGCCAGCGTGGCGGCGGCTTCGGCGGACAGCAGGTCCGGACGGGTGAGCGCCGCGACCTGGGCGGGCGACAGGGCGGCGATCGTCTCGGGCAGCAGCGCCGCCATCTGGGCGCTGGGCATCAGCGCCAGGCCGCCGGCGGGGAGCTGCGCGAGCTCGGCGGGCGACAGGCCATTGAGCCAGGCGGCGGTGGCCTGGGCCCAGTTGGTCGAAGCGAAGTTGCCTAGGGCGGCGTTGCGCACCTCGGCGGCCGCCGCGTTCAGCAGATCGGGACGGTTGATCGCCGCCAGTTGATCGCTGGAGAAGCCGGATAGCGTCGCGGCGGTCAGCGTCGGAACGACGGCGGTGGGCAGCGTGGCCAGCGCGCCGGGTTGCAGGGCGCCGATCACGCCGGGCGACAGCGCGTCCAGCCAGGCCTTGGTGACGCCGCTCAGCGTCGTGATGCCGGCGACCTGGGTCGCGCTCAGGACGGCGACGGACGCGGCGGGCAGCGTGTAGAGGCCTGGCAGGACGGCAAGCTGCTGGGGCGAGAGCGCCCGCAGGGCCTCCAGCGACAGCGCCGGCGCCACCGCCTTGTTGAACTGCCTGATGTTGTCCGGCGGGAGCACCGCCAGGGCGCTCGGCGACAGCGCCTGCATCCAGGCGACGGACATCGCCCCCCAACTGAAGTTGATGGTGCGGACCTGGTCGGCGGTCAGGGCCGCGATCGAGGCCGGCTGGAGTCCCAGGACGGCCGTCGAGCTCAGCTTGCCGAAGTCGACCGGCGCGATGCGCGCGAGATCGGAGGGCGCCAGCGCATTGAGCCAGTCCGAGTTCACCTTGCTCCAGTCCGTGGGCGCCAGCGCCGCAGTGCGGATGGCCGCCGCCTCGGGCGACAGCAGCGACGGCGAGGGGATCGCGGCCAGCTGGGCCGCGCTCATCGCGGACACGACCGCGGTGCTCAGGCCCGGCACGACGTCGGCCGGGATCGACGCGATCTGCGCCGTCGTCAGGCCACCCACGACCTCGCGCGACAAGGCGTTGATCCATCCAGCGGTGAGTTCGCCCCATCGCTCGTTGTCCAGCGCAGCGACCTGCGCGATCGACAACGCGCCGATCGCGCCCGGGCGCAGCTCGGTGATCCCGGCCAGGCCGCCGATGACGTCCGGGGCCAGTGCCCGGATGGCGTCGGCGGACAGGCCGGCCGCGCCCGCGTCCAGCGCGCCCAGGGCGGTGATGGCAACGATCTGCTCGACGCTCATCGCGGCGATGGCCTCGGCGCTCAACTGCGCGACGCGGGTGGCGCTCAGGCCGCTCAGGGCCGAGGTGCCCAGTTGCGCGAGGCCGCCGGCCGGCACGGCGGCGAAGGCATCCTTCGACAGCGCGTTGATCCAGTCGGCGGAGAAGTCGCTCCAGGCGCCCTCATCGATGCCCGCCACCTGCGCGACGGACAACGCGGCGACCGCGTCCGGACGCAGGGCATCCAGGCCGACCATGCCGCTGATGAGTTCCGGGCTCATCGCCCGGACGGCGCTGGCGGACAGGCCGGCGGCGCCGCGGTCCAGGCAGGCCAGCGACGCGATCGAGAGGAGTTGCTCGACGCTCAGGGCGGCCACCGCGTCGGCGCTCAGCTCCGAGACGCGGAAGGCGCTCAGCCCGGTCAGCGCGGCGCTGGTGAATTGCGCGACCTTGGCCGGCGTGATGGCGGCGAAGGCCTTCGGCGACAGCGCGTTGACCCAGCGCGCCGACAGGTACTTGCCGTCGATGCCGATCGCGGCGACCTGCTCCGGCGACAGCGCCGCGGCGGCCCCGTCGCCCAGCCAATGGATGTTGATCAGCTTGCCGACCTGGGCGGGGCTCAGGCCCCGCACCTGGTCGGCCGTCATGCCCTGGACCGCCGCGCCCTTCAGGTAGTTCAGCGGCGCGATGGCGCTCAACTGGGCCGCGCTCATCGCGGACACCATGGCGCCGGTGAAGGCGGCGACCTGCGTGCCGGTCAGCCATTGGCAGTGGGTGATGTCCAGGCCGGCGAGGTCGGCAGGCGCCAGGGCCGCGATCTGGGCGGCCGTCAGGGCGGTGAACTGGGTTTTGGTCAGGGTGTTCAGGGTGGTCATGGTGTGGTGAGCTGGTGGCTCTTTCGAGGGAGGGAGTGGCCGGAAAAGGTCGGCCGCGGGACAACAGCGGGCGCTTCTCCTCGGTCCTTCCGGGAGTCGCGTGGGCTTGGGGGGAATCAGGGGGTGGGCAGCGGGCCGTCGAGCGCGGCGATGCCGTCTCTATTCATGTCGCCGAGGTCCGACATCAATTTCAGCCGGGCCGCGTTCCACTGGTATTCGCACTGGGCTCGTGCATCGAGCGCATCGACCAGGGTGCCTTGGGCGGAAATCAGTTCCAGGGTGTCCGAGACGCCGCGTTCATATCGATTCGTCGCGGAATCCATGGCGGATTGCGCGGCCTGGAGCAATTGATTCGCGGCGTCGATGTTGTCCAGCGAGGCCGCCAATTCCGCATGGGTTTTGACCAGCTCCAGCAGGACACGGTTTTCGGTGTCCGTCACCTGCAGTTCGGATTTCTCCGCTTGCGCCTGGGCTTCCTGGATCTTGTTGCGACGGGAATCACCATCGAACAGCGGAATCGTGATGGTGGCGCCGACGGTGAAGGTGCTCGAGCGCGAGGCCTGGACGCTCTGGTTCGGATAACCATTGCGGTAGTTGGCCGCGGTGAAGTCGATGGTGGGACGTCCGGCCGCCCGGGCGGCGGCGACGCCGGCCTGGCTCGCGTCGCGCTGATAGCGGGCGGCGAGGATGGCCGGGTGGTGGGTCCTGGCCTCATCCAGCAGCTGGCCCAGGTCGGGCAATTCGGCGCGTGACGGGGTGGGGCTCTTGTCGGGGAGGCGCAGCGCCGTGCCGGCCGGCGCGCCCATGGTCTGGACCAGCACCGCGGTGGCCTTGTCCAGCTCCGCCTTAGCGCGCTGCAGGTTCAAGCGTGCGCGGGCCAGCGAGGCCTCGGCCTGCAGGGTGTCGGCGCGACTGGCGGCGCCCTTTTGCTCCCGGTCGCGGGCGGCGTCGCGGGTGCGCTGCGCCAGCGCCACCGACTGCTGGCGCGCGCCCAGCGTGGCGTTCGCCTGCAGGGCGGAGAAATAGGCCTGGATGGTGTCGGAGACGGTCCGGCGCACGGCGTCGTCGTAGGTGCTGGTGGCCGCGGTCAGCAGGCGTTCGGCCATTTCCTCGCGGGCGGCGCGCTCGCCGAAGTCGAAGAGCCGCCAGCTCAGGCCGAGATAACTGCTGTAGCCGGTGACGCGCTGGTTGCCGCCCGGCGACTGGGCGCTCTGGCTGGTATTGCTTTGCGCCGTCAGCGAGGCATTGACCGTCGGGAGATAAGCCGCCTTGGCCGCGGCCAGTTGGATTTTCTGCGCCTTGATGGAAACCCAGGCCGTGGCGGTGCGGGTATCCCGGCACAGGGCGCTGTCGACGGCGGCGCTCAGCGTGACCAGGGTTTGGGCATCGAGGGTGGTCGTGCAATCCGGCGGGGTTTCCGCCAGGGCGCCCATTTGAATGGCGCCGCCGATGCTGAAGGCCAGTATTGGCCGCAGCCAGTGGTGATTGATCGACCGCATGGAAACTCCCTGGAGACTGGCCCGGCGGATTGCTGGGTCACGGCGAAAATCTCAATTCGCCAGGTCAGTTTAGGAAGCGGGGACGGGGCCGAATGTCGATTCCGTCAATGTGTTTAGACGGCGACCGAACCGGTCATCGATTGATCAATTCAAGGGATTCCAGTGCCTTGATTCTGCCGATTTTGTTGAGGCCAATCACCCGAATGGGTGGGGCGCCTGAATATGTTATTGACGCGTTGAGAAACTACTAATGTTTGCTAGTTAATTTGAGTAGGTATTCCAGCAAATCCCGGCGCCGATTGGCTTGGCGTCGGGCGCGCCCACCCTCCGCGAAGCCAGGCGCCATCGGCGATGCGCGGCATTTCACGGACGAACGAAAGCCGGCGCGCGATGCAGGGCATCGGGCGCCGGCGGACTAGCAAAAAGAAGGGAGTGAGTGGCTCAGCGGCCCATGAAGGCGTCGGCGCGCAGGGTCACCACCAGGGTGTCGCGGTGGCCCGGATGGGTGGGCTCCATCGGCTGGATGGGGGTGGTCTCGTGGATCACGCGCTCGTCGTCGAGCAGCAGCAGCGTCCAGGGTTCCATCATCGTGAAGCGCTGGCCGCGCGGACCGTCGGCCTCGAAGACGCGCGACTCACCCCCCTTGATGCCATGGCGGGCCAGCATGAAGACGGCCACCAGGTCCACGCCGTCGCGGTGCGCGCCTTCGGGCGTCGGGCGGCCGATGCCGCCGGCGGTGTCGATGCGGAACTGGTGCGCCTCGACGAACCACGGGCGCGCGCCTTTGAGCCGGTCGGCCACGCCCGCCAGGCCCAGCAGCAGGCGCGGCCAGATGGGCAGCTCCACGGCGGCGGGCTCCATGGGCTCGAACCAGCGCTCGATGCCGCCGTGCAGCGCGTTGTAGTCCACCGGCTGCCAGTGCGCGCGGTGCGGCGCCAGGCGCACCGACGGGTCGGCCTGCGCGTCGACGACGAAGCTCGCATGCCGCCGGAAGCGGTAGCGACCGCCGTCGCGCAGGTAGGCGTCGGGCGGCAGGTCGTTCCAGAAGGGCTGCAGCCCGCGCAGGTCACCCGCCTGGCAGTGCAACCAATGCGTCAGGCTCTCCGGCGCGATGACGGTGTGACCGAGGTCCTGCAGTTGCTGCTCGAACTGCGCGGCGCTGGAGTAGGGCGGCGGGAAATGCTTCATGCCCGCGAGTATCGGACGCCTCACCCGCCCTGGCGCATGTCACGCCGGCAATACGGGATTCGCGGTGCGCAAAGCGCTGCCGCCGGCTCAGCCGGCGTGCTTGTCGGCTTCGGAGGTGAACGCGTCGGCGTAGAACTCCTCCGCCGGCAGGCCGCAGCGGGCGACGAAGTCGCGCTGCGCCGACTCCACCATGACGGGCGCGCCGCAGGCGTAGACCTGGTGGCGCGACAGGTCCGGCAGGTCGGCCATCACGGCCTGGTGGACGAATCCGGTGCGACCGGTCCAGCCGTCCTCGGCGTTGGGCTCGGACAGCACCGGCACGTAGCTCAGCGTGGGCATCGCCGCAGCGGCCTGGACCGCCCAGTCGTGCAGGTAGAGGTCGGCCTGGCCGCGCGCCCCCCAGTACAGCGTCACCGGGCGGGTGATGCCCTGGTCCTGGATGCGCTCCAGGATCGCCTTGATCGGCGCGAAGCCGGTGCCCGAGGCCAGCAGCACGATCGGCTTGTCGCTGTCCTCGCGCAGGAAGAAGCTGCCGAACGGGCCTTCCATGCGCAGGATGTCCTTTTCCTTGAGCGTGCCGAAGACGTGGTCGGTGAACTTGCCGCCGGGCATGTGGCGGATGTGCAGTTCGATGGCCGGCGGCGTGCCCAGGCGGCTCGGCGCGTTGGCCATCGAATAGCTGCGGCGGGCGCCGTCGCGCAGGATGAACTCGACGTACTGGCCGGCGCGGTATTGCAGGTTCTGGTTGGCCGGCAGCTGCAGCCGGATGACGGCGACGTCGCCGGCCGGCTTCTCGACGGTGATCACGCGGCTGGGCAGCTTGAGCACCGGGAACTCGCCGGCGCCGGGCACCGTGCGGGCCTCGACGACGCAATCGGTCTGCGGCCTGGCGCAGCAGGTGAGGATCATGCCGGCGGCCTCCTCGGCCGGCGGCAGCGCCTTGGACTGGTGCTCGCCATGCACGACCTGGCCCTCGACCAGCTTGCTCTTGCAGGAACCGCAGGCGCCGTCCTTGCAGCCGTAGGGCAGGCCGATGCCCTGGCGGATGGCGGCGGCCAGCACGGTTTCGTCGTCGTCGACGGTGAAGTTGCGGCCGGCGGGCAGGACGGTGACCTGGAAGCTCATGGTGCGGGGCGGCGCGGGCGGACCCGCGTCATGTCGAGAGGAAAAGGAAGGCGGCGGAAGCGACACGGCCCGCGCGGTCCGGAGACCGGGGCGCGAGCCGTGCCAGCCGTAAACTGGCCCGCCATTTTGCCCCAGCCCCGCAGCGCCCCTCGCCATGCCTGGTTCCCCGTCCGCTTCGTCCGCCGCTCCCCGTCGCGCCCGCCGCGGCCGCCTGTTGATCGTCGGCTGCGGCGACGTCGGCCTGCGCGTGCTGCGGCTGCTGGCCGGGCGCTGGACGGTCTTCGCGCTGACCAGCAGCGCCGCGCGCGTCGGCGCGCTGCGCGCCGCGGGCGCGATCCCGCTGATCGGCGACCTGGACGACGCGGCCACGCTCGGCCGCCTCGCCGGCCTGGCGGACCGGGTGCTGCACCTGGCGCCGCCGGCCGCGCAGGGACGCACCGACGAACGCACGCGGCGCCTGCTGCAGGCGCTGTCGCGCTCGGGGGCGCCGCGGCACCTGGTCTATGCCAGCACCAGCGGCGTCTACGGTGACTGCGGCGGCGCGCGCATCGATGAGACGCGCCGTCCGAATCCGTCCAACGAGCGCGCCTGGCGCCGCGTCGATGCCGAGTCGCAGCTGCGCCAGTGGGGGCGGGCGACCGGCTGTCCGGTGACGATCCTGCGGGTGCCCGGCATCTATGCGTTCGACCGCGCCGGCGGTCATCCGCGCGAGCGGCTGGGCAAGGGCCTGCCGGTGCTGGCGCGCGAGGACGACGTCTACACCAACCACATCCAGGCCGATGACCTGGCGCGCGCCTGCCTGCTGGCGCTGATGCGCGGGCCGGCGCAGCGGGTGATCCACGCGAGCGACGACAGCGAGCTGCTGATGGGCGACTACTTCGATCTGGCCGCCGCGCTGTGCGGCCTGGCGCCGCCGGCGCGGGTCGCGCGCGCGCAGGCGTCGGCAGTGTTCTCGCCGATGCAGATGAGCTTCATGAATGAATCGCGCCGGATGGACAACCGCCGGCTCAAGCGCGAACTGCGCCTGCGGCTGCGTTATCCGACGCCGAGCGAGGGGCTGCTGGCGGTCGAGCGCTGACCGCCGCGGGGGAGTCGCCGAGGAGAACCGTCGAGGGTTGAGCGTCCGGGCCGGCTTCAGCGCCGCCGTCCGCCGCGCCAGTAGTTCACCATCAGCCAGGCGCCCAGCATGCCGCCCAGGTGGGCGAAGTGGGCGATACCACTCGAGCCCATCAGGCCGGCCACCAGTTCGATCGCGCCGAAGATGGCGACGAAGACCTTGGCCTTCATCGGGATCGGGGGGAAGAGCGGCATGATGATCCGGTCCGGGAACATCAAGCCGTAGGACAGCAGCAGGCCGAAGAGCGCGCCCGAGGCGCCCACCGTCGGCGCGCCCGAGCCGATCAGCAGCGTGAACACGAGCTGGGCGGCGGCGGCCGTCAGCGCGCTGGCCACCAGCAGCTGCGCGTAGCGCTTGCCGCCCCACAGCGCTTCCAGCTCCGAGCCGAACATCCACAGGCCCAGCATGTTGAAGAACAGGTGCCAGGCGTCGCCGTGCAGGAAGGCGTAGGTCAGCGGCTGCCAGGGCTCGAAGCGGCCGGTGTTCAGCGGCCACAGCGCCATCTGGAAGTTCAGCATCGCCAGCGAGGGCACGACGATGGGCAGGCAGAACAGGCCCACGCAGATCAGCATGAAGGCCTTGGTGACCGGTGGAATGAATGGCATCGCGGCGCGTCTTCGGGGGGAGACAGAGGAAAGGCGCCCTGCGGCGCCACCGGCGAATCCTGACCCCCGTCGTTGGGGGCAGGACGATCGGGCGAGTGTATCCAAGCTTGATGAGGGCAAGCACTGGCCCCGATGACGCCGGGACTGCGGTGGGAACGAAGCATCGTTCGCAGCGGGCGTTCACGAGAGGTTGCTGATGACGGGAGGGACCAAGAGGCTTGGTGCCCGGAGTCGGACTCGAACCGACACGCCTTGCGGCGGGGGATTTTGAGTCCCCTGCGTCTACCGATTTCGCCATCCGGGCGTCATCAGCAACGCGGCCCCGGTCGGATCGACGCTGGGGCCGCTGTGCGGGCCGTCAACTGAAGCTTCGTCGTGGACAGAGCCAGAGGGGCCGCGAAAGAAAAGGCATTATGCCACCACAGCCATACGCCGACTGAGAGAATGCGCGGCTATGAGTGATGCAAGCGCCTTCGATCCCACGAGCTATCCGACCCTGGAAGACGTCATCGGCCACACGCCGCTGGTGCGGCTGCAACGCGTGCTGGGCCCGGCGCTGGCCGCGCGCGGCAATGTGCTGCTGGCCAAGCTGGAGGGCAACAACCCGGCGGGCTCGGTCAAGGATCGTCCGGCCATCAGCATGATCCGGCGCGCCGAGGAGCGCGGCGAGATCAAGCCCGGCGACACGCTGATCGAGGCGACCTCCGGCAACACCGGTATCGCGCTGGCGATGGCCGCGGCGATCCGCGGCTACCGGATGGTGCTGATCATGCCGGAGGACCTCTCCGTCGAGCGCGCGCAGACGATGAAGGCCTTCGGCGCGGAACTGATCCTGACGCCGCGCTCCGGCGGCATGGAATACGCCCGCGACCTGGCCGAGCAGATGCAGCGCGACGGCAAGGGCCGCGTGCTCGATCAATTCGCCAATGGCGACAACCCCCGCATCCATTACGAGACCACCGGTCCCGAGATCTGGCGCGACACCGGCGGCCGCGTCACCCACTTCGTCAGCGCGATGGGCACGACCGGCACCATCACCGGCGTGTCGCGCTTCCTGAAGGAGCAGAACCCGGAAGTGCGCATCGTCGGCGCGCAGCCGGCGGAGGGCTCGCGCATCCCCGGCATCCGCAAGTGGCCGCCGGCCTACCTGCCCAAGATCTACCGCCCGGAAACGGTGGACGAGCTGGTGTTGGTCGGCCAGTCCGATGCCGAGGACATGGCCCGCCGGCTGGCCCGCGAGGAAGGCCTGTTCGGCGGCATCTCGGCCGCAGGCGCCTGCTGGGTCGCGATGCAGATCGCCCGCCAGGTGAGCAACGCGACGATCGTGTTCGTCGTCTGCGACCGCGGCGACCGCTACCTGTCGACCGGCGTGTTCCCGGCTTGATGGTCGGAGGGCTGAGGGCCTGACTGCCTGACGGGCGGCCGGCGATCGGGGATGATCGCCGGATCGTGACCCGACGGCGCCGCGCGCCTTTGCCCATGACCTTCCGCTTCTGCCCGCAATGCGCCAGCGAACTGGCGTGGATCGAACTGCCGGAGGACGGCGGCCCCAAGACCCGGCTGCGCTGCCCTCGCTGCGACTTCACCCACTGGAACAATCCGACGCCGGTGCTGGCGGCGGTGGTCGAGTGCATCGACCGCGAGGGCCAGGTCTTGCTCGCCCGCAACGCCGCCTGGCCGGGGCGCTTCTTCGGATTGATCACCGGCTTCATGGAGGCCGGCGAGTCGCCGGAGGAGGGCATCCGGCGCGAGGTGCTGGAGGAGACCTCGCTCGAGGCGCTCGGCGCGACGCTGATCGGTGTCTACGACTTCCAGAAGAAGAACCAGGTCATCATCGCGTACCACGTGCCGGCGCGCGGCGAGGTCACGCTGTCGCCGGAGCTGGTCGAGTACTCGCTGACGCCGCCGGAGCAGCTCGAATGCTGGCCCGCCGGGACCGGCCAGGCGCTGGCGGACTGGCTGCGCGGCCGCGGCCTCGAGCCGAAGTGGATGGCGCCGCGCAGCTGAGCCGGGCTGACTAGAATCCGCCACATCGCCGGTGCGCGCGCCGGTCAGGACATACACATGGACATCCACAAGGAACTCGACACCCGCGGACTGAACTGCCCGCTGCCCATCCTCAAGGCCAAGAAGGCGCTGGCGGAAATGGAAAGCGGCCAGCTGCTCAAGGTGGTCGCGACCGACCCGGGATCGATGCGCGACTTCCAGGCCTTCTCGCGCCAGACCGGCAATGAGCTGGTCGAGCAGACCAGCGCCGGCGACGAGTTCATCCACGTGCTCAAGCGCCGCTGAGCGCGGATCCGGAAACGAAGAAGGCCACGCGTTGCGTGGCCTTCGTGCTTCATGACGGGACAGTGACGGGAAGTCCTGCCGTCAGAAGTTCAGCACGGTCAGATTTCCAGCGTCTTCAGGTATTCGCGGAAACTGGCGCCCAGTTGCGGGTGGTCCAGCGCGAGTTCGACGTTGGCCTGCAGGAAACCTTCCTTGCTGCCGCAGTCGTAGCGCTTGCCGTCGTAGCGGAAGGCGAAGACCTTCTCGCGGCGCATCAGCGCGGCGATGCCGTCCGTCAGCTGGATCTCGCCGCCGACGCCGCGCGGCTGCGTGGCGATCTCGCGGAACACGCCCGGCGTCAGGATGTAGCGGCCGGCCACGCCCAGGCGCGACGGCGCGTCCTCGGGATTGGGCTTCTCGACCATGTGGGTCAGGTCCATCAGGCGGTCGCTGATGGCCGAGCCGGCCACGATGCCGTAGCGCTTGGTGTGCTCGGCGGGCACCTCCTGGACGGCCAGGATGGAGGCCTGCCATTCGGAGAACTGGTCCACCATCTGCTTGAGCACCGGCGGCTTGCCCACCATCAGGTCGTCGGCCAGCAGCACCGCGAAGGGCTCGTTGACGACCACGCATTGCGCGCACAGCACCGCGTGGCCCAGGCCCAGGGCCTTGGGCTGGCGGATGTAGATGCACTCCATGTCGTCGGGCTTGATCGAATGGACCAGCGCGAGCAGTTCCTTCTTGCCGGCGGCCTCGAGTTCGGTTTCGAGTTCGAATGCGGTGTCGAAGTGATCGGGAATGGCGCGCTTGTTACGTCCATTCACGAAGATCATCTGGCGGATGCCGGCCGCGTAGGCCTCCTCCACTGCGTACTGGATCAGCGGCTTGTCGACCACCGGCAGCATCTCCTTGGGCTGCGCCTTGGTGGCGGGCAGGAAGCGAGTGCCAAGTCCAGCAACCGGGAAGATTGCCTTGTTGATGAGGGCCATTTACGTACACTCCAACGGTAATTGCGCCGGCATTCTTGCATGGCGCTACTGAAAGAAAATCAAACAATCCTCTCCAAACCCCTCATGTCAGTGCTAGTCCTGGAACCGCTGGAGGCAGACGTCCTGGAATGGCTGGCGGAGCGCCATGCCGTGCAGGTCGCCCCCGAGCCGGCGGACGCGCCGCTGACGCTGAGAGAGCATGTTGCGCAGGCCCAGGCAATTTTCCTGCCCGCCTCCGTCGCGCTGGATGCGGACACGGTCCGCCGCGCGCCGCGACTGCGTGCCGTCGGACGCATCGGCGCCGGCGCGGAGAACATCGATCTGGAAGCCTGCCGCGCCGCCAACATCGAAGTGGTGCGCGCGCCGACCGCGGCGGCCTCGGCCGAAGCGGAGTTCGTCATCGGCGCCTTGCTGGCGCTGCTGCGCCGCGTGCCGGTGCAGGGCGCGGACGGCCAGTGGGTGGGGCGCGAGCTCGGTTGCGCCACCATCGGCCTGGTGGGCCTGACGCCCTCGGCGCGCCAGCTCGCCACGCTGCTGCCGGTGTTTGGTGCGCGGGTGATCGGTTATGACCCCAGCCTGCACCATGCCGATCCGCTCTGGGCGCAGTGGGGCATCGAACCCTATGGACTGCGCGAGCTGATGCAGGCCGCCGACGGCGTCAGCGTGCAGCTGGCGTATTTCCCGCGCTACCGCGGCCTGATCGGCGAGCGGGTGCTGAACTTCTGCAAGCCGTCTCAGGTGCTGGTGTCGACCTCGCACTCGGCCCTGTTCGACGAACAGGCGCTGGCGGACGCGCTGCATGGCGGCCGATTGCTGGCCGCGTGGCTGGACCTGATGGAGCCCGGCCTGATGGAAGCCGGGCGCCCCTTGCATGGGGCGCCCGGTCTGCAGGTCACGCCGCGCGTGGCGGCGACGACCCGGGAGTCACGGATGCGCGCCGCGTGGAGCGTGGCGCGGCGGATCTCGGAGATCCTGTCCACGCCCGCGACGCAGGCCGAATTCAGGCCGACCCACCCAGGCGCGCTGCCTGATCTTTTAGCCGAACCACGGTGGCGCTGAAGTCGGCGATGCGCTGACGTTCCTGCTCCACGACGGCCGCCGGGGCGCGCGCCACGAAGCTCTCATTGCCCAGCTTGGCATTGGCCTTGGCGACCTCGCCTTCCAGGCGGGCAATCTCCTTGGCGATGCGGGCGCGCTCGGCCTCGACGTCGATCTCCACTTTCAGCGCCAGGCGCGCCGCGCCGTGCACCAGCACCGGCGACATCGCGCTCTGCTGGTTGAAGGCGGCCTCGTCCTCGATCAGCTCGACGCTCTGCAGCTTGGCCAGCACCTTCAGCGCCGGCGCGGCCTCGCGCAGGAAGGACAGGTCGCCGCCGGCCAGCAGCGGCACGCGGTCGGACGGGCTCAGGCCCATCTCGCCGCGCAGGCTGCGGCAGGTGCCGACCACGGCCTTGAGCTGCTCGACCCAGGCGATGGCCTGCGGGTCGATGCGCTCGGGCTGCGCGACCGGGTAGGGCGCGGTCACCAGGTAGTCGGTGGACTTGCGGCCGGCGATCGGCGCGACGGTCTGCCAGAGTTCCTCGGTGATGAAGGGCGTGATCGGGTGCAGCAGACGCAGGATGGTCTCGAGCACGCGGATCAGCGTGCGGCGCGTGCCGCGCTGCGCAGCCTCGTTGCCCTCGGCCTGCGCGGTCTGCAGCTGCACCTTGGCCAGCTCCAGATACCAGTCGCAGTACTCGTCCCACACGAAGGAATAGATCGCGTTGGCGACCTGGTCCAGGCGGTAGTCGGCGAAGCCCTGCGCGACGGCCTGCTCGACCTGCTGCAGCTCGCTGACGATCCAGCGGTCGGCCTGCGAGAACTGCAGGTAACCGTGCGCGCTGCCGCCCGGCGCGCATTGCTCCTTCGTGTGCTCGACCAGGCCGCAGTCCTGGCCTTGCGTGTTCATCAGCACGAAGCGGGTGGCGTTCCACAGCTTGTTGCAGAAGTTCCGGTAGCCCTCGCAGCGCTTGCTGTCGAAGTTGACGCTGCGGCCCAGCGTCGCCATCGCCGCGAAGGTGAAACGCAGCGCGTCGGCGCCGTAGCCGGGGATGCCTTCGGGGAATTCCTTCTCGGTGGCCTTGCGGACCTTGGGTGCGGTCTCGGGCTTGCGCAGGCCCTGGGTGCGCTTGTCCAGCAGCGGGGCCAGCTCGATGCCGTCGATCAGGTCGACCGGGTCCAGCACGTTGCCCTCGGACTTGCTCATCTTCTTGCCCTGCGCGTCCAGCACCAGGCCGTGGATGTACACATGCTTGAAGGGCACCTTGCCGGTGAAGTGCGTCGTCATCATGATCATCCGGGCGACCCAGAAGAAGATGATGTCGTAGCCGGTGACCAGCACCGACGACGGCAGGAACAGGTCCTGCTCCAGCGTCTTGGCCGGCCAGCCCAGCGTCGAGAACGGCACCAGCGCCGACGAGTACCAGGTGTCCAGCACGTCCTCGTCGCGCTTGAGCGGGCCGGTGTAGCCGACGGCGGTGGCCTTGGCCTGCGCCTCGGCCTCGTCATGGGCGACGAAGATCTCACCGCCCGTGCCGAACCAGGCCGGGATCTGGTGGCCCCACCAGAGCTGGCGCGAGATGCACCAGTCCTGGATGTTGCCCATCCACTGGTTGTAGGTGTTGACCCAGTTCTCGGGCACGAACCTGACCTCGCCGCTGGCGACCACGTCGATGGCCTTCTGCGCGATGGACTTGCCGTCCTTGCCCGGCTTGCTGGTGGCGACGAACCACTGGTCGGTCAGCATCGGCTCGACGATCTGCCCGGTGCGCGTGCAGCGCGGCACCATCAGCTTGTGCTTCTTGACCTCGACCAGCAGGCCTTGCTCCTCCAGCGCCTTGACGATCGCCTTGCGCGCCGCGAAGCGGTCCAGGCCGCGGTACTCGGCCGGGATCTCGTCCATCGTGTCGACGACGGTCGCGTCCAGCGTGAAGATGGTCAGCATCGGCAACTGGTGGCGCTGGCCGACCTGGTAGTCGTTGGTGTCGTGGGCCGGCGTGACCTTGACGACGCCGGTGCCGAATGCCTTGTCGACGTACTCGTCGGCGATCACCGGCACCAGGCGGCCGGTGATGGGCAGCTTCACCTGCTGGCCGATCAGGTGCTTGTAGCGCTCGTCCTCGGGGTGGACCATCACCGCGGTGTCGCCCAGCATGGTCTCGGGCCGCGTGGTCGCCACGACCAGCGACTCGCGGCCCTCGGCCAGCGGATAGCGGATGTGCCACAGCGAACCTTCCTCCTCCTCGCTCTCGACCTCGAGGTCGGAGACGGCGGACTTCAGGATCGGGTCCCAGCTGACCAGGCGCTTGCCGCGGTAGATCAGGCCTTCGTCGAAGAGCTTGACGAAGGTGTCGACGACGACGGTCGACAGCTTGTCGTCCATCGTGAAGTACTCGTGGCCCCAGGACACCGAGTCGCCCATGCGGCGCATCTGCTGCGTGATGGTGGAGCCGGACTGCTGCTTCCATTCCCAGACGCGGGCGACGAAGTTCTTGCGGCCCAGGTCGTGGCGGCTCTGGCCCTGGCCCTGCAGCTGGCGCTCGACGACGATCTGCGTGGCGATGCCGGCGTGGTCGGTGCCCGGGACCCACAGCGTGTTGTGGCCGCGCATCCGGTGGTAGCGCGTCAGGGAGTCCATGATGGTCTGGTTGAACGCGTGGCCCATGTGCAGCGTGCCGGTGACGTTGGGCGGCGGCAGCTGGATGCTGAACGACGGCCTGGCCGGATCGAGCGTCGGCTCGTAGAGGCCCTTGGACTCCCACAGCGGGCCCCAATGGGCTTCGAGAGAGGCGGGTTCGAAGGACTTGGCGAGTTCGGTCATGGGGGCGCTCCGCCGCGAGGCGGTGTCATCTAGGCGAGGGACACGGAGCCGGCGATTGTAGAGGGCCATGGCTCCGGCGATCCCCGTTCCGGGCGCGCGGAACGGGGGACAGCCGAGAGGGGGAGAACCGTCGCCCGGGCGGGGGATGTCGAAAACCGGACCCCTGACGCGTCGTGTCAGCAGAGGCGCTGCCTCCCCCCTTGGAGGCATTCCGTCGGGTGGGCAGGGGGCGATACAAAACGAAAAGCAGCGATACCGCGGTGAGATGCCCCGACGAGGCGGCATGGGAATCATGGCGACATGGATTCACCGCCCGGACAACCGGGCTTTACCAAGGAACCGCACCATGCACCTGTTTCGACGCTGGAGCCACCACCATGAACGTCAGCACGCTCACTTCGGCCACGATGGTCGCTTCGGTCCTTTCGGCCCTGTGTGTGACGATGGCTTCTACGGCCCGCTGCCCGTCCACGGCCCCTGGCACCGGTTCGCCGGTTTCGGCGGTTTCCCGTGGGGCTGGGGCGGGCTCGGACGCGAGCAATTCCGACATGGCCGCCACCGCCACCACGGTGGCCCTGGTCACCACGGCGGTGATGGGTGGGGCGGCTTCGGCGGGGGCCTGGGACCCGATGCCCACGGTCGCCGCGGCGGGCGGCTGCAAGCCCGGGCCCGCGCCTTTCTGGACCTGAACGACAGCCAGGCCGAGCTGCTGGAGCGCTTGGTCGACCAGCTCGGCACGGCGCGGCGCGCGGTCAAGGCGCTGGCCCGTGGTCCGGAGGTCGCCCGGCTGATCGAGAGCGACAACTTCCGCCGCGAGGAAGCGCAGGAACTCTTCGACGGCCAGGTCGAGGCGCTGCGGGCGACCGGTCCCGCGCTGGTGGCGGCCGTCGGCGATTTCTTCGACGCGCTCGACTTCGACCAGCAGCAGATGCTGCGTTTCCTGTTGCGCCGGCTTCGCCGCCGCGCCGGGCGGGATGGGGGCCGGGGTGGCCACGACCGTCGCGACGGTCACGGCGCTGCCAACGACCGGGGCCTTTGATGGACGGCCGCGACTGCCGGCAGCCTCCGGGGCTGCTGCGGCCGGTCATTGACCGCAACCGCTGCGAAGGCAAGGGCGATTGCGTCGAGGTCTGCCCCTACGGCGTGTTCTCGGTCGGCACCTTGCCGGCGGAGCGCCGCAAGGAACTGAGCCTCTTCGGCAAGCTGCGCGGTTATGCGCACGGCTGGCAGCAGGCCTTCACGCCGAATGCCGACGCCTGCCGGGCCTGCGGCCACTGCGTGAAAGCCTGCCCGGAGCGCGCCATCACGCTGGTCCGGCACACGCGCGCCGCGGGCGCCGAGGGCTCCCCGGGCCCGGCGGCTGGGCACAATGGACGGCACGATGCACCGACTGCTGCTGATTGACGACGACGAGGCGCTGGCCGCGCCGCTGGCGAGCTACCTGGCGCGTTTCGACTTCGCGCTGAGCGCCGTGACGCGGCCGAGCGCCGCGCTGGCGCGGCTGGCCGAGGAGCGCTTCGACGCGCTGATCCTCGACGGCATGCTGCCGGAGATGGACGGCTTCGCCTTCTGCAAGCGCGTGCGCGGCGGCAGCGAGCCGTGGCGCGAGATCCCGATCCTGATGCTGACCGCGCGGGGCGACCTGACCGATCGGGTGGTGGGCCTGGAGCTGGGCGCGGACGACTACCTGGCCAAACCCTTCGAGCCCCGCGAGCTGGCCGCGCGCCTGCAGACCATCCTGCGCCGCACGCGCCTGGCGCCGGCGGCGGTCGCGCCGGCGACGCTGCTGCGCTTCGAGGGGCTGGAGATCGACACCGCGCGCCGCCTGGTCACGGCCGGCACTGGCCCCGTCGAGCTGACCAGCACCGAATACGAGCTGCTGGTGATGCTCGCCCGCGAGCCCGGGCGGGTGTTCTCCCGCGACGAGATCCTGAACCGGCTGCGCGGTCAGGAGGCCGACCTGTTCACCCGGGCGGTGGACATCCTGGTGAGCCGCATGCGTCGCAAGCTCGAGCCGCTGGAGGCGCTCAAGACGCTGCGCAACGCGGGCTACTGCTTCGCGTTGCCGGTGGCGGGCGGTGCGGCGTCCGGCGGCGGGGAGGGCGGGTCATGAAGGGACCGCGTCACCCCTACGACCATTGGTGGGACCGGCTGGACCGGCGAGGCGACCGCGATGACCGCCATGACGGCAATGACGGCAATGACGGCAATGACGGCAATGACCGCGATGCGCCGTGGGAACGGCGCCCGCGCGGTGCGGCCGGATCGGCCGGCCCGGACGGCCCCGGCGGTCCCGGCGAGTGGGGCGACCCCCGCTGCGGCGATCCGCGCTGGCACGCGCGGCGCGACGCCTGGTGGCTGCGCCTGCACGAGGAACGGCTCCGGCACCACCGCAAGCGCCTGGACAAGATGAGGCGCTGGGCGGAGATGGAGGCCATGGGCGGCCCGTTCCCGCGGGGGCGCGGCTGGCGCTGGCACATGCGGGCGCGCAACCGCTGGCACCAGCGGTGGCATCGCCACCATGCGCATTTCAAGCATTCGCTGGGCGCGCGGCTGATCGCGATCTTCGTCGTGCTGGCCTGCGCGGGCAGCGCGATCCTGTGGGCCTCGATGAAGGTCGAGTACGGATGGCTCTGGGCCGTGCCGCTGCTGTTGCTGGTGACCGGCCTGGCCTATGGCGGCATCCGCCGCCTGGTGGCGCCGCTGCGCGAGCTGGCGGCGGGCGCGGAGGCGTTCGGGCGCGGCGACCTCGCGCATCGCGTGCCCATCCGCCACCGCGACGAGATCGGCGACCTGGCGCACCGCTTCAACCAGATGGCCCAGGACATCCAGGCCATGCTCGACGGCAAGCGCGCCCTGCTGCTGGCGATCAGCCATGAGCTGCGCAGCCCGCTGACGCGCGCGCGGCTGCACGCGGAGCTGGTCGACGAGGGGGCCTCGAAGGCGGCGCTGCTGGACGAGCTGGCGCAGATGCGGGAGCTGATCTCGGCCCTGCTGGAGAGCGAGCGGCTGGGCAGCGGGCATCGCGCGCTGCAGGTCGGCGATTGCGACCTCGGCGCGCTGGCGCGCGAGCAGGACCAGCCCGGCGTCACGCTCAGCATCGATCCCGACCTGCCCGTGCTGCAGCTGGACCGGATGCGGGTGCAACTGCTGCTGCGCAACCTGGTGCACAACGCGCTGCGGCACAACGACGCGGCGACCGGCCCGGTGCGGGTCAGCGTCGAGCGCGATGGCGACGGCGCGCGGCTCACCGTGCGCGACCACGGCCCCGGCGTGCCGCCCGAGGCGCTCGCGCAGCTCGGCCAGCCCTTCTTCCGCCCCGACGAGGCGCGCGCGCGCAGCGAAGGCGGCGTGGGCCTGGGGCTGTCGCTGTGCCGGCTCGTGGCCGAGGCGCACGGCAGCCGGCTCGAGTTGCGCAATGCCGAGCCGGGGTTCGAGGCGGTCGTGCGATTCCGCTGAGCCGCCTCAAGCGAGTGGCTCTCGTCGCAGGTCCCACCGAGACAAGTCGGTCGCCCCACGAGGACTGGTGTGGCGCTCATGCCGACGGTTTCATCGAATCGATTTCATTGATCTTTTCGTGCCAGGTCTTGCGCCGGCCACGCTGAAGATTCATCCCCCGCGTCGCTGATGCGGTCCCTGTCATCCCCACGAAGGTGATGCCTATGCATTGATCCGATCCGAACTGGAGCTGTCCATGTCCACGATGTCCCTCTCTCCCTCCGCCCCGGCCATTCCGGCCGTCCCGATGACGCCGTCCGGCTGTCCCGTCACCGCCGCCGCGGCACTGCTCGACGAGGCCGACGAGCCCGACGAGCGCAACGAGTTCGACGGGCTCGACGAGCGCGACCTGCCCAAGGCGGCCCGCGGCGCCAGCGCGCCTCCGCCGGCCCCGCCGCCGACGCCACCGCGTCCCCCGAAGCTGCTGTTCATGCAGGAGGTCCTCGAGCAGATCCGTCCCCTGGAGGGCATGACGCGCGAGGAGTTCGAGGCCTTCCTCTACAGCTCGCGGATGTATCCCTCGCTGAGCCGGTTCGAGCCCGCCTGCGTCGAGTATTTCGTCCCGCGCAGCGACATCACCGTCGGCCTGGCGATGAAGACGCTGCGCGAGCGCATCGAGCATGCGGCGGTCGTGGCCGAACTCGTCTACCGCCTCAAGCGCGACGATGACGAGGACGGCGCGCTGTGCAACGACGACGAGGCCGTCATCGCCTCCGCCGCGATCCGCGACGACCTGCGCGAGGCGCTGGGCATGCTCGGCGTCTACGAGCAGGCCATCCGGGACGGGGTGGCCGTCGTCCAGTACCACCAGCGGGTGCCGGCCGAGGTCGCTTGAGCGACGACCGGGGGGAGGGGGCAGCCGCCGTGTTGCTCCGGTAAGAAACGGGTAAGGCGCTGGAGCGGACGATGGCCATCCCTTGCCTCCCTGCCTCCCTTACCATGTGCCGCTTCGGCCCCCTCTCCCCATGAATCGAATCGCCCTGGTGGAGGATCACGTCCGGCTTGCCGGACTGATCCGTCAGGCCCTGCAGGCCGCCGGCATCCCGACGGACGTCTTTCATGCGATGGAGGCGGCCTGGGTCGCGCATCGCGAGGTCGGCTACGCGGCGCTGGTCATCGATCGGGGCCTGCCCGACGGCGACGGACTGGCGCTGGTCAAGCGCCTGCGGGCCGAGCGGCAGGGCACGCCCTGCCTGATGCTGACCGCGCGGGACGCGCTCCACGACCGGGTCGAGGGCCTGGAGTCCGGTGCCGACGATTACCTCGCCAAGCCCTTTCCGATGGAGGAACTGGTGGCGCGGGTGCGGGCGCTGATGCGCCGCCCGGCGGCGGTGCGCCCGCCGCGCGCCCTGTTCGGCGACATCGAGGTCGACGTCGGCGAGGCGCTGCTGCTGCGCGGGGGCGCCTCGGTGGCGCTGGCGCCGGCGGAGCTGCAGATCGCGATCACGCTGGTGCAGCAGCAGGGGCGCACGGTCCGGCGCGCGGCGCTGGAGGCGGCGGCCTGGGGGCTGTCCGACGCGGTGACGCCGAATGCGCTCGACGTCGCGCTGCACCGCCTGCGCAAGAAGCTGGCGTCGCTCGGATCGAGCCTGCGCATCGTCAATCTCCGGAACCATGGATATGCGCTTCAAGATGCGGTGGCCGAATAGCCTGCGCAACCGGGTGCTGGCGGTGCTGGCGGCCAGCATGGTGCTCAGCGCGCTGCTGGTGGGCCTGGCGTCCACCGTGCTGTGGGAGCCGTTCACGCGCTGGGTGCTGCGCGATCAGATCGAGGACAACGGCGCCGCGCTGGCCCGGCACATGCGCTTCGATGCTGCGGGGCGTCCGAGCGGCTTCGACGAGGCCAAGATCGAGCCCTGGCTCTTCGAGAGCTTCCGGGCGGAGGTCCTGCTGCGGGTCATCGACGCGAGCGGCCGCGCCATCTATGCCACCGACGGCGAGACGGCGGTGCTCACCCGGAACGGCAAGGGCTTCGAGCCCTGGCGCCAGTCCTTCACCTTCACGCACCGCGGCGTGGCCATGCATGGCGTGACGATTCCGCGCGAGCACGCGGGCAAGCGGCTGTTCGTCCAGTTCGCGGTCAGTGACCGCATGGTGCTGCAGATGCGCGAGTCGATCGGGCTGGACGTCCTGCGCCAGGGCCTCATGGCCTTGGCGGCGACCTTCGTGCTGGTCTTCTTCGTGACGATTCACCTGGCGCTGCGGCAGGCGCTGCAGCCGGTGCGCGAGGCTTCCAGCGCGGCACGCCGCATCGCGCCGCGCACGCTCGATCAGCGATTGCCGGCCGCCGGCCAGCCGCGCGAACTGCGGCCGCTGGTCGAGGCCTTCAACGCGGCGCTGGACCGGCTGCAGGGGGGCTTCAAGACGCAGCAGGAGTTCCTCTCGAACGCGGCGCATGAGTTGAAGACGCCGCTGGCGCTGATCCGCGCGCAGGTGGAACTGGCAGAGCCGGGCGTGTGGCGCGAGCAGATCCTGGAGGACGTCGACCGTGTCGCGCGCCAGGTGCAGCAGCTGTTGCTGCTGGCCGAAGCCAGCGAGCAGCGCAACTACCGGGTCGAGGCGATCGATCCCAAGCCCGCCGTGCGCGAGGTTTTCGACTTCATGGAGCGGGTGGCCGGGCAGCGTGGCGTGACGCTGGGTCTGCGGCTGAGCCCGGAGCTGCGCTTCTGGCAGGCGGACCGGGGCGCGCTGTTCACGTTGCTGAAAAACCTGGTCGAGAACGCGATCCAGCACAGCCCGCCGGGCGGCGTGGTGACGCTGGCCGTGAGCCCCGACGGGTTCTCGGTGCTGGACTGCGGCAAGGGCGTGGCCGAGGAAGATCTGCCGCGGCTGTTCGAGCGCTTCTGGCGCGGCGTCGACCGGCGCGAGCAGGGCGCGGGCCTGGGCCTGGCGATCTGCACCGAGATCGCCGCGGCCCACGGCTGGCGGCTGAGCGCGCACCGCCGCTCGCCGGGGCTGGAGCTGCGCTGCGACATGGCTGCGACCGCGCCCGCCGAGCCCGCCGCACCGTCGGCCGAGGCGCCGGCGGACGCGCCGCCGCGAACGCCGGCGCTGGACCTCGCGCCGCCCGGGCGTGCCGCTGCGCGCAGATTCCAGGCGGACTATGCGCAGTCGATGCGGCGGGCGCTGTTCTGACGGGACCGTCTGACTTCCGGCACGGGCGCCTCCGGGATGGTCCCGAGTTCGCGGCTTGAGTTCCTCGCGTGGCGCTGGGTAGGATGCCCGGATGCCTGCCGCCGCCGACCCTTCGCCCGACACCCGCCTGCGCGACCTCGCCCGCCTGCGCCGCGTGCGCGACCGGATCGATCGCGAGTACGCCCAGCCGCTGGACGTCGAGGCGCTGGCCGCGGGCGTGCACATGTCCTCCGGTCACCTGAGCCGGCAGTTCCGCCTGGCTTACGGCGAGTCCGTCTACGCCTACCTGATGACGCGCCGCATCGAGCGCGCCATGGCGCTGCTGCGCCGCGGCGACCTCAGCGTCACCGAGGTCTGCTTCGAGGTCGGCTGCGCCTCGCTGGGTACCTTCAGCACGCGTTTCACCGAGCTCGTCGGCGTCCCGCCGAGCGCCTACCGCCGCGACGCCGCGCGCGAGGGCGAGGGCCTGCCGTCCTGCGTGGCCAAGCAGGTGACGCGTCCGATCAGGAATCGAGAAGCGCCCGAGAAACAGCCCACCTAGACTGCGTCGCATGGGTCCGGAACCCCGGCGGCGACGGCCGCCGACCACGCTGACCGCAACCAATCTGGAGATTCACATGGACATCACCATCCACTCGACCTTCCTGCCGCACACCGACGCCGAGGCCTCGCTGGCCTTCTACCGCGACGGCCTGGACTTCGAGATCCGCAAGGACGTCGCCTTCGGCGGCAATCGCTGGATCACCATCGGCCCCAAGGGCAAACCCGACACCTCCATCGTGCTGTTCCCGCCGAACGCGACCCCCGGCGTCACCGACGACGAGAAGCGCACCATCGCCGAGATGATGGCCAAGGGCACCTTCGCGATGCTGCTGCTCGGCGCGAAGGACCTGGACGCGACCTTCCAGCGCCTGCAGTCGCAGGACGCGGAGATCGTGCAGGAGCCCACCGACCAGCCCTATGGCGTGCGCGACTTCGGCGTGCGCGACCCGGCCGGCAACATGATCCGTATCCAGCAACTGAAGAACTGAGCGGAGGACGACATGCCCACCACGACCACGACGACCGAAGCGGCCGGCGCCGTCGATGCCGCCGCGATGATCGATGCCCGCATCGCCGAACTCGGCGACTGGCGCGGCGAGATGCTGGCGCGGCTGCGCCGGCTGATGAAGGAGGCGGTGCCCGGCGTCGAGGAGACCTGGAAGTGGCGGGGCACGCCGGTCTGGGAACGCAACGGCCAGATCTGCACCGGGGAGACCTACAAGGAGGTCGTGAAGATGACCTTCGCGAAGGGCGCGAAGCTGGCCGATCCGGCCCGGCTCTTCAATTCCAGCCTGGATGGCAACGTGCGCCGCGCCATCGACATCCGCCAGGGCGACCCGGTGGACGAGCAGGCGCTCAAGGCGCTGTTCAAGGCCGCCGCCGCGCTGAACGACGCGGCGGCGAAGCCGAAAAAGGCGACGCGCGCGGCGTGACGCCGGCCTGGGCCCCGATCAACCTTCGAGGGCCCGGCGACGGGCGGCATGCCAGGGGGGAGGAACCAGTCATGCATCGATTCCACGGGCGTCCCGGACTTCCGGGGCCCTGACACCGTGACGGGCGTCTACGACCCGCAGCTGGTGGCGCTGTCCATCGTGACGGCGGTGATCGCCTCGTTCGTCGCGCTGGACATGGCGACGCGGGTGGTCGCGGCCGCCGGGTCGCCGGTGCGCATGGCGCTGTGGCTCGCCTGCGGCGCGCTGGCGATGGGCACCGGCATCTGGGCCATGCACTTCGTGGGCATGCTGGCGTTCTCGCTGCCCATCGCGCTGGCCTATGACGTGCCGGTCACGCTGGCGTCCCTCGCGGTGGCGGCGCTGTCCTCGGCGCTGGCGCTGCACACGATCGCGCGGCCCAGCCTGGGACGGCGGCGGCTGCTGATCGCCGGCACGCTGATGGGGCTGGGCATCGCCTGCATGCATTACCTCGGCATGGAGGCGATGCGGATGCAGCCCGGCATCCGCTACGACCCGGCGCTGTTCGCGCTGTCCGTGGTGCTGGCGGTGGCGGCCTCGACGGCGGCGCTGCTGATCTGCTTCCGGCTGCGGCACGAGACCATCGTCACCGGACCCTGGAAGAAGTCGGCGAGCGCCGTCGTCATGGGCGCGGCGATCGTAGGCATGCATTACACCGGGATGGCAGCGGCCAATTTCCCGGAGGGCGGCATCTGCGGCGCGCTGGCCGACGGCATGGGCGGCGCCTGGCTGGGTTTCGTGATCGCGGGCCTGGCGACGCTGTTCCTGCTGACCACGCTGCTCAGTTCCGTTTATGAGGCGACGCCGCCGACCATCCGGTCGCGGTTGGTGTTCCTCGTCATCGCCGCCGTCATGCCGGTGGCCGTGATGACGCTGGCGCTGGTGCTGCTGGACTTCCAGCGCGTGCGGGACGTGAAGGCCGGCGACCGCCTGAACACCGCGCGCGCCATCGCGGCCGCGGTGGACCGGGACCTGAGCGGGGTCGAATCCGGCCTGCGCGTCCTGGCGGCCTCGCAGCTGCCGCCGGGCGACGGGCTCGCGGCGTTCTCGCTCGAGGCGCGGGAGGCGATGCCGCTGCTGCACGCCTCCGGGCTGCGGCTGGAGGATTCCGCCGGCAACCTGGTGATGGACATCCGCCAGCCCCGGCATGGCTCGACGGTGGTCGCGGGCGCGTCCGGCGCGTCGTCGCCCGCGGTGGCGCCGAGGCCGGTGTCGGCGCCCACCGAGGCGATGGCGTCGCTTTCCGGAGAGCTTTCGCCCGAGCAGTTGATCGAGGTCTCGGTGCCCTTGCCGGCGGACAAGGCGGCACAGCTTCAAGGCGCGACAGCGCTGCGCGCGCGGCTTGCGCCGGACCGCTTGAGAGACCTGCTGGCGTTGCAGCAGATGGACCCGGACTGGCTCGCGACGGTGTATGACCGCGAGGGTCGCGTCGTGGCGCGCACGCGGGGGGCGGAGCGCTACTTCGGCGTCGAGGCGCCGCGGGACCTGCTGCTCAAGCTGCGCGGGCAGTGGGAGGGGCTGATGGACACGACCAGCCTCGATGGGGTCGCGGTGCAGACGGCGTTCGTGCGGACGGAATCGTCGGGGTGGGCGGTGGGCATCAGCGTGCCGAGCGCGAGCCTGCGGCTGCCATTGACGCGGGCGTTGGCGTGGCTGGTGGGCGGCTTCATGCTGACGATCGCGGGCAGCCTGCTGCTGGCGTGGCGGATCGGCGGCCGGATCGCCGGCGCGGTCCAGGCCTTGACGCAGCCGGCGCTGGCCTTGGGCACGGGCGTGGCGGTGGAGGTGCCCCCACTGGGCGTGGTGGAAGTCGATCGGGTAGGGCGCGCGTTGACGCACGCGGCGCGACTGCTGGACGCGGCGCAGCACGAGGCGAATCACGACGCGCTGACGGGGCTGGCGAATCGCTCGCTGTTCCGGCAGATGGTGCAGCAGCAGCTGGCGCTCGCGCGCCGCAACGGGACCAGCGTGGCGGTGCTCTATGTCGATCTGGACGGCTTCAAGGAGGTCAACGACACGCACGGACATAGCGTCGGCGACTTGCTGCTGAAGGAGGCCGCGCAGCGCTTGCGCGCGGCGGTGAGGGCAGGGGACCTGGTGGCGCGGCTGGGCGGCGACGAATTCGCCGTCGCGCTGGTGCACCCCGGACAACGGGGTGCGGCCAAGGTCGCGGCCAAGCTGGTGCAGGCGTTGTCGGAGCCCTTCGAGCTCGGTGGGCTGCGGGTGTCGGTGTCGGCAAGCATCGGCGGCGCGTCGGCGCCGTCGTCGCCAGCGGAGGAGCCGGCCGATTGCGACGCACTGCTGGAACAGGCCGACGCGGCGATGTACCAGGCGAAGCAGTCGGGGAAGTCGAGGTTTGTGTTGGCGGGGGTGTAGGGACCCTCGCAAGATGGGGATGGCCGCCTCCACCCCGGGGACGACGTCGGCTCTGCAGCGAACGCTGAAGTTCGCCGTCCATGCGCCATCGCAGCAGACTCATGGCCGCTAGTACAGCTTGAACTCCAGCGCGCGGGTGCCCAAGGCGTGAGGAACGCCTAGGCAGTCAAGTCGCTTGGACAGCCCCACGATGTCCTGCTGGCTCTCTACCCAGCTCGCAGTCGCACCATCGCGGCAAGCAACGGCAAATCGTCGCGGAACGATGAGATGGGCAATTTGGCAATAGCACACTGGCGCAGTCCACGAACGGCATGACCTCACCCCAGTTGCCGTGAGTTCGTCGAGCATGGGAACGGGCGCGCTCCAGTATCCAACGTCCATTTCCAGGCGCTCGAATGTGGTCCACGCACACCATGAAAGGTCAGCTGGGTCGCGGCGAAGGTGCCGGGCGACCACCGTCAAAGCAAGTCTCCAGTCCATGGGTCAAGCACGTTGTTTTCGAAGCGGCGAGGCGCCTTTGAAAGTGCATTCGATGCTCCGTGCCTTCGCCGAGAGCACATGCTATGAGGTGGCCGGGAGAATTGGCTGTCGTTGTCGGCGTCGATGACGCCTGCAAATTTCCCCGCGAATCAACCAAACTTGCGCAAATGGCTGACATGACCTTGGATCGAATCGACCAGCTCATCCTCGCTGCGATGCAGGAGGACGCAAGCATCCAGAACCAAGTGCTCGCGGAACAGGTGAACCTTTCCGCATCCGCGTGCTTGAAGCGCGTGCGGCGGCTGCGGGACATCGGCGCCATCAGGCAACAGGTGGCGCTGCTGGACCACGAGAAAGTGGGTTGGCCCATCCTCGTCATCGTCCGAGCGACCTTGAAGGACACATCGCGGGGGGCTAACCAGGCGTTCGAGCGCAAGGTGAAGGCGCTGCCGGAGGTTCTGCAGTGCTACTGCGTGGCGGGGGAGACGGATTTCGTGTTGGTCATCTGCGCCCGGTCGCTCCCCGAGTACCAAGAGTTTGCGCAGCAGCAGCTCGGTGATGCTCTCGATTTGGAGAGTTATTCGAGCGACATCGTCCTCTCGACAACGAAGTTCAGCACACAACTTCCGCTCATGCGGAAGCCTGGCCGCTGACCGTATTGGCATGGCACTTCATACGTGGCTCCTCTTTCTCCTGACCTCGATTGGGATGTCGCTCTCGCCAGGGCCAAACTGCCTTTTGGTTCTCTCCCATGGTGCCTTGTACGGCAGCCGTCGAACGCTGTTCACCATCGTCGGTGGGCTCATCGGCTTCGTCATCATCATTGCCGCATGTCTCTTCGGTATCGGGGCATTGCTTCAGACCTCGGCGCATTGGCTGCTCGTGTTGAAGTGGGTTGGCGGCGCGTACTTGGTGTGGCTGGGCGTCAAACTCTGGCGCGCTCCTGCCATCTCTTTGGACCTTCAGGTTGCTGCCGATGCTCGCGGCTCCTCGCTGTTCCGGCAGGGGTTCCTGACCGGAATCACGAATCCCAAGTCGGTCCTGTTCTTCACGGCGCTCCTTCCGCAGTTCATCGACGCGCAGCGGAGCCTGTTGCTTCAGTTCGTCGTCATCGCACTCACGTACTCATTCACAGAGTTCGCTGTGGAGTACGGGATTGCGGCAGGGGCGACGCGTATACGGCCCTGGCTTGCTCGCACTGGCAAGCGGTTCAATCGCGCCTGCAGTGCCCTGTTCGTGCTCATGGGGACTACGCTTCCCACGCATTGAACGCTTGAGGTTGAAGCCATGAGCCTCTTGTTGGTGAAGTTGGCAACGGCGCCGGTCCTCATGCTCGCGGCGACCCTCGCGGTCAGACGCTGGGGCGAGACTGCGGGCGGCTTCCTTGTGGGGCTGCCGCTGACGTCTGGCCCAATCTCTTTTTTCCTTGCCGTCGAGCAAGGGCCGGCGTTCTCTCAGCAGGCGGCCTCTGGGTCGCTGGTTGCCACAGCTGCGCAGGCGGGGTTCTGCTTGGCCTATTGCTCGGTTGCCGACAGAGGCGCTGTCGCGGCAATCGCATGCGCGTCCGCAGCATTTCTGTTCGTTGCGGCCGGCCTCCAGGAGCTTCAGCTGCCGCCCATCGCGCTGACGGCCGCTGCACTTGTCGCGATGGCTGTGGCCCTCCGGCTCATGCCTGTGACCAATGTGCGGCCGGCGCAGATTCGACTTCCTCGGTGGGACCTTCCAGCCCGAATGGTTGCGATTGCGGTCCTCGTCGGCCTTATCACTCTATCGGCGACCAGGCTCGGCCCAGCCGCCAGCGGTGTTCTGGCTTCGTTTCCAATCATCGGGGCGGTTCTGGCCCTGTTTGCTCATCGGAGCGTCGGAGCCGACGCTGCTCGTCAGGTCCTGAAGGGGATGACAGCCGGGTTGTTAGGCTTCGTTGGCTTCTTCTTTTTCCTGAGCCAGACGCTGGGTGCCACCAGCCTCTTCGTCGCCTATGCCGGTGCTGTCGTCGCAGCCCTGCTGGCGCAAGGCGCTTGGTGGGCCTGTCGTCGCCGCGTTGCCTGAAGCAGCAGTAAGCCGCCGACTGGCAGCTCCGCAGCGACGCCTGCGTCTTCGCAGTCCTTGAGGACTTGGCTGCTGTAGTACCCGCGATCAGCGATGGCAATCAGTCTGCGCTTGCCCATGGCTTCTCGTGCGGTCACGGCGATTGCGCAGGGCTGGGCTCGGTCGCTTCCGGTGTTCGTCACTTCATGTGCAACGATCAGATGAGACCGCCAAGGAAATTGCCGACGAACAAGAATGTGCGTTATTGGCTGGGTTGTTTGGCGCTGCTAATTTCTGAGCCTGTGCAACAACGGGACGTTCGTATCACCGCGCGTCGTTTGAAGTGGAAGGAAAAACTGCTGTCGTCACCGGTGCCAGCCGGGGCCTGGGCCGAGGCATCGCGCGAGCGCTCGGGTCCCGCGGGTTCAAGGTCTATGTGACCGGGCGATCCGCGGATGAGCTATCGGCGGCCGCGCAAGAAATAGACAGCTTCGGCGGAAAGGGAGTACCAGTGGTCTGCGACCACTCGGACGATGCCCAGATCGGGTTGCTGTTTGATCGTGTCAAGGCGGAAAGCCACCGGCTCGACATACTCATCAACAACGCCGCAGCGATCAATGCGAGAACCTTGAGCGCTCCAGGAGCTTTCTGGGAAAAGCCGCTTGACCTCGCGGACATGATCAGCGTAGGACTCCGATCGAACTACGTGGCGGCGCACCATGCCGCACCGCTGATGATCGAGACGGGTGATTCCTTGATCGTCAATATTTCGTTCTATGGGGCCGTCTCGTATCACTACGGACCGGCCTATGGCGCGACGAAAGCGGGCAACGACAAGATGACATTCGACATGGCCGTGGACCTTCGGCCGCACCGTGTCACGGCGGTATCCATTTGGCCCGGGCTCGTATTGACCGACATGCTCAAATCGATTTCGCGGGAGCTGCTTCCACGGAAATTGGTGGAGGACCTTCCCAACTTCGAGACGCCGGAGTTCACTGGTCTGGTGATCGAGCGGCTGTGGCGAGACCAGGCCAAATTGACGCGGTCTGGAACCACGTTGATCTCCGCTGAGCTGGGCGTGGAATACGGCATCCGTGACATCGACGGCAAACAGCCGCGTTTGTACACCGATACCTTGGGAGCGCCGCGCGGGCGATTCATTTTTCCCGGAAATCAGTAGGGGCGTCAAACGTCTGCATGAAGGCCTGCCTGCGGTGTGCAGGTCTTTCAGCCTTTGCCAGTACTGCGCTGTCGAAGCGTTGGCGTGCCGCGCGAATTGTCTCGCCATGATCCCGGGCCCATTGGGAAAGCGCTCGAACAGGCTCAATGAGCGATTCGCCGACCGGCGTCAATCCGTACGCCACTCCCGGAGGTTTCGTCGCGAGCGCACTCCTGGAGACAATCCCCTCACGTTCCAGCAGTCTCAGCGTCAACGTCAGCATGCGATGGGAGATTCCCTCGAGTTCCTGCTGCAGTTCGTTAAAGCGTTTTGGATGATCCAAAAGACGCGATATCACCAACAAGCCCCAACGGTCCCCCACTCGATCCAATACGCTGCGAATGTGACTGCATTCACTGTTTCCGCGTCGAGATGGGGTTGGCACGATTCAATTTCCTGAAGTTCCGGCCCGTGTTGCCTCGGAGCAAGGGCCTAATCTTACTGTGTCACAAGCAACCGCCCGTCAACCCCTCTGACTCACGAACGTCCCGCGGAACTCCGTTGCCGCGTCCTCGCGGGTATTGACCTCGAGCATCACGCCCCCCGGCATCCAGCAGAAGAAGCGCGAGCCGCCCACATGCGTGATCAGCTCCGTCTCCATGCGGATGTCAGCCGCCAGCATGTCGGCATGGATGCGCTCGAGGTCCGCGCGCGTCGCCACTTGGACGCCGACATGGAAGTTGCGCGGGGGCGAGCCGCGAGGACGGTCAAGCGGCCTGATGCAAAGGACCGGCGTCGCGTGGGGCCATCGACGCAGGCCCCGTGTTCATCGATCACTTCGCTCGCGCGGTCCGGAGAGTGAATGAGTCAATGGACTAGCCGGGCGGCGAAAAGAAGAACGCCGTTTGAGCGAAGCCGACAAGCGCGAGCATTGCGGCGCTTGCCAATGAGCCGATGAGTGCCATGCGCCATGCCGCGGGTGCACCTGCCGGCGGTGACTTCGTGTTGCGGCGCTGCAGCCTCGGCAGCAATCGCCTGGCGAGCAACCATTGCGTGATGAGCAGGCAAAGCAACAGTCCCACCAAGGTGCCGCTCTGGGTGGGCGCCAGACTGGCCACGACCGCCGTCGTGAAGAAGAAGGCCACGGTGCTGATCAATGCATAGACCATCGTGCCGCCCAGGCCGAGCGGCTGCCGGCATAGCCTCGTTGAGAGCAACGTGGAGAGGAAGAATGCGATGACCGTGCAGCCCAGCACGCTGAGGAGCAACACGCGCACATCGAGAGCGACCGTCGTCCATTGTGCAGATTCCATCGTGGCGCCTTACGTCGTGGTCAAGAGAGAAAGATGCCGCGGGGCGTTGGATGCGCCGCCGCGGCGATTGCAGGGTCAGTCTCCGATCAGACGCGGCCCATCGAGAAAATGCCACCGTAGATCTTGACGAAGGCGTAGAGCTTGTAGTCCGTCATGCGCAGGCAGACGTCGCCCGTGTTGGCCTGCACTCGTCGAGAGAAGCTCTCGCAGGTCTCATTGAGGCGGATGTTCCCAATGAGACCGGTGCCCACTCCGGCGCTGTTGTTGAACACGCTCTGCGCGAAGCCCTGAACACCCCTCGGCAGGGACGTGAGAGCGATCCAGCCGACGATGAGGGCCGGGCAGGTGACGAAGTCATATTTGCTGACCTCCATGCCCACGGAGACCAGGCCCTGTCGGCTGCCACCGGGTCGCAAGCCGTCCCACACCGTGCCGCACATGCGCTTGCCCGATTGCGCGTAAGCGGCTGAAGGCGCCATCGCGGCGATCGACCCCATTGCCGCCACGGTGCCGAGGCGCGCGGCCGAAACCGCGGTGAATTGCGAGGCCATCGGGGTCATGGCACTGGACAAGGCCGCAGCGGCGGCGAGGGTCTTTCTGATGATGCTTTTCATGCTTGTTGTCTCCGGTATTGATTGAGGCGGCGATCGCAGGCCTCAACGTGCTGCTCCCTGTGGATGCGAAAGCTAACAATCGCCGCAAACTGGTTCCCACTAGGGGAAACACGGCTCTTGAAGGAAAGACATCACCGAATCGCCACGAGGTCGGTGAATGTGGCTACCACCAATGAACCCATGTCGCTCGCCTTCTATGCTTTTGCGCATACGGTCAATCACGAAATGGAAAAGACCAGTGATGCTCGAGCGAACGCCTACGACCGCTCCTTTCCCCGGTTCCCTTCGCGCAGCGGAGCATGCGCACAACAGCATCGCTGAGCTGATCGGTGACGGCATGCTGTGCGTCGGCGACGCGCTGCCCTCCGAGCGTGACCTCAGTCGCGTCTTCGAGACCGCACGGGGATCGTTGCGCATGGCGCTCAACATGCTCAAGCGGGACGGCGTGGTCCGCATCAGTCATGGCAAACGCACCGTCGTCACCGGCATTCGGCTGCGGTCTGGCGCCACCCCCTCCGATTCAGACATGGATGAGGCGCAGCGAGTCCTGCTGCGTGTCCGGCGTCTCACGTCCATCGTGGGGATCGACGATGGGCAGTGCCGTTTCGAAACGACCGCCGCACGGCGTCTCGGGGTGTTGGCAGAGATGCAGAAAGTGGCGTACGACCTGCCAGCGTTCGTGATCATCGACCGCGAGTTCCATACCGAGTTGCAGGGCCGCTGCGAAACAGGCGAGCTCGCACCGCTGTTCCGCCTGGCGGATGTGCTGGCGAACAGCGCATTGCGGGGCGCCTTCGAGGCGCAGACGGTGCGTGGCGAGATCGCCGAGCAGCACCGCGCCATCGTCAGAGCCCTTGAGCGAGGAGATGGCCGCGCTGCGGTCATCGCGTTATGCGATCAACTCGAACTGCGCATCACCGCGCAGAAGGCCAAGCCATGAATGCCGCCTGGATCGACAGCAGCGTGGCGGCGGGACTCCTGCTCGCCGCTGCGTCGGCCATGGCGGCGGCGGACGCGCCCGTGCAACGCATCGGCGCGCTGGAAGCCGCCCGCCTCACGCTGGAGCAGGGCGGCACGTTCCAGGCGCGGGTGGCCGATCTCATGCTGCAGTGGCGCTACCTGCTCGACGTCGCGCGCGGCGAGTTCCGACCCAAGGCTGCCGTCACGTTCGCGTCGCAACGGGTGACGACATCGGCAACGGCCACGGCACCGAACAGCACGATCTCCAACCGAGGCGGACTTGCGGTCAACTGGAAGATGCCCTCGGGCCTGACGCTGACCGCCCAACTCGACGGTGACCGTCAACGCCAATCCGCGCTGGGCTACACGGGCGGGCGCGGCGTCACGATCGCCCTGGCCTTGCCGCTGCTGCGTGGCAGCGGCCACGAGATCAACGGGGCCTCGCTGCGCAGCACGGAACTGGCGCTCGAAGCGGCTCGCGTCACATTCCGGCAGGCCGCCGCCGACGCGGTGCACCAGACGCTGGTGCTGTATTTCGATCGCCGCATGGCGCAGCTTCAGGCGGAAGTCGCCCGCGAGAGCCTGCAGTCGTCCACCCGGGTCGACGAGCTGACCCGCACGCTGATCGACGTGGGGCGCAATGCCGCGGTCGCCCGGCTGCAAAGCCGTGCCGATGTCGCGCAGGCGGAGATCGCGGTTGCGCAGAGCACCAACGCCGAGCGTCAGGCGCTGAGGGCGCTGCTGAATGCCATTGGCCTCGAGCCGCCTGACGAAGGCACGATCATCGCGACCCCGGACAGCCCCGATGAAGCGCTGCCCCCGCTCACGCTCGACGAAGCGCAGGCCGTCGCGCAAGCCTTGCAGACCGATGCCGCGGTGCTCAGCGCTCGCCTGTCGCTGGAAGACGCGCGCCTGCGCCTGCGCGTCGCCGAAGACAACCTGCGCCTGCCGCTGCAGCTCGACGTTTCGCGCAATCTATCGCGCACCAGCCCCGACAGGATGGGCCGCGGCAGCACGACCGTGGGCCTCAGCACCTCGATCGAGCTCGATCGCTCCGAGTTGCGCCATGCGCGCTCGTCGGCCGAGGTGGCGTTGCGCCGTGTCGAGATCGAGCTGCGAGATGCCGAGCGCAACGCCCGCGCCGCCGCGATCGATGCGGTGCGACAACAGCAGTTCGCGGCGCAACAGTTCGCGTTGACGCAGACCAACATCGAAGTGGCGCGTCAACGTCATGACGCGGAGCTGGACCGCTTCCGCCTCGGGCGCACGAGTGCGCTCGAGCTCTCCGTGGCACAGCAGGCAATGACAAGCTCACGGGTGCAACTGCTGCAAAGCCAGTTCGAGGTGTTGACGGCGCGGCTGGGCGTCTTCAAGGCCACCGGCCACCTGCTCGAGGCCGTGGGCCTGCAGGCGCAGGTCGACCGCTGGTCGCAAGGGCAACCATGATCCCGGCGCTTGAAGGATCCAGGATGCGCGCAGGTCTCACGCTTCGTCGGCTGTTCAGGGGCCTGGCCCTGTTGATCGCCGCCTCGATGCTGCTCGCGGTGGTGCGCTGCGTCACTTCGGAGGACGAAGCCTCCGAAGATGCGCCAGGCAGCGGTCACTGGCAGCGGGTGGAGGCGACCGACGGAGGCAGTGCGCTGACGCTCCAGGGCGCGCTGATGCCGCTGCGTTCGATGGACATCACGCCGCCCGCGATGGGCCGTCTGCAGGACGTGGCCGTGGCATGGGGCGACCGCGTGATCGCGGGGCAGCCGCTTGCCCATGTGCACAGCGCCGATCTGGCCACGCAGTTGCGCGAGGCCGAAGCCGCGATGCTGCGGCTGGAGCCGGAAGCCGAGGCCGATGCCAATCCCCGCGCCTCGGCGGACCTGCGGGCCGCGCAGCGCCGCCATCAGGCGGCATTGCGCGAGCTTGAATCCGCACGAGGGCGCGAGGCCGAGTCGCGCTTGCTGCTGGACAAGGGCTACATCGCCCGCAATGAGTTCGATCAGGCACGCCGCGAGGTCGAGACGCTGGCCAACACGATGGAAGAGGCCGCCGAGGAACTGCGGCGTGTCGAACGCCAGTGGTTGCCGGGGCAGTTGCGCGCGCGCGCCCTTGATCGCGCCAACGCCAAGGCACGCCTGGCCGACCTGCAGGCGCGTGCCAGGCAGCTCGCGCTCACCGCGCCGATTGGCGGGGTCGTGATGTATCCGGTGCGGGCCGAGGGCCGCGATGGTGGCGGACCCGTCCCCGAGTTGAAGGACGGCGCGCCGGTCAACGGCAACGAGGCGGTGATGACGATCGGCGACACCTCGTCCTACATCGTGCGCGTGCAGGCGGGTCAGGCCGACGTGCGCTGGCTGGCCAAGGGCCTGCCGGCCCGCGTCGATTTCTCCGTGCTGCGGGACCAGCCGATCGCTGCGACGGTGTACCGCGTGGCTGCGCTCGCGCGAACCGCGGGTGGTCCGCTGGCGCCTCCTGAGTTCGAGGTGGAGGTCCGCCTGCCAGCCGAAGGTACAAGCCTGAGCGCCGAGCAGACGACGGCATTGCGCCTGGGCACCGTGGCCCGCGTGCAGATTCCCCGGCCCGGCGCTGAGGCGCTGGTGCCGCTGCCGCTCGCTGCGCTGCAGTGGACCGGTGACGGTGGGGGTGCGGTGGCTCGCGTGAGAGCGGCATCGGGCCTCGTGGAGCAACGGACGCTGAAGCTCTCACGCGCTGACACCGAGCGGGCCTTCGTCAGCGCGGGGGTGCACATCGGTGAGGAGGTCTGGGTACCGGCCACCGGGCAGCCAAGCGGTGCGTCCGAGCGGCCCGGTCTGCTGCAACGCCTGTTTGGCGACACCGAGGAATCACGATGACTGCACGGTCGGGCGATGCGGCGCCGCTCGTTGAATTGCGCGGCGTATGCAAGACCTACGCGCATGCCGATTCAGCGGTGCATGCGCTGCGCGGCATTGATCTTTCGCTGCATCGTCGCGAGCGTGTGGCGGTCGTCGGTCCTTCGGGCTGCGGCAAGTCGACGCTCATGAATGTCATCGGGCTGCTCGACCGGTCGAGCGCCGGCACGCATCGCTTCGAGGGTCGCGACATGGCGGAGGGATCGGCGGAGCACCTCGCCTTCATGCGCAACCGGTGTATCGGTTTCGTTTTCCAGCAGTTCCATCTGCTCGACACCTTGAGTGCCGAGCGCAACGTGGAGCTGCCGCTGCTCTATGGCGGTTTGAGCGCCGCCGAGCGCAAGCGCCGCACGCAGCACTACCTCGGCGCGGTGGGGCTGAACCATCGGCGCGGCCATCGGCCTGTGGAGCTGTCGGGTGGCGAGCGGCAGCGCGTGGCGATCGCCCGCGCACTCGCCAGCGAGCCGCGCCTGCTGCTGGCCGACGAACCGACCGGCGCACTCGACTCCGACACCGGCCGGACCGTGCTCGATCTCATGCTCGGCCTGTGCGACGAACAGGCCATCACCCTGGTCATCGTGACGCACGACATGAGCGTCGCCGAGCGACTCGACCGACGCGTCGCGCTGCGCGACGGCCGCATCGAATCAGATGTCCGCTGACACCGCTCCGGGCCGCCTCGCGCACCTGCTGCGCGCCGTGCTGCTGGGCGCACGGTTCGCGGCGCAGCACCTTCGTCACAGCCGCATGCGCATCGCGCTGGCGGTGATCGGTGTGGCGATCGGTATCGCCTCGATCACCTCGATGCTGATCCTCGGTCACAGCATCGACGCCCGCCTGAGAAAGTCGCTCGACAGTCTGGGCGCCGACGTGGTCGCGCTCGCGATCACGTCGAGTGTGAGCGTCACGGCACCCAATGGCACCTACACGGAACTTCCCTTGCCCATCCCCGACGACGACAGCCGCACCCTCTGGAACGTGCTGCGCACCATGCCCGAGGTCGCGGGGCTGGCCACCTTCGAGCGCTTGCAATCGTGCCCGCACGGCGAGCCGATGGGCGACTACGAAGCCCATCGCATCGAGACCGCGATACAGCCGCTTCTTGCGCTGCGGCCGGCTCAGGGAACACTGCTGGACGCTGCCCAGACGGGGCCGGCCATCGTCGCGGGCGCGCAGGCGTGGAGGCGTCTGCGCGAGGCGCAGCCGGAGGCGGGGGTGGGCGGATCGGTGATGCTCTGCGGCAAGAGCTTCCGTGTGGCCGGGGTGCTCGCACCGCACCCAGGCACCGAGATCATCGAGGCGCTGCGCATCGACCACGCGCTGCTGCTCAACGACGCCGCGGCGGGGCAGCTCACGCTCCTGCGCGAGCCCATCAGCGGGCTCGTCAAGCTGCGCGACAACTTGCCGGCCCGAGCGGCCGCCGACCACATCGTGGCCCGGCTCAGCCGCCTGTTCGGGGACCGCCCGATCAGCGTGGCGGCTTCGGGCGCATGGCAGGTGAGCGAGGTGCGCCGGCAGCAGATCGCGCTGTACACAGGTTTTCTCGCGCTCGTCGGCGGCGTGTCGCTGCTGGTCAGTTCGCTGGGCATCGCCAATGTCATGCTCGCCGCGGTGGCCGAGCGTCGGCGCGAGATCGGACTGCGCGTGGCGCTGGGTGCCGCGCCACTCGACATCACGGTGCAGTTCATGGTCGAGAGTGTGGCGATCTGCCTCGTGGGCGGCATGGCGGGCCTGGCGCTCGGCGTCGGCCTGGCCGCGCTCACGTTGAAGGTGGTGGGCTACGAGCTTGCGCTCTCTTTCGCGACCCTCGTGATGCCCGCACTGCTGGCCGCGGTTTGCGGCCTCGCGGCGGGCGTGTATCCCGCCCGCCTCGCCGCGCGAGCCGACCCCATCAGCAGCCTTCAAAGCGTGTGATCCGGCGCGGACATCTCTCGCGTTGTCAAGGACCGGTGTCCCGCGGGGCCATCGACGCAGGCCCCGTGTTCATCGATCACTTCGCTCGCGCGGTCCGGAACGTGATCGACCACCGCAGCCGCTCGACCGGCGCGACGCTGTGTTGCCACGCCCAGCGCGAAGGACCGCGCAGTGCGTAGATCGATCGCGGCTCGACGGTGAGCTTGAGGACGTCGGCGCGCTTGGGCGCATCGGGCGGGTAGGGGCGGAATCGCAGCGTTGCCGGAGCGCCGAGCGACACGCCGAACACGTCCTCGAAGTCCGGCACGTCGCGGTGCCAGCCGAGCGGCGTACCGGGCGCGTATTCGGCCACCAACGTGTGAACGAGGGCTTCCGGCGCGATCCCCGCCCATTGCGCGACGCGCTCGCGAAGGGGATGCAGCGCTTCGATCAGCGGCTGCGCGGGGCGCAGGCGGTTGGCGTCGTAGTCGAAGCTGCCGCCATAGCTGACGACACGGCGGCGCGCGGTGTATTGCTTGTACTGCGCCGCTTCAAGCGGCAGCGTGCCGATGAGCGCGATCAGCGCGTGCTCCTCGTCGGGCGACAGGAAAGCGGACTGATAACGCATGCCGCCGGGCAGGGCGCCGGCGGGCGGATCGAAGTCGTCGAAGAGGGAGGGCTGATCGGCGCTGGGAGACATGCGGGAGAGTATTGCAGGCCCCTCAGCAATCCGCACCGTCCATGGACGGTAGCCGACCGATCCTCGGATGGGGAATGGATGCGCATAGTGAGCCCGCCCGCCACACCATCCTCACGAGGAAGATCATGATCCGCCATCACGACCACACCACGGCCGCGCGCACCGGCGTCGCGCAATCGCTGTTCGCCGCTCTCGTGCTCGTCGCATCGCTCGTCGCTGCACCCTCCGCTCGCGCCGACTCCGGCGTCGGCATCGAGTGGGGCATGGAGGTCGCGCATGGCGCCCTCGGCCTCCGGGTCTTGCGCGACGGCGCCTACGTCCCCTACGGGGTCCGCAGCGACACCAGGTTCTGCGTCGACGGCAAGCTCTACTGCCTCACGCCCGACGTCTTCATGTCGACCGAGAGCCTGAAGATGCAGGAGCTGGAGATCCAGACCGCGCCCGTGCGGCACGACGACGCGAAGACCTGGGCCCGCCTGCTCGAGATCACGCAGGCGCTCTTCACCAGCGTGACCAAGCGCTGCAAGGCGGTGCCCTGCTTCGTCAAGCTGACCGACATCGGCAGCGACCTCGGCCAGGCCTGGGCGGTACCGCCGGAGGGCGAGGTCGGCATCTTCATCGCCCGCGACGCCGGGGTGCCCGCCATCGGCGACTTCTACGGCAACGCGCAGGCCAACCTCGACGTCACCGTCGCCCAGCTCGCGGACCCGGCCAGGAACGAGCAGCTCTTCAGCACCACCATCGGGCGGCGCACGTACCCGGTGGTCGCGCAGCGGCTCGCGACGGCGGCGCCGACCTTGAAGGGCGTCACCGGCCTCCTCGCCCACGTGGTCGCGGCCCGCGCCTACCTGCGCCGGCACCAGCACGGCGGCGTCGGTGATCGCAAGAATGCGTACGACGCGTATCCCAAGTCGATCCTCGGTGCGGTGCTCGCCGCGCTGCCGCCCAGCGTCGCGGCGCCTGCGGTCACGCAGCTCGGCAACCTCGTCGACGTCTGCCGCGACGCGGTGACCCGTCGCGAGCGCATCACCGAGGATCTCGTCGACCCGGCCGACCCCGGCGCGCCGTCGGTCGCCGACGCGTGCACCCAAGAGACGAAGGCGGTGAAGGAAGCGATCTGGAACGGCGCCGTGATCGCCACCGGCAATCCGGTCATGGTCGACGAAAAGAAGAAGATCGCGCCCCGCACCGCCGGCTCCGACCTGGTGGTGGTGCTCGAGCTGCGCCTCGACCAGTCGCTGGCCCGCGACGCTGGACTCGTGGTCCGCGACGGCCGGTTCGCGCTCCGCGACCCCGACGGATTCATGATCGATCTCGCCCGGTTCTACGCCCCCTGACGGTCGACCCGTTCCGCTTCGAGCGCCATGGCCGCGAACGGCGCTTCGCGGCCGCCGAGAACCTAGCCCGCGCGTGACCGCCGTCTCGCGATGGCGGCCAGCAGTCCCACGCCCGCGATCATCAGCGCGTAAGTCGACGGCTCCGGGATCGGCATCGCCAGCCAGGTGCCGCCGCCCGGACCCGAGCCCCCGGCGGCGAAGCCATCCTCATTGCCGGCGATGAAGCCGTCCCGGCCCGTCGAGCTCGTGATCCCGGTCTCGTCGTGGCGGCCGGTGGGAAGAATCCAGTAGTCCCGCAGCCAGATGTTCCAGTCCGTGGGCAGGCCGTTGGCGTCGACGCTGTTGATCTTCAGGTCACCGCTCAACTCGTGCCAGACGGAGCAGCAGACCTCGCCGCCTGGCACCAAGGGCGTCTCGATCGAGAAGTGATGGCCGGGATCCATCGCCGCCTGTACCGAGAGCCGGAACCAGCTCACGTCGCTCAGCGAGGTGCCCGCGGTCAGCGGCGCGTCGTCGATCAGCTCCACGACGATCCGCCCCGTGGTCGTGTAGTCGAAGTAGGGCGAGTCCGGAGGCAACCGGAAATGCGAGAAGTGCATCGGGATGGTGTTGCCGAGGTAGACGTAGCGGAATTCCTCGGCGGCAGCCGGCGCGCTGGCGGTCAATCCGAAAACGGCGCAGGCGCACAGGCGCATCAGCGCCCGCGAAAGCAGCGATGTCATGGTGGTCTCCCTGTTCTATGTGTCGGCAGCAAGGCTGCCGCCGAAACATTAGGCGAGGCGCCCCCTTCGGGCCATCACGCGCATCGGCGATTGCAGGGACACGCCGGACCGATTCGAGCGACAGCCAGCATCCCCTGTCCGGCATGCGGCTTGCCATCCAGCGGCCGCGAAGCGAAGGCGCCTTGACGCCTCAGCCCGACCTCCACGGCAGCCCGCGCAGTCGCTCGCGCTTTTCTTCCTCGTCGAAATGGGCCAGCGAGGGCTTGATCAGGTCGCTGCGCGTCACCATGCCCACCAGCGCCATCGACTCGGCATCCTGCACCACCGGCAGTCGCTCGAGCCGGTGCCGCGCCATCCGCGTCGCCACCGCGCGGCAGTTGTCTGTGGGCAGCGCGAACTGGACCGGCGCACCGGCACAGGCCTCGCCGACCGTGAGCGCCGGCCTCGACTCGTCCGCGGCCAGCAGCGCGCGATCCGCAACGCCCACCACCGCGCCGTCGCGCAGCACCGGGAACCCGCGATGCGCCTGCCCCGGCCCGAAGCGCTCGGCCAGCGCCTCCTGGATCGTCGAACGCGCATCGAGGGTTTGCACCTCGCGCGTCATCACTTCATCGACGCTGTGCCGCTCGAGCGGATCGACGCCGTACTCGCGATAGATGTGATACCCGCGCCGGGCGATCTTCTCCGTGAGGATGGACCGGCGCATCGTCAGCACCGTGAAGCCGTAGGCCACCGCCGAGGTCGTCAGCAGCGGCAGCAGCGCATTGCTGTCGTGCGTGAGCCCGAACGCGAACAGCGTCGCCGTGAGCGGCGCCCGCATCGTGCCGCCGAGCGTCGCGGCCATGCAGACCATCGGCCACAGCATCGGATCATTGCCCGGGAACACATGCGACAGCACCACGCCCAGTCCGGCGCCCATCATCAGCAGCGGCGCGAGCACGCCGCCCGAGGTGCCGGATGCCAGCGAGATCACCCAGATCACCGCCTTGACCGCCAGCAGCGCGACCGCCACGCCCAGCGCGAGCCGGTTGTTGAGCAGGTCGCCGATCACGTCGTAGCCCACGCCGAGCGCGCGCGGCTGCAGCCAGCCGCCGATGCCGACGGCCAGGCCACCGATCGCCGGCCACCACATCCAGTGGATCGGAAGCCGCCCGAACGCGTCCTCGACCTTGTAGAGCGACAGCGACAGCGAAGCCGACAGCGCCCCGCACAGCACGCCCGCGACCACGCACCACACCAGCGTCATCGGGCCGGGGACCAGCGTCTGGAGCGGGAACAGCGGCCCGGGCTCCATCAGCAGCGGGCGCAGGAAGCCCGCCGCCGCGCAGGCCACGGCCACCGGCAGCAGGCTGCGCGGGCGCAACTCGAAGAGCAGCAGTTCGACCGCCAGCAGCACCGCCGCCACCGGCGTCCCGAACACCGCCGTCATCCCCGCGGTGGCGCCCGCCACCAGCAGCGCCTTGCGTTCGGCCGCCGTCAGGTGGAAGTGCTGCGCGATCAGCGAGCCGATGGCGCCGCCGGTCATGATGATCGGCCCCTCGGCGCCGAAAGGCCCGCCGCTGCCGATCACGATGCCCGAGGACAGCGGCTTGAGCACCGCGACCTTCGGCGACATGCGGCTCTTGCCGAACAGGATCGCCTCGATCGCCTCCGGGATGCCGTGGCCGCGGATCTTCTCCGAGCCGTAGCGCGCCACCAGTCCGACGATCAGGCCACCGATCACCGGCACCACGATCACCCAAGCGCCCAGTGTGTGCGTGGCCGGCGAGCGCTCCGCCAGCGAGAAGCTCTGGAAGAAGAACAGGTTGGTGAAGAAGCGGATCAGGTCGAGCAGCACGCGCGCCGCCACGGTGCTCAGCGCGCCGATGCCGATGGCCATCGCGGTGATGCGCAGCAGCCGCGCGTCGAGCGAGAAATCGCCGCGATGCGGCTTGCGCGCGTGGCGTGCGGCCGGGGCTCCGGACCTGGCGTGTGCGTTCATGGCTGCTCCGGAAGGTCGATCTGCGGCACCTTGAACACGCCCTTGAGCGAGCGCAGTTCAGCGCGGTGCAGCGCCGCCAGGCGCTCCAGCAGCCGCTGGCCCTCGGGCAGCAGATGCACCTCGACCTGGCGCCGATCGGCCTCGCTCGGACGGCGCTCGACCAGCGACAGCGCTTCACAGCGCGTGACCAGCGTCACCGCCGCATGGGGCTGCACCTGCAGCCGCTCGGCGATGTCGCCCACGGTCGCCCATTCGCGACCGGGCTGGCCCTTGATGTGCAGCAGCACCAGGTACTGCTGCGGCGTCAGGCCTTCCGCCTGCGCGGCGCGTTCGGAGAAGCGCTCGAAACGGCGCATCTGGTAGCGGAAGTCCGACAGGGACTCGAAGTCCTTCTTGGAAGGCGTCCGGGAGGAGGGCGGCATGTCGTCGACGGCGCGAAAAAGCCGCGAGTATATGTCGCGTCACGACATATATGCATCGCGTCGCGATATATCCATGCCGGCGCCGCTGCGCCGCTGCGCCGCTGCGCGCGCGAGTGCAGGCGCCGTATTCAGCCGCCCAGGTAGTTGTCCTTGACCCGGATGTAATGCTCGGCGGAGTACTTCAGGTAGGCGATCTCCTCGGCCGTCAGCTCGCGCACCGCGACCGCTGGCCGGCCGACGTAGAGGTGGCCGCTCTTGAGCACCTTTCCCGGCGACACCAGGCTGCCGGCGCCGATCATCACGCGGTCCTCGACGACCACGTCGTCCATCACGATCGAGCCCATGCCGATCAGGCACTCGTTGCCGATGCGGCAGCCATGCAGGATCACCGAATGCCCCACCGTCACGTGGTCGCCGATGATCAGCGGCGAGCCCTCCGGCTTCTTCGCGGACTTGTGCGAGACATGCCCCATCGCGAAGTCCTGGATGTTGCTGCCGGTGCCGATGACAATCCGGTTCACGTCGCCGCGCAGCACGGTGTTGCACCAGACCGAGCTTTCGGGGCCGATCGTCACGTCGCCGATCACCTGCGCGGAGTCGTGGATGAACACGCGCTCGGCAACGTCCGGCGAGGTGGAGAGGTAAGAGGACAAGGGCATGGCGGAAGGCGTGGGGAAACGGAAGAAGAAGGCGATTGTGGCGGCAGGCGGCGAGGCCGCGCCCGCCAGGAAGGTGAAGGCGGCCGCTGCACCCAAGGCGCCGCGCGAGAAGCGCCATCACCACCACGTCTACGTCGTCGAGCTCGCGGACCAGGTCTGGAACGAGCCGCGCTTTCGCAAGGCCAACCCGGACTACCGGCTGGGCATGCCCTTCGTCTACGTCGGCATGACGGGCCTCGATCCCGACCTGCGCTTCGACAAGCACAAGGCCGGCATCCAGGCCAACCGCTTCGTCTTCGATTACGGCCTGCGCCTGCTGCCGCGGCTCTATGAGGTCTACAACCCGATGCCCTACGAGGCCGCGCGCGAAATGGAGGTGGAACTGGCCATCGGCCTGCGCGAGGCCGGCTACGGTGTATGGCAGGCCTGAGCCTGTTGCGGTACAGCGCGCAGGCATGATGGCGCGTCCCATCGACCAGGAGCCGAGATTGACCGCCACGCCCGCCATGCCGCCCGCCTCCGTGTCCGCCCCCGTATCCGCCCCCGCATCCGCCGACGCGCCGCTGAATCTCCCCAGCTTCGACGACGTCGAGGCCGCCGCCCGCCGCATCGAGGGCCAGGCGCACCGCACGCCGGTGCTCACGTCTCGCACCGTCGATGAGCGGCTGGGCGCCAGTGTCTTCTTCAAGTGCGAGAACTTCCAGCGCATGGGCGCCTTCAAGTTCCGCGGCGCGTTCAACGCGCTGTCGCGCTTCACGCCCGAGCAGCGCCGGCGCGGCGTGGTGGCCTTCTCCTCGGGCAACCATGCGCAGGCGATCGCGCTGTCGGCGCGTCTGCTGGGCATGCCGTCCACCATCGTGATGCCCAAGGACGCACCCGCCGCGAAGATCGCCGCGACACGCGGCTACGGCGGCGAGGTTGTCCTCTACGACCGCTACACCGAGGACCGCCAGCAGATCGGCCGCGACCTGGCGGAGAAGCATGGCCTGACGCTGATCCCGCCCTACGACCACGCCGACGTGATCAGCGGCCAGGGCACCGCGGCGAAGGAGCTGATCGAGGAAGTCGGCCCGCTGGGCGCCGTGTTCACGCCGCTGGGCGGCGGCGGGCTGCTGTCGGGCACGGCGCTGGCGGTGCGCGCGCTGTCGCCGGCTGCGAAGGTCTATGGCGTCGAGCCCGATGCGGGCAACGACGGCCAGCAGTCCTTCCGCAGCGGCAAGCTGGTCCACATCGACACGCCGCGCACCATCGCCGACGGCGTCCAGACGCAGCAGCTCGGCGACCTGACCTTCGCGCTGATCCGGCGCCTGGTCGATGACGTCGTCACCGTCCCGGATGCCGCGCTGGTCGAGGCGATGGGCTTCTTCGCGACGCGCATGAAGATGATGGTCGAGCCGACCGGCTGCCTGGGCTTCGCCGCGGTGCAGGCGATGAAGGATCAGCTCCAGGGCCAGCGCATCGGCATCGTCATCAGCGGCGGCAATGTCGACCTGGCGCGCTTCTGCGAGCTGGTCGGGGCCTCGGCGGCCGGGACCGCCGCCGCCTGAGCACGCGGACACCGCCGCCTGGGCCGGCGCTCAAGCGGCGAATGGGCCGGCGCTCATGTCGGCGGCTTGAGGAAGCGATCCACGTCGCGCGCGACGACCGCGGCGCGCAGCCGCTCCACCCAGGCGAGCACTGCCGCGCGACGCTCCGGATGCTCGCTGGCCTGTAGGCCGTTCATCACGAAGTCCTCGCGGGACGACGCCTTGCACGTGCCATCGATGAGGCAAGGCCCCCAGACGATCACGTCTTGGCCGTCACAGACCAGCCCGAGCGAGCAGGGCAGCAGGACCGCTGCGCCCTCCAGCAACTGGCGTTCATCGCCGTCGATGCGCTTGCCGTCGAAGACGATGGCCTCGCCGTCGCGCGCCAGCAGGCTGGGGCCGAGCTCGGCGAGCATCAACGGGTCCGGTCGCGACAGGATGGCCGCCAGGCGCTCCCGGGCCTGCGCGCTGCCGGGGCGGGCCGGTTGATCCATCACCGCGATCAGCGGATCGATCGCGCCCGGCGGCACGTTCATCGCCTCGCGCAACTCGTCCGGCTGCAGCTGCGAGCAACCGGCCGCGAGCTGGTCGCGCAGCGCCATCGCGTGCTGCGCGACCGGCTGGTTCAGGTCGATCGCCGGTTGGAAGGCGGCGGGCACCAGGCGATCGCGCATCTCGACCATCTCCAGCACCGAGCACTGCCGAGCCAGCGCACGCGCGTACAGCCACCCGCCTTCCGACCGGTGCCGCAGCGCGGTCAACACGCTGGTGCGGAGTTCCGACAGCGGGGCGCGCAGCAGCGCGCCGAGGTCGGCGCGGCCGTCGGCGCCGGCCGGCAGCGGCGCGAGCCGGGGCGCCGAGGCGGCGCCCGCCGCGAAGGCGGGATCCGCGCGCTCTGGCCGCGCCGTCGTCGGTGGAGCGAGAAGCTGGGCCAGCGTGACGGGCTCGCGGCCAGGGCCGACGAGCGAGCCGACCGCGAGCCCGGCCAGCGCCCCCAGCACCGCCGCGAGGACCGCGACGCGGCGGACGCTCACCACACGGGCTGCGGCCACCCGTCCGAGCCCCAGGTCACGTTGTTGATGAACAGCACCGGCGCGCCGTTGTTCTGCGCGTCGTAGGCATGCCAGGCGATGACCGACCCGTCGGCCAGCAGCGACTGCCCGCCCGGTCCCTTGAAGCGCGAGCCGCTGGACGCCAGCACCGTGCCGCCGCCCGACATCAGCGCCACGCCGGCCTTGTCGACGTAGGGCCCGGTGATCGAGCTCGATCGCCCGACGACGATGCGGTAGGTGCTGTCCGCGCCCTTGCAGCAGGCGTTCTTGGACGCGAAGAGGTAGTACCAGGTCGTCCCGTTCGTCGCATGCGAGATCACGAAGCCGTTCTCGATGCCGTTGACGTTGTCGCGCGCGATGTTGACCGGCGTGCCCGAGGGTTTCAGCGTGGTGCTGCTGACCGGGCGGATGAAGATGCCGTTCCAGAACGAGCCGTAGACCAGATAGGGACTGCCGCTCGTCGTCTTGGCCAGCGCCGGGTCGATCGCGTTGAAGTTGTCGCCGGGCGCCGACGTGATCACCGCCCCCTGGTCCACCCACTTGCCGGCCGCGATGCCGCCGGCGGAGGTCGTCAGCCCGATCGCCGACTTCTGCGAGCCGAAGCTCGACACCGCGTAGTAGCAGTAGCCCATCGAGCCCCATTCGCCGCAGCCGGGCGCCCAGACCTGGGCCGGCTTGCCGGCGGCCACGTACTGCTGCCACCAGGACAGGCCGCTACCGAAGATCGGCACGCCCTGCGTCCACGCGTGGCCGTCGCTGGAGAACTTCACGCCGATGCCGTTGTTGTCGGTGGTCTCGAAGATCCACCAGGTCGTGCTGGTCTTGTAGATGTTGGGATCGTGCGTGCCGAGCGAGCCGCTCAGGGTCCAGGGCGCGGCGGCCGCGGCGGTGGCCAGCGCGGCGGCGCCCAGCGCGAGGAGGCCGCGCGCGAGTCGGCGCGTGAGGCCGTGCGTGAGACCACGCGATTGGCGCGGGAAGGCGAAGGTCATGTCTTGTCTCCGGTCTTGTGGTTGTCGTGACCGGGTCCGCGCCGCCGCGGGTCGTGCCGCGGCGGTTTTCGGACCCGCGGAGGATGCTAGGAAGCGGGCGCTGGCCGCACCAATGAAATCGGCAGGGCCGTTGATGCCGGTTCCGGCATCGAGGGGAAACGCGGGGTCGCGCCGCGGGCGCGAGGGACGGCCGCGGGGCGGGGCGACGTGGGCCAGCGCCCGCTGCTGCCAATCCTGGCCGGGGCGGCTCGCTACAGTCTGCCGCATGACCGACCATCCCCGCGCCTGGATCCGCCTACCCTCCGGGGCGGCGCTCGACCTGATCAATCCCTCGCCACAGGCCTGGACCGACCAGGACCTCGCGCTGCGCCTGGCGCGCACCTACCGCTGGGGCGGCGAATCCATCTGGCCCTGGCCGTTGTCCGTCGCGCAGCACTCGCTGCTCGTGCTGGCGCTGCGGCGCCAATGGGCGCAGGAAGCCGGCGCGCCGCTCTCCCTCGCACTGCAACGCGCTGAACTGCTGCATGACGCCGAGGAAGGCTTCCTCGGCTTCGATTGCATCTCGCCGCTCAAGCGCGTGCTGGGCGAGCCCTTCCGCATCGTCGGCGACCGGCTGATGCAGGCCATCGCCACGCGCTACCGGATGCCGGACTGGACGCCGGACACCCATGCGCTGCACAAACGCGCCGACAGCATCGCCGCCGCGACCGAGGCCGTGCACTGCACCGGCTGGTCCGAGCGCGAAGTGCGCGAGGTGCTCGGCATCACGCATCCCGTGCTGGGCACCGATCCCTTGCAGGCGCTGTACGGCGGCACGCCGTGGGAGCCGTGGCCGTCGGACGTGGCGGCGGCGCGATTCCTCGATGAGCTGAGGCGCCTGGCCGATTGAGCGTCATGCGTGGCGCGACCCGCTGCGCGGTCCGCTGATTCGCAAACTTCGCGGGACAGGTCGCCGGGCTGCGAAGCGCTTCGCCACTTTTCCTTTTCACAGCGGGGCGCGGGCGCGCCGCGCGGGCCGTTCGCCGATAGATTCTTCTGGAGCCCCTGACCGAGGGGAGCACCAGGAGACACGATGACCCGCGACGATGTGCCGCGCATTCCGCTGTTGATCAACGGCGAGTTCGTTCAATCCCGCAGCGCCGAATGGCGCGACGTGATCAACCCCGCGACGCAGCAGCGCCTGGCGCGCGTGCCGATGGCCACGCCCGGCGAGGTCGAGGCCGCCATCGCCGCCGCGCGCGAGGCCTTCAAGACCTGGCGCAAGACGCCGATCGGCGTGCGCGCCCGCATCTTCCTCAAGTACCAGCAGCTGATCCGCGATCACCTCAAGTCGCTGGCCACCACGCTGACGGCGGAGCAGGGCAAGACGCTGGCCGATGCCGAGGGCGACGTGTTCCGCGGCCTGGAGGTGGTGGAGCATGCGGCCAACATCGGCTCGCTGCAGATGGGCGAGCGCGCGCACAACGTGGCGGGTGGCGTCGACACCTACACGCTGCTGCAGCCGCTGGGCGTGTGCGCCGGCATCACGCCGTTCAACTTCCCCGCGATGATCCCGCTGTGGATGTTCCCGATGGCGATCGCTTGCGGCAACACCTTCGTGCTCAAGCCCTCGGAGCAAGATCCGATGGTGACGATGCGGCTGGTCGAGCTGGCGCTGGAGGCCGGCATCCCCAAGGGCGTGCTCAACGTCGTGCATGGCGGCGAGGACGTGGTCAACGCGCTGTGCGACCACGCGGACATCCGCGCGGTGTCCTTCGTCGGATCGACGCGCGTGGGCACGCTGGTGCACGACCGCGCCACGAAGGCCGGAAAGCGCGTGCAATGCATGATGGGCGCGAAGAACCACGCCGTCGTGCTGCCCGATGCGCACAAGGAGCAGGCGCTGAACGCGCTGGTGGGCGCCGCCTTCGGCGCGGCGGGGCAGCGCTGCATGGCGGTGTCGGTGGCGGTGCTGGTCGGCGCGGCGCGCGACTGGCTGCCCGAGCTGATCGAGAAGGCCAGGGGCCTGAGCGTCGGCGCCGGCGATTCGGCGACGACGGACGTGGGGCCGCTGATCTCGTGCGCGGCGCGGGACCGGGTGGAGCAGCTCATCGCGTGTGGCATCGAGGACGGCGCGACGTTGGCGCTCGATGGCCGGCTGCCGCCGCTGAGCGGTCAACTGAAGGAGGGTAACTTCGTCGGCCCGACGGTGTTCAGCGGCGTGAAGCCCGGCATGAGCATCTATGAGCAGGAGGTCTTCGGCCCGGTGCTGTGTGTCGCGGAGGCGGCGACGCTCGACGAGGCGATCGCGATGATCAACGCCAACCCGAACGGCAACGGCACGGCGCTGTTCACGCAGTCCGGCGCGGCGGCGCGGCGCTTCGAGGACGAGATCGACGTGGGTCAGGTCGGCATCAACGTGCCGATTCCAGTGCCGGTGCCGCTGTTTTCGTTCACGGGATCGCGCGCGTCCAAGCTGGGCGACCTGGGGCCCTACGGCAAGCAGGTGGTGCTCTTCTACACGCAGACGAAGACGGTGACGGCGCGCTGGTTCGACGACGCGTCCACTGGCGGCGTCAACACGACGATCAGCCTGAAGTGAGGCGGAGCCGCCCATGGACTTCGAGTTGAACGAGCAGCAGCGGGCCTTCCAGCAGGCGGCGCGGGACTTCGCGCACGACGAGATGGCGCCGCATGCGGCGGCGTGGGACGCGGGCGGGATCTTCCCGCGCGACACGCTGCGGCATGCGGGCGAGCTGGGCTTTTGCGGGCTCTACGCGGAAGAGGCGGCGGGCGGTCTCGGCCTGCCGCGGCTGGACGCGACGCTGGTCTTCGAGGAGCTGGCCGCGGCCTGCCCGTCGACGACGGCGTTCCTGAGCATCCACAACATGGCGACGTGGATGGTGACGGCGTTCGCGCGGCCCGAGGTCGCCGCGCAATGGGGGCCGGCGCTCTGCGCAGGGAGCAAGCTGGCGTCCTACTGCCTCACCGAGCCGGGCGCGGGGTCGGATGCGGCATCGCTGCGCACGACGGCGCGGCGCGATGGCGATGCGTACGTGCTCGACGGTGGCAAGGCCTTCATCTCCGGCGCGGGCGCGACCGACGTGCTGGTCGTGATGGCGCGCACCGGCGGGGCGGGCGCGGATGGCATCTCCGCCTTCCTCGTCGAGGCCGATGCCGCAGGCATCGAGTACGGCCGCAAGGAGGACAAGATGGGCTGGAACAGCCAGCCCACGCGCGCGATCGCCTTCGATGGGGTGCGCGTGCCGGCGGCGCAGTTGCTCGGTGAGGAAGGGCAGGGCTTTCGCATCGCGATGCAGGGGCTGGACGGCGGCCGCATCAATATCGCGACCTGCTCGGTGGGCGCGGCGCAGGGCGCGTTGACCGCGGCGCAGCGTTACATGCACGAGAGGCGACAGTTCGGGCGGGCGTTGGCGGACATGCAGGCGCTGCAGTTCAAGCTCGCCGACATGGCCACCGAGCTGGTCGCCGCGCGGCAGATGGTGCGGCTGGCCGCGTCCAAGCTGGACGCGAAGTCGCCCGACGCGCAGGTGTACTGCGCGATGGCCAAGCGGCTGGCGACGGACATCGGCTTCGGCGTGTGCAACGAGGCGCTGCAGATCCACGGCGGTTACGGCTACATCCGCGAGTACCCGCTGGAGCGCTATCTGCGCGACGCGCGCGTGCACCAGATCCTCGAAGGCACGAACGAGATCATGCGGGTCATCGTTGCGAGGCGGATGCTGCAGGACCACGCGCCTGAAGCGATCCGGTGAACACGGCGCTCCTGCACTGCCACCGCCGCTGGCCCTCACCCCTCCCTCTCCCGCAAGCGGGAGAGGGGGAAAGAAAGGGCTGCCGTACTGCCTCGGCCGCTGGCCCTCACCCCTCCCTCTCCCGCAAGCGGGAGAGGGGGAAGAAAGGGCTGCCGTACTGCCTCGGCCGCTGGCCCTCACCCCAACCCTCTCCCGCAAGCGGGCGAGGGAGTCATACCCGGCAGCGATCGCTCGTTCTTACACCCTTGTATCTTTCGTTTTGAGAGTACACACAGGTTTGTTTTGGCAGTTGTCCACAGCCCGTCTGCCCTCTGGGATACCTAGCCCGTGGGAGAGCATTTGGCGTGGACGACTGGCCGTCTGTTGAGCAAGCCCGAACAGTTGCTGGACGGCCGACATGCACTGGCGTGCTCGGACCTCGAATTTGCAAGGATGGGAAATGGCAGGCGCACCTGAACTGATTTTTGTTGGTATCGATGTTTCCAAAGCCACGCTTGAGGTGGCCTTGAATGACAGGGACAAGACGCAGACCTTCAGCAACGATGAGCCCGGTTTGAAGTCGCTGTTGGCGATGCTCACTGAGATGCGCGAGCGCGTGGGAGTCGTTCTGCTGGAAGCCACCGGTGGGCTGGAGCAGCCGGCGGCGGCGATGCTGTGCGCGCATGGTTTGGCCGTCATGGTGATCAATCCGCGCCAGGCGCATGACTTCGCCAAAGCGATGGGCTACCTGGCCAAGACGGACCGCACGGACGCGAAGATGCTGTCGCAGTTTGCGCGCACGCTGCATGCCAGCGACCGGCGCGAGCGACTGCTCTACAAACTGCCCACGGACGCGCAGGAGACACTGCTAGCCATGGTGACGCGGCGCAGTCAGCTCGTGGCCATGCGGGTGGCTGAGCACAACCGATTGGCGAGCATGCACGCGTCGCAGCGCAAGAGCATTCGCACCATTCTGAAGATGCTGGACCACCAAATCGGAAAGATCGATGACGATGCGGGCGGCTTCCTGAAGGAGCACTTCAAGGACAAGCTGGAGTTGCTCAAAGGGCTCAAGGGAGTGGGGCCAGGCACACAAGCGATGCTGATGGCTGCGCTGCCCGAACTCGGCCAACTCAAGCGACGCGAGATCGCCAAACTCGTGGGTGTGGCGCCGTTGAACAACGACAGCGGCACATTCAAGGGTCGGCGCTCCACCTGGGGTGGACGGGCCAATGTCCGTTCGGCGCTGTACATGGCTTCGCTCAGCGCTGTGCGTTATGACCCTGTCCTCAGGAGCTTCTACGAACGACTGGTGCAAGCGGGCAAGCCTAAGAAGGTGGCGCTGACCGCCTGCATGCACAAGCTGCTCACCATCATCAACGCCGTCATCAAGTCCGGCACCGCTTGGCAGCCCTCTTATCCACAGCCCGCGCTAGCCTGATTAGCGCTTGACTTGGAACACAGTTGCTCTCCC